>JAJDNV010000098.1 GCA_022340545.1 Acidobacteriota bacterium | reverse complement strand
ATCACAGACGCTTCTTGATGCGCTGGTAGCCCGAGCGGGAAAGGGGGAGCCGCGTTCCGTCGTTGAGGACGACCGCCTTCGGCTCCCCGCCCTCGGTGTCGATACGGGCGAGGCGATCGAGGTTGAGGAGGTACGAGCGGTGGATCCGCACAAAGCGGGCAGGGTCGAGCTTCCGCTCGAGATCGGTCAGCGTCTGCTGCTTGAGATGGGCCTTGCCCCCGGAGTTGAGGCTCACGTAGTCGTCCTGGGCCTGCACCCAGTCGAGCTTCTCGGCCGCGATCACGTGGACCCGAGGCCCCTGCCGCACCAGCACCCGCTCGAGCGGGCCCCCGCCGACGCGGCCGGCCTCGGCCAGCTCCGCCACCGGCATCGGGTCCTGCTTCCGGATGCGCTCGCGGGCACGCTCGAGGGCAATTGCGATGCGCTCGGGGGCGATGGGCTTGAGGAGGTAGTCGACGGCGTGGACCTCGAAGGCCCGGATGGCGTGCTCGTCGAAGGCGGTGACGAAGACCGCCGGCACGTCCCGCCCGAGCAGCTCCAGGACCTCGAAGCCGTTGAGCTTCGGCATCTGGATGTCGAGGAAGAGGAGATCGGGAGCGAGCTCGTTGACTGCCTTCACCGCCTCGAAGCCGTTGCGGCACTCGGCCACGACCTCCACCTCCTTCTCGCGGCCGAGGTACTCCCTGAGCACGGTTCGGGCCGGCTCCTCGTCATCGACGATGGCGACTCGGAGCGGGCCGGTCGAGGCGGCGGGGGGCGGCGGCGGCGATGTGGCGGAGGCGACCGGCGCGCCCAGCGGCTCAGCTGGCGCTGCCCCCGCATCGAGGCGCCGCCGGGCCTCGCGGAGGTCGGCCAGCAGAGCGGGGGCCGAGGCGTACCGATCCTCCGGCGACTTGGCGAGGCAGAGGTCGAGGATGCGCTGGAGCACGGGCGCGGCGGCGCCGAGGCCCGTCCCGCCGAGGCGCGGCGCGGGCTCCTTGAGAACGGCATGAAGCGTCTCGACCCCCGTCTCTCGACGAAACGCCGGCTCGCCCCGGAGCATCTCGTACAGCAGCGCACCAAACGCAAAGAGGTCGCTGCGTCCGTCCACCTCCGCCCCCCGCACCTGCTCGGGCGACATGTAGGCGGCCGAGCCCACGATGCGTCCCGGGTCGGTGTCTCCCCAGGCCGGAGTGTCGCTCCCGCTGTCCACGGGTGGACGCGGATGGACGAGCTTGGCGAGACCGAAGTCGATGATCTTGGCGTGACCCGACTCGGTGAACATGACGTTCCTGGGCTTGAGGTCCCGGTGGACGATCCCCCGTGCATGGGCTTCGACGAGACCCTCCGCCACCTCCAGCGCGAGATCCAGCGCCCGCACCGGCTCGAGGGGTGCCTCCTCCAGGAGAGCAGCCAGCGGTCGACCCTGGACCAGCTCCATCGCGATGAAGGTGGCGCCATCGGCCTCGTCGATCTCGTACACCACCGAGATCGCGGGATGGCTCAGGGACGCGGCGGCGCGTGCTTCCCGGCGCAGCCGTCCCTCCGCCTCCCGGTCGGTGCCGGGGACCGGCCGCAGGACCTTCAACGCGATCTCCCGGCCGAGGCTGGTGTCGAGGGCGCGGTACACAACACCCATTCCCCCACGGCCCAGCTCCTCGAGAACCTTGTACTGTCCCAGCTTTCGGCCGATCATTCCGGGCACCCCGCGCGGATTGTAGGTCAGCTGGCCGTCATCCGCCGGCGAGGGCCGTGGCTTCACCGATTCCCGGGTTCCGGAACCGTCTGTCCTGCCGTAAGTTATGGATGGAGGAAGAGAGATGAACGGCGAGGACAGACGACCGCCACACCCCGGGATCGGCCCCCGCCTCATCCTGGGGCTGACCATCATGACGGCGGGGCTGCTCCTGGCCCTCGACAACCTCGGCCTCGTGGACTCCAGCCCGTTCTTCCGCTTCTGGCCGTTGGCCTTCGTGATCCTCGGCATCCTCAAGCTCATGTCGCCGCCGGGACAGCGATCAGGGGGGCTGGCGTTCATTCTCCTCGGCGTCTTCCTCCTCGCCTTCACCTCCGGTCACATGAACTTCCAGCGGCTGCTGGCCCTTGTCCTCCTGCTGGCCGGCGGGAGCATCGCCTGGCGGGCGCTGCGGCCCCCGCCGCAGCGGGCCGATCCCAGGTCGGGCGTCAACGTGACGGCGATCCTCGGAGGGAGCAAGACCGTGAACGCCTCCCCCGATTTTCAGGGCGGCCAGGCCCTGGCGGTCATGGGCGGATGCGACGTGGACCTGCGAAAGGCCACGATCGGCCCGGAGGGGGCGGTGCTCGATGTCTTCGCCTTCTGGGGCGGTGTTGCCCTCCGGGTCCCCGAGGAGTGGGAGGTCGACAACCGGATCAACGCGTTCCTCGGCGGCATCGAGGACAAGACGCTTGGAGCACCCGGCAGCACGCAGCGTCTGATTCTGACCGGGACGGTGATCATGGGAGGCGCCGAGGTCAAGAACTAGTGCGGGAACGGGGCTAGCCCATGCACCCGATCCTGGCGGAGTGGCGCGTCCTCGGGGCATACCTGGCCGCGTGGGCGCTGCTCGGGGGTCTCCTCGCGGCGCTCCTCGTCAATGCCGCGTCCTTCGGCTGGCTGGAGGCGGTTGTGTTCGCCCTGCCGCTCGCCGTCCTCTACGGCTTCGTGGGCCTCGGATCGTTCTGGGTCTGCCGCGCCGCCCCACTCAAGCTCTCGCATCTTCTCCGGGCCATCGGGACACAGCTCGTCGCCGCGGTCATCTCGGCGGTCATCTGGCTGATCGCCAGCCGCGGCTGGGCTCTCCTCTTCGACCGGTACGAGACGTTCCCGGGCCTCGCGGCGAAGCAGACCGAAGCCGCCCCCCTCCTGCTCGGCCTCGGGGTGGCGTTCTACCTTCTCGCCGCGGCCTTTCACTATCTCCTGGGGGCGCTCGAGGCGTCGCAGGAGGCCGAGCGTCGTGCCCTCGAGCTCGAGATCGCCTCACGGGAGGCGGAGCTCCGGACACTGCGGGCCCAGATCCACCCCCATTTCCTCTTCAACAGCCTCAACTCGATCAACGCCCTGATCGCAGCTCGGCCGGAGGAGGCGCGGCGGTTGTGCGTCCGGCTCGGCGATTTCCTCCGGCGCAGCCTCACGCTGGGGTCACGCGAGCGCATCCCGCTGGCCGAGGAGCTGGATCTCGCCGAGGCCCTCCTTTCGATCGAGAAGGTCCGCTTCGGGGACCGGCTCTCTTCCGAGATCCGGGCGGACGAGCGGACGCGACACTGCACCGTGCCACCCCTCGTCCTCCAACCCCTCGTCGAGAACGCGGTCACGCACGGGATCGCCCAGATGCTCGACGGAGGCAGTGTCCGCATCGAGGCCCAGCAACGTGGCGACCGGCTCCTGGTCGTGGTCGAGAACCCGCGCGACCCCGACTCAGCTGATCCGAAGGGCGCTGGCATCGGTCTCCAGAACGTCCGTCGCCGCCTGGCCGCGCTCTATCGCGGCGAAGCGGACATGCGCGTTCGGCCGGAGAAGGACTCGTTCCGGGTCGAGCTGCGGCTGCCCTGCTTGGACTGAGGGCCGCTCTCGCGCAGGCTGTCGCGCGGGCCCGGGCGACCCGGCCTGCCCGGCGGCACGCGTCAGGCCATCCGGCGGACTCGCTGTCAGTTCCGGGACGGGTCGATGTAGGCTCGATACCAGGAGCTTCCGCGCCTCGGGCCAAGGACCGGCCCGGGAGGAGGCGCTTTTCGCCGCGCCGACGCGCGGCCATGGGGGTGATCGATGACGAAGCTGTCGTCGGCGGTCGGCTTGTGTCTCGCCACATGGTCGTTCGGGTGTGGCGGGCCTCCACGCATCGACACGGCGTCGGAAGAGAGCGCGGCTGCCTCCTTGAAAGAGGTGCGCGCGTCTCTGCCCGAGACGTTGCGCCCCGCCTTCGACGAAGCGCTGGCGACCCTGCTCAGCAGCGGTCTCGACGGGGACGTCGGTCGCGAGATGGCGGACGGACCACGGGAGTTCGGGGCCCGAGTGCTCGAGCCGCTGAACGGAATGACCGCGGACGAGGTGCTGACGGAGGCCCAGCGTGTCGTCGCGGAGAGGGAGAGGATGCGGAGCGCCGGGCCGGGAGAATCGACGACAACGCCGCCCTGACCCGCTTCGGTGAGGGGCTCGCGGGACGGCGATTGCCCGATCGACGGGCTGTCCCATCGGGGCCTGGCGAGCACGAGTCCCTGTCCCCCGCCGGTTGCGATGGCCGCTCCCGTCTCGAGCAGCGCCACGAGCGCTGCCGATTCCAGGTCACGGAGGGATCTCAAAGCGGTATCTGCTCACCGATCTCGACGACCTGGCCTGGAGGAATGCGAAAGAAGGTCGTTGCGCCCGTGGCGTTTCGCGACATGAAGGCGAAGAGCTTCTCGCGCCAGAGCGGCAGGCCACCCTTTCTCGCGGTCAGAAACCGCTCCCGGCCGAGGAAGAAACTGGTCTCGGCAACCGTCAGCTCGAGCCCCTTGCTCCTGGCCGCGGCCAGGATGTGGGGAACGCTCGGGTCCTGCATGAAGCCGTAGCGGGCGCTGATCCGGTGGAAGCCATTGCCGAGGGCTTCCACCTCGACCCGCTCGCCGCTGGGGACGGAGGGAATCTCCTCCGTCACCACCGTCAGGACGACGACCTCCTCGTGCAGGACCTTGTTGTGCTTGAGGTTGTGGAGCAGCGCAGGGGGCACCAGGCCGGGGTTGCCGGTCATGAACACCGCCCGCCCCGGGACACGCACAGGCGCATCTTCCTCGATCTTCTCGAGGAAGCGCTCGAAGGAGAGCCCCTTCGCACGGAACCGCTGTGCCAGCAGCTCCCGTCCCCGCTTCCAGGTCATGAGGAGGGTGAAGACAGCCAGTCCGATGGCCAGCGGAAACCAGGCTCCGTGGGCGATCTTGACAACGTTGGCTCCGAAGAAGGAGAGGTCCACGACCAGGAACAGGGTGGCGGGGGCCGCGGCGGCGAGTCGTGGCCACCGCCAGCTCTCGCGGGCCACGACGTAGAAGAGCACGGTGGCGATGAGCATCGTGGTCGTCACCGCCACGCCGTAGGCCGCGGCCAGCCTGCTCGAGGAGCGGAAGCCGAGAACCAGGGCGATCGTGGCCAGCATGAGAGTCCAGTTCACCGCCGGGACGAAGATCTGCCCCCGCTCCGTTTCCGAGGTGTGGATGATCTGGAGCCGGGGGCAGTAGCCAAGCTGGATCGCCTGGCGAGTGAGGGAGAACGCGCCCGAGATCACGGCCTGGGAGGCGATGATCGTCGCCGCCGTCGCCAACCCCACCAGGGGGTACAGGGCCCACTGAGGAACGAGGTTGAAGAAGGGATTGTGTGCCGCTCCGGGATCGCTGAGCACGAGGGCGGCCTGACCGAAGTAGCTGAGGAGAAGAGACGGCAGCACGACGACGTACCAGGTGAGACGGATGGGGCGCCGGCCGAAGTGCCCCATGTCCGCGTACAGGGCCTCCGTTCCGGTGACCACAAGGAAGACCGCGCCGAGGACGAGGTAGCCGCGCCCCCCGTTGCGCAACAGGAACTCGAGGCCGTGGACGGGATGGAGGGCGGCCAGCACCCCTGGCTCCTGGACCAGCCCGCGCAGGCCGAGAGCGGCGATGACCAGCAGCCAGATCAGGGTGACGGGACCGAAGAGGGCTCCGATCCGCGCCGTGCCCCTCCGCTGGATCAGGAAGAGGCCGGCGAGAATGGCGACGGTGATGGGCACCACGTAGGGACCGAACACCGGGGTTGCCACCTCCAGACCCTCGACCGCGCTCATCACCGAGATCGCCGGGGTGATCATGCCGTCGCCGTACAACAACGAGGCGCCGAACAGCCCCACGGCCACGAGGGCGAGCCGCCGGCGGTTCTGGGTGCGTCTCTCGGGCCGAACCAGGGCCAGCAACGCAATGATGCCCCCCTCGCCATGGTTGTCGGCACGCAGGATAAAGGTCAGGTACTTGCCGCTGACGACGACCAGGAGGGACCAGAACACGAGCGACAGCACTCCGAGGACGTTCGCTCGCGAGGGCTCGATGCCGTACTCACCGTAGAAGCACTCGCGGATGGCATAGAGGGGGCTCGTCCCGATGTCGCCGTACACGATGCCCAGCGCGGCCACACACAGCAAGGCCAGGCGACGCCCACCCGGAGCGGGGTCTTCGCCTCCTTCGGCTCGAGCGGCGAGCTCTTCCCTGCGCGGAGTCATCAGCGGCTCTTCCTCGAATGCCTGACGCTTCGAGCCGGACAGGCGAGCTCGGGGACAACCTGGCTGCCCGGCGCGTCGGCCATCCTACCCCAGAGATCCGGCGGAGAAGACAATGGGAGGCCCCTCCAACCGGTGGCAACCCGAGGGGCGTACTATGGGGGTGAGGCGTGAGCGCGACCGACGAGCGCTCACGGCGCGGTGCATCTTTCATGCCTTCCTGGCTGCCTGTTCTCATCGACGAGATCGTCGACGTCGCGGTCGTCACCGTAGCCCTCTTCCTGCTGCTTCGGGCCCTGCGGGGTGCACGCGCACGGCTGGCTCTCGTCGGGGTGCTGTTCATTGGCCTCGTCGATCTCGCCGCCCGATTGCTGAACCTCCCCCTCACCGCCCTGTTCTTCCGGGGGCTGTTCCTCACCTCGGTAGTCGTTGTTCTCCTCGCGTTCCAGGACGACCTGAAGCGCTTCTTCGAGAGGCTCGCAGTGTCGGGGCTTGGACGCCAGAGCGGCCATCCGGGGGACTCGGCCATCGAGTCCGTCGTGCGCGCGAGCTTCGCCCTCGCCGGCGCCCGGAACGGCGCCTTGATCGTGCTGCCGGGACGGGACCCACTCGACCGCCACCTGGAGGGAGGCGTTCCCCTCGATGGGGCGGTCTCCGACGTGCTCCTTCTGAGTCTCTTCGACCCACACTCGCCCGGACACGACGGAGCCATCGTCATCGACGCCGAGCGGGTCCGGCGCTTCGGCGTCCATCTGCCGCTCTCGGCCAACTTCGCGGAGCTGAGCTCGAGGGGCACTCGGCACGCGGCCGCTCTCGGCCTCGCCGAGCGCTGCGACGCCCTCGTCATCGTCGTCTCCGAGGAGCGGGGGCTCGTCAGCGTCGCCGAGGGGGGGACGCTCGACGTCGTGCCTCAGGCCGACGTGCTTCGCGCCCGCATCGCTCGCTTCAGCGAGGGAACCCGCACGGGGTCGGTCGAACGGCGGTTTTCCCTGCGGGAGGCAGGCCAGCGCGCCGGCGAATGGGGCGTGGCTCTCGCCCTCGCCCTCACCCTTTGGGCGCTCGTGGTGCTCGGCTCCGAGGTGGACGAAGTCTCTCTGAGCGTCCCGGTGGAGGTGACGAACGTCCCCGCAGGCTACGTCCTGCACTCGACGACCCCGGGCGTGGTGCACGTTCACGTTTCCGGAGTGCGACGACGCCTGTTCCTCCTCGAGCCCAGCGACCTCAGGGTGAGCGTCGACGCGCTGCTGGCCCAGCTCGGTCGACGGTCGTTCGAGGTGACGCGCCAGGACGTGGACGCGCCTCCAGGCGTCACGGTCACCGCCGTCGACCCGGGCAAGGTCGTGCTCGACCTGGAGGCTCACTCGCCGCCGGCCCCGTCGCCAGCCGATGACCCCTGAAGCGTGCGACCTCTCGGGTGCCTCCGCTCGGGACACGTGAGCGACGAGGACGACCAGGCGCTTGTGCAGCGCCTGCTCAAACCCGCCGACCCGCCCCGGCGGCAGGACGCCCCTGGGCGACGCGGCTCGGGGCGTGCATACTGTGTTGACCGGGGGTGAGCTCACATGGGGGCTCGCGGCCTTGCGACGCGGGCCCCGGCGTCCGCAGGACTGAGAGCCCGAGATGTGACACATGAACGAGGCTGCCGAGCATCTGAAAGAGCTGCTGCAGGACCTGATCGGCCAGCGAAGGTTCTGGGACGTCCGCGCCACGCTGCGCGACGTGGCACCCGCCGACGTGGCCGACACTCTGTCGCTTCTGGAGCCCGAGCAGGCGGCCCTGGCCTTCCGCCTGCTGCCGCGTGAACACGCAGGCGACGCATTCTCCGAACTCGAGCCCGACCGCCAGAAGCATTTGATCGAGGAGCTCGGGGCCAGCGCCCAGCCCATCGTGGAGGCCATGGATCCCGACGACCGGGCCGCGCTCCTCGACGAGCTGCCCCCGAAGGTCGCCCGCCGGCTCCTGGCCGCCCTCAAGCCTGCCGATCGCCGGGAGACCCAGGCGATCCTGGGCTACCCGCCCGAGAGCGTGGGACGGCTGATGACGCCCGACTACGTTCGCGTGAAGCCCGACTGGACGATTGGACGGGTTCTCCGGCAGATTCGTCGGTTCGGCAGCGACGCCGAGACGATCTCCTACGTCTACGTCACCGACTCGGTGGGCCGGCTCATCGACGACATACGCATCCGCAAGATCCTCCTGGCCGACCCGGACGAGACGGTGGAGTCGGTGATGGACCACCGCTTCGAGACGCTTTCCGCCTTCGACGACCGCGAGGAGGCCGTGCGCCAGATCGCGCGCTACGACCGCTTCGCGCTGCCGGTCGTGGACAGCCAGGGTGTCCTGGTGGGGATCGTGACTGCCGACGACGTGGCCGACGTCGCGGAGGAAGAGGCCACCGAGGACATCCAGAAGCTGGCCGGCATGGATGCTCTCGAAGAGCCCTACATGCGGGCCAGCGTCATCGACATGGTGCTGAAACGGGGGCCCTGGCTACTGCTCCTGTTTCTCGGACAGATGGTGACGGTGGCAGTCCTCGGACACTTCGAGATGCAGCTGGCGGCCGTGCTTGCTCTCTTCATCCCGATGATCATCTCCACGGGCGGCAATACCGGCGGCCAGGCCGCGACCCTCCTCATCCGCGCGCTGGCCCTGCAGGAGCTGGGGCCCACAGACTGGCTGCGCGTCGTCCACCGCGAGCTCCTCGTCGGGATTGCTCTCGGGCTCGGTCTCGGCCTGTTCGGCTTCCTGGCCGTGCTCTTCTGGTACTCCCTGGGAGTGGCTTCGACCACCCATCCCGTCCTGGTGGCGATCTCTGTGGGGCTGGCCATCCTGGGAATCGTCCTCTGGGCGGTTGTGCTGGGGGCCATGTTGCCCCTCGTCCTTCAGAGGCTGGGCTTCGATCCCGCGACCGTGAGCTCTCCAATGGTGGCCACCCTGATGGATGTGTCCGGGCTGGTGATCTATATGACGCTGTCGGTGGTGATCCTGCGTGGGACGGTCTTGTAGCGTAGCCGCCTCCACAGGCCTTCCTCTTCGTCAAGGTTTCCGGAGCGCTCCCGGTCGCGGAGGTGCAGTATCAGGAGGCGGCGGGGAGCCGCACCGTGAAGCGCGAGCCGTGCCCGGGGGCGCTCTCGACGGCCACTTGCCCACCGTGTGCCTCGACGATCGCCCGAACGAGGCTCAGGCCGAGGCCGAGGCCTCTCTCCGACCGGCTGCGGTCTCCCCGGAAGAGGCGGTCCCAGATCCGGGGGAGATCCCCGGGATCGATGCCGGCTCCGGTGTCGATGACCTCGAGCACCGCGGAGTGATCCTCTTCACGCCCCTCCAGAGCAACCTCGCCCCCGGAGGTCGTGTACTTGATGGCGTTGTCCACCAGGTTGGCGAGCACCTGCCGCAGCCGGTTGCGGTCGCCATCCACGACCGCCGGGACCTCCTCCTGGACGCGGAGGGTGATCCCCTTGTCTTCGGCGAGATCGGCGAAGAGCTCGCGGGTCTCCTCGAAGAGCACGGTCACCGGGATCCTCTCCCGTCTCAGGGCCATGACGCCCGCCTCGGCTTCGGAGAGATCCATGAGGCTGTCGAGCATGCCGCGCAACCGCTCGGCCTCTTCGAGGGTGTCGGAGAGAGCTTCGCGGCAGTCGCTGGCGGCGGCCTCGGACGTGAGCGCGCTCTCGGCAGCGACTCGCAGGCGCATCAGGGGGGTACGCAGGTCGTGGGCGACGGCGTCGAGCGAGCCGTGCATCGCCTTCACGAGTCTCTCGATCCGGTCGAGCATGGCATTGACGAGCCTCACCAGCTCGTCCAGGGCATCCCCTCCCTCCCGCTCCGGCACGCGGGCGTCGAGACGCGCGGTGCGGATCGTGTCGCCGACCGTGCGGGCGAGATCGCGCACGGGCCGCAGGGCGCGTTGGGTCAGGATGATCCCGACAGCGAGGGCCAGGAGGATCGTCGCGAGGAGGACGGCCCCGAGAAGCTCTCTGAAACGACCGAGCACCTCGCGGCGAGCCCTCGTGCTGCGCCCGACCTGGAGAATCGTGCCGTCACCAACCGCCATCGATGCGATCTCGAGCGCCTCCGCACCGGACTGGGACTCGCGTCGACTCCAGGAGAACGTGCCGGGGAGCGGGGAGGGCACGGAGCCAGTGAGATCGAAGTCGGTCCAGCGGCCGGGCAGGCTCAGAAAGACGACCCGCTTCTGACGATCGATCACCCGGACGAAGAAGTCGACGTGGGCGCCGAGCTGCTCCTGGGCCCCCAGTGTTCGGAGGAGGCCGACTGCCCCGCTCGTCTCGTAGGTGGACGCGTACTGGGCGAGCGTGAGACGCACCGCCTCGTGGTCGCGCTGCTCCAACGAACGGGCGAGGAGGGCGTAGCTGAGGGCAAACAGGGCGAGGGCGCCAACGATGAAGAGTCCTGCGTACCACGCGGCCAGGCGCAGGCCGAGCGTGCCCTGGAACCGCTCACGGGGCCCTGAGGACATACCCGGCTCCCCGGACGGTGTGGAGCAGCTTCGTTTCGAAACCCCGGTCGAGCTTCTCCCGGAGGCGCGAGACGAGGACATCGACGGTGTTGGTGTGGGGATCGAAGTCGTAGCCCCACACGCGGGAGAGGATCGCGGTCCGTGAGACGACTCGCCCGCCGTTGCGCATCAGATACTCGAGAAGGGCATACTCGCGGGGGCGCAAATCCAGAAGGACGCCCTCTCGCTTCACCTCCCGGGTCAGGAGGTCGAGGGTGAGCGGTCCCAGCTCGAGACGCGTGGGCTCGGCCACGCCCGTGGCGCGTCGCACGAGTGCCTGGAGACGGGCGAGGAGCTCCGAGAAGTCGAACGGCTTGACGAGGTAGTCGTCTCCGCCCGCCTGTAGCCCTCGCACCCGGTCGTCCACGCTGCGTCGGGCACTCAGGATCAGGACCGGGGTGTTCCGCCCCCGGCGGCGCAGCCTGTCGATCAGGCCGAGGCCGTCGAGTCGGGGGAGCATGACATCGACGACCGCCGCATCGTAGACGTTCTGGAGGGCGAGAGCCAGGCCCTCCTCGCCGTCGCGGGCCCGGTCGACGGCGAATCCGGCCTCGCCCAGCCCCTTGGACACGAACTCCGCGATCACGTCGTCATCTTCGACCAGCAGGATGGCCACCTTCTTCGTCTCCTCACCGGTTGCGTGCTGTGCGTCTTCCCGAGGCTCTGCGTAGATCATACGACGAGAGCAGGGGACGCTATGTACAGCCAACCCCGGACCGAAGAGCCACTCGAGCTCCTCGGAGGCGTGGTGCGAAGCGGTTCCTCAGGCCGGCGTCTTCGCCTTCGCGAGAGGAAGCGAACGACCGAGCACCGGAGCGATGATCCGCAGCTCGCCCATGAGCTGGTCGAACTGCTCGGGGTAGAGGCTCTGAGGCCCGTCGGAGAGCGCCTTCTCCGGGTCATTGTGGACCTCGATGAGGAGCCCATCCGCGCCCGCCGCGATCGCGGCCCGGGCCATGGGGATGACCTTCTCGCGCCGCCCGGTGCCGTGGCTCGGGTCGACCAGGATCGGGAGGTGGCTGCGCTTCTTGACCACGGGGATGGCGGAGATGTCGAGCGTGTTGCGGGTGTAGCCCTCGAAGGTGCGGATCCCCCGCTCGCAGAGGACGACCTGGGAGTTGCCGCCGGCGAGGATGTACTCGGCCGACAGCAACCACTCCTCGATGGTGGCGCTGAGGCCGCGCTTCAGCAGCACGGGGCGGCGCACCCGGCCCAGCTCCTTCAGGAGATCGAAGTTCTGCATGTTGCGCGCACCGACCTGGAGGCAGTCGACATACTGCATCATCATCTCGATCCGGCGGGGGTCCATGACTTCACTGACGACGGCCATCCCGTTCTCGTCGGCGGCGGACCGCATCCACTTGAGGGCCTCCTCGCCGTGTCCCTGGAATGAGTAGGGCGAGGTCCGGGGCTTGAACGCCCCGCCCCGCAGGGCCCGGGCCCCGGAGGCGGCCACCGTCTTCGCCACCGCCCCGACCTGATCCGCGCTCTCGACCGAGCAGGGTCCGGCGATGGCGATGACCTCGGCCCCCCCCACCGGGACCCCGGCGAGGTCGACCACGGTGTCTTCGCTCTTGAAGGTCCGCCCGGCCAGCTTGTAGGGCTCAGAGATGCGGACGACCTCCCGCACCCCCGGCAGGACTTCGACCAGGCGCGGGTCCACGGGCCGGCGAGGTGATCCCACCGCCCCGAGGACGGTGTAGTCGACGCCGCTCGAGCGGTGCACGTCGTAGCCCTCGTCGACGAGCGTCTCGATCACCTTCTGGACCTGCCCTTCGTTTGCGGTGTGCTCCATCACGATGACCATGGCGAACTACTCTCCTTGCCTCTCCGGCGGAAGAGAGGCTCTCGCCTCGCCCGCCTCCTTGTCGTCGTCTCTCTGGGCCAGGCGCTCGAGGCGCCGGCCCTCGTCGATGATCCGCTCGAACACACGGCGCACGGCGCCGGGGTCGAGCGGTCCCGGGTTGTTGGCCTCGACCCGCTCGAGGATCCAGGTCTCCCGCTCGGGTTGGTAAACCGCCATCCCGACCTGCCGCTTGACCCGCCCGATCTCGACCGCGCACGCGGAGCGGCTGTTCAGCAGCTTCATCAGCTGGTCGTCGATCAGGTCGATTCGGCGGCGCAGCCCATCGACCTCCGGGGGTGTCGCCCTCTGTGTCCTCACATCGCGCTCGTCAGCCATCGCACCTGTGCTCCGAGATCTCCCTCCGGTTGCTCCTCGAGAAAACGCACGAGGGCGCTCCCGACCACCACACCATCCGCCACCTTTCCCGCCTCCGCCACCTGCTCCGGGGTCGACAGCCCGAACCCGAGGGCCACCGGCACGTCGGTGAGCTCGCGCAGCCGCGCCACCAGGGGCGCCGCCTCGTCGGAGAGCGCGCGGCGCTCCCCCGTCACCCCGGTGCGGCTGATCGCGTACACGAATCCCCGGCTGGCCTCCGCCACCCTCCGCAGGCGCTCCGGGGGGCTGGTGGGCGCGGCGAGGAACACGGTGTCCAACGCGGCGCCCCGCGCGGCCCCGAGCCAGCCGTCGGCCTCCTCCGGCGGTAGATCGGTGATCAGCACCCCGTCGACGCCGGCCTCCGCCGCCTCGCGGGCCAGCCGCTCCAGGCCACGCTGCAGGAGCGGGTTGAAGTAGCTAAAGAGAAGGAGGGGCAGCTCGCTCCGCTCGCGGATGCGCCGGACCCCGCCGAGAACCGCCTCGAGAGTGACCCCGCGCGCCAGCGCCCGCTCGCTCGCGCGCTGGATCACCGGGCCGTCGGCGAGCGGATCGGAGAACGGCACGCCGAGCTCGAGCACGTCCGCCCCTGCTCTCTCCAGCTCCACCGCGGCCTCGACGGTCCGGTCGAGGGACGGGTCGCCGGCGGTGAGAAACGGCACGAACGCCGCGCGACCTTCGGCTCGGCGACGAGCGAAGCTCTTCCCGATTCGGCCCATGGCGAACCTCAGCCCTGCCCCGGCCCGCGGGGCGGGCGCGTGGCGTCAATGACTATGGCCAGGTCCTTGTCACCGCGGCCGCTCAGGTTGAGGAGAACGATCTGGTCCTGCAGGGCCGGCGCCTCGCGTACGACCCAGGCCAGCGCGTGCGAGGACTCGAGGGCGGGCAGGATCCCTTCGGTCTCGCCGAGCAGGTGGAAGGCGGCGAGGGCCTCCTCGTCGGTCACCGACGCGTACTCGACGCGTCCCTCGTCGTGAAGGAGCGCGTGCTCGGGGCCGACCGCCGGGTAATCGAGCCCGGCCGAGACCGAGTGTGTCGGCAGGACGTTCCCGGCCGGGTCCTGCAGCAGGTACGTGCGGGTCCCCTGCAGGACGCCCACGCCGGCGCCGGCCCCCGCTTCGGGAAGGAACCGTGCCGCGTGGTCGCCGGGACGCGTCGAGCGCCCCCCGGCCTCGACCCCGACCATCTTGACCGCGGCGTCCCCCAGGAACGCATGGAAGAGGCCGATCGCGTTCGAGCCGCCGCCCACGCAGGCGACGAGCACATCCGGGAGCCGCTTCGATCCCTCCAGGATCTGCTCACGCGCCTCCCGACCGATCACCGCCTGGAGGTCCCGCACCATCGTCGGGTAGGGGTGCCCACCGAGCACCGAGCCGAGGAGGTAGTGCGTCGTGCGTACGTTCGTGACCCAGTCGCGCATCGCCTCGTTGATCGCGTCCTTCAGCGTGCGCTGACCCGAGTCGACTCCGCGCACCTCCGCCCCGAGCAGACGCATCCGCTCCACGTTGGGGGCCTGGCGTGCCATGTCCTCGGTGCCCATGTAGACGACGCACTCGAGGCCGAGGAGCGCACACACGGTGGCGGAGGCGACACCGTGCTGGCCGGCGCCCGTCTCGGCCACAACGCGCGTCTTGCCCATCCGCCGAACGAGCAGCCCCTGGCCCAGGGCGTTGTTGATCTTGTGGGCCCCGGTGTGACAGAGGTCCTCGCGTTTCAGGTACACGCGTACCCCGAGCCTTTCCGAGAGACGGTCGGCGCGCCCGAGGGGGGTGGGCCGGCCCACGTAGTCGCGGAGGAGCCGGCGAAGCTCGGCCTGGAAGCCGTCGTCGTTCCGGGCCTCCGTCCAGGCCGCCTCCAGCTCTCGAAGGGGCTCCATGAGGGTCTCGGGGACGAAGCAGCCCCCGTACGGGCCGAAGTGCCCCCCGGCATCAGGCCACTCGCCGACGGGTCTCGACGCCGCGCTCATCGCCCCACGTCCTCTCTCTCCACCGCCCGGACCGCCTCCACGAAGGCCTTCACCCGTTCGGGCTCCTTTCGCCCGGGAAGCCGCTCCACGCCGCTCGAGACGTCCACGGCGTGCGGGCGCACCTCGGTGATGGCCTCCGCGACGTTGTCGGGGGTGAGCCCTCCGGCCAGCATCAGGAAGCTCACCCGGTCTCGAAGGCCTCTCACGAGCGTCCAGTCGAACGGTGTCCCGGTGCCGCCGGGCATCACCGTCTCGCCGACGAGACGCGTGTCCACCACCACCCCGGCGGCCGTCCGATAGCGCAGGGCGTCCTCGGGAGTGAACCCCTTGCCGACCCTCACCGCCTTCAGGGCGCGACGGGGCAGGTCCTCCAGGGCCTCCGGGGGCTCGTCGCCGTGGAGCTGGAGCAGGTCCAGGCCGACCACCTCGGCGGTCTGCGCCATCTCCTCCCGCGTTGCGTCCACGAACACGCCGACGCGGGCCACGAGCGGTGGGATCTCGCGGGCGATGGCCGCCGCCCGTTCCGGCTCGATCCGTCTCGGGCTCATGGGATAGAAGACGAAGCCGACGGCGTCCGCGCCGGCCTCGGCGGCCAGGAGGCCGTCCTCCGCTCTCGTGATGCCACACACCTTGACGAAGACCCGGCTCATGCGGACTCCTCGATCAGGGATCGAAGCGCTCCTCCCGGGTCGGGCGCGCTCATGAGCCGCTCGCCGATCAGTAGGGCGTCGAACCCGGCCTCTCTCAGACGGCGCACGTCCTCTCCGGTGCGAATCCCGCTCTCGGCCACCTTCACGACGCCGCCGGGGATGGCGGAGGACAGGGAGATCGCGGTCTCCAGCGAGACCTCCATCGTCTTCAGGTTGCGACTGTTGACGCCGACGATCCGGGCCCCGGCCCCGAGTGCCCGGTCGAGCTCGCCGCGGTTGTGCACCTCGACGAGGGCGTCGAGGTCGGCGGCGCCGGCCGTCTCGAGCAGGGTCTTCAGCTCGTCGTCCCCGACGGCGGCCACGATCAACAGCACCGCGTCCGCCCCCGCCGCGCGGGTCTCCCACACCTGCCAGGGGTCCACGAGGAAGTCCTTGCGAAGGGCGGGCAGGCGGGTGGCGCCCCGGGCCTCGACGAGGTGCTCCAGCCGCCCACCGAAGAAGGGCTCGTCGGTGAGGACGGAGAGCGCGGCCGCCCCCGCCGCCTCGTAGCCTCGGGCCACGTCGGCGGGGACCAGGTCCTCCCGGATCGCCCCGCGCGAGGGCGAGCGCCGCTTGTGCTCGGCGATGATGCTCACAGTCCCTTTGCGCCGCAAGGCCGACGCAAAGGGCCGTGCCTTCTGCGCGAGCTGCGCTCGATTCTGGAGCTCTTCCAGAGAACACTTGGTCTTCTGATTGGCCACGTGTTGACGCGTGCGGGCGAGAATCTCATCGAGGACGCTCGACCCCGTCGCCGGCCCCCTCATCCCAGCGCCTCCCGCAATCGGTCCAGCTGCGTGCGCGCCCGGCCGTCGTCGATGGCCGCGGCGGCCTGGCGGACCCCGTCCCGCAGGTCGGCGGCACGGCCGGCCACCACCAGGGCGGCGGCGGCGTTGAGCAGCACGACGTCGCGCCGGGGACCCGGGGCCCCCGAGAGAACCTCCCGGGCGATCGCGGCGTTGGCCTCGGGGCCACCGCCCCGGAGTGCCTCGAGAGAGGCGGTCTTCAGGCCGGCGTCCTTCGGCGTCACGGTGAAATCGCGCGTTGCCTCGCCGTCCACCTCCGTGACGGTGGTGGGACCGGCGAGGGTCAGCTCGTCGAGCCCGCTCCCGTGCACCACCCAGGCCCGCTTCGCCCCGAGGCGCTGCAGGCACCGGGCCACGAACCCCGTGAGCTCGGGCTTTGGCACGCCCACGACCTGGCCGTCGGGACGGGCGGGGTTGGTGAGTGGCCCGAGCAGGTTGAACACCGTCCGGATCCCGAGCTCCTTCCTCGGGCCCACCGCGTGACGGGTGGCGGCGTGGAATTTTGGCGCGAAGAGGAACGTCCAGCCGGCCTTGTCGAGGGCCTTCTGGACGACGGGCGGGGGGGCATCGATGCGCACTCCGAGGGCCTCCAGCACGTCCGCGCTGCCACAGGTCCCGCTCGCGGAGCGGTTCCCGTGCTTGGCCACGGGCACCCCGCACCCGGCCACCACGAGCGAGGCCACCGTCGAGATGTTGAACGTGCCCGCCCCGTCTCCTCCCGTCCCGCAGGTGTCGACCGCCCCGGACGAGCGGAGCGGCACCGCCCGCGCGCGCATGGTCCGGGCGAAGCCCACCACCTCGTCCTCGCTTTCCCCACGGGCGGCCATGGCCGCCAGGAGCGCACCGATCTGGGCCGGCGAGGCCTGTCCATCCATGATCGCGCCCATCGCCGAGGCCGCCTCCTCCTCGGTGAGGCGCTCGCCGCGGGCGAGCTTCGCGAGGTAGCGCTTGATGTTCACGGGGGCGCCGAGGCCGAGGAAGTTGCGCAGGAGGTTCATTCCGGCGGTGGTCAGGATGCTCTCGGGGTGGAACTGCACGCCCTCAAGCGGTCGGTCGCGGTGTCGCAGGCCCATGATCACCCCGCCGTCCGCCCAGGCCGAGACCTCGAGGCACTCGGGGACGCTGTCCGGGGCCACGACCAGCGAGTGATAACGGGTGGCGGTGAACGGGTCGGGAAGCCCGGAGAAGAGAGTCCGCCCGTCGTGGCGGATCTCGGAGGTCTTGCCGTGCATGAGCTTCGCCGCGCGGACGATCTTCCCGCCGAAGGCCTGGCCGAGTGACTGGTGGCCCAGGCACACCCCGAGGACGGGCACCGGGGACCGTCGAATGAGCTCGACGCTGATGCCCGCGTCGTCCGGCGCGCCCGGTCCGGGCGAGACCACGATGCGCTCGGGCTCCAGGGCCAGCGCGTCCTCGACGCTCAGGGCGTCGTTGCGGACGACCTTCACCTCGGACCCCAGCTCGCCGAGGTACTGGTACAGGTTGAAGGTGAACGAGTCGTAGTTGTCGACAAGGAGGATCATGCGAGACCTCCGGCCACCTTGAGCGCCTCGAAGAGGGCCTGCGCCTTGGCGTCCGTCTCGCGCTCCTCCGCCGCGGGGTCGGAGTCGGCCACGATGCCGGCCCCGGCCTGGAGAGTCGCCCGGCCCCCGGTCATCGTCAGGGTGCGGATGGCGATGCAGAAATCGAGGTTGCCGCGGAGATCGAGGTAGCCCAGCGCGCCTCCGTAGAGGCCACGGGACACCGGCTCCAGCTCGTCGATGATCTCCATCGCCCGGATCTTTGGGGCCCCCGAGAGCGTCCCCGCCGGGAAGGTGGCGGCGAGGGCGTCGAGGGCGTCGCGACCCTCCGCCAGCTCACCGGTCACCGAGCTCACGATGTGGGCTACGTGGCTGTAGTGCTCGACCTTCATCAGCTCCGGGACCTGCACGCTCCCGAAGCGGCAGACGCGGCCAATGTCGTTCCGACCCAGGTCCACGAGCATGAGGTGCTCGGCCCGCTCCTTCTCGTCGGCGAGGAGCTCGCGCTCGAGGGCTTCGTCGTCGTCTCCGGGGCGCGGGCGGGTGCCGGCGATCGGCCGCGTCTCGACCCGTCGGCCCTCCACCCGCACGAGCATCTCCGGGGAGGCTCCGATGGTCGTCCGCTCCCCGTCCTTGAGGAAGTACATGTACGGCGAGGGATTGACCATTCGGAGGGCACGGTAGACGGAGAAGGGGTCCGCTGGGCAATCCACGGCGTGCTGGCGCGACAGCACGACCTGGAAGATGTCGCCGGCCACGATGTGCTTCTTGGCCTCCAGGACCGCGGCCTGGTAGGCGGGTCCATCGGTCCTCTCCAGCACCGGAGGAGGGTCGGCGCGACGGGTGCCCGACGGCCGGCGCTCCCACCCGAGGTCTTCCTCGAAGCCATCGAGGATCTCCTGGGCTCGCTCGAACGCGGCCTGGCTCCCCGGGTCGGCGGTGGCGATCAACACCAGGCGCTGCCCGACGTGGTCGAACGCCACCAGCGAGTTGTAGAAGGCAAAGGAGGCCACCGTTCCGCGGCTGGCCGCGTGCCGATCGGGCAGGCGCTCGAACAGGCGCGCCGCATCGTAGTGCAGGTAGCCGACCGCCCCCCCGGTGAAGCGCGGCAGCCCCGGGATCTCCGCGGGCTGCGAGCGAAGCCGAGACCTGAGGGCGTCGAGGAGCCCCTCGTCCAGCACCCGCTCGCCGGCGACGTCACGAACGAGAACGCGCCCGTCCTTCACCTCGAGGGTGGACTCCGGGTCGCGGCCGAGGAACGAGTAGCGGGCGAGGCGCTCGCCCCCGAGCACGCTCTCCAGGAGGAAGGCGCGCTCGGCCCGGGTGCCGAGGGACAGGAACGCCGAGACCGGGGTGCGCAGGTCTCCCGGGACCTCGCGAAAGACCGGTACCGGTCGGCCCGCCGCCGACAGCCGATCGTATTCCTCGTAGCTCAGCGCCTTCATTGGTCGCTCCTTCGCCGCACCCTCACCCCCCGCCCCGACGGCGCCGCAGCTCATCCATCACGCGGACGAGGGGCAGCTCGCGCTGCCGCAGCGCCACCAGCAGGTGGTAGAGAAGATCGGCCGTCTCCTCCGCGAGCCGCTCGTCGCTCTGCGCGCGGCCGGCGAGGACGACCTCGGTCGCCTCCTCGCCGATCTTCTTCAGGACCTGGTCGGGTCCCTTCGAGAGGAGTCGCGCGGTGTAGGACTCCTCCGGCGGGGCCCCGGCCCGCGCCGCGACGACGCGGGCGAGCTCCTCGAGCATCCCCGCTGCGGTCGGCGAGGTCTCGCCGAAACATGTCCGGGCGCCGGTGTGGCAGGCCGGACCCTCGGGGTCCACGACGAGGAGCAGCGTGTCCCGGTCGCAGTCGGCGCGGGCCTCGACGACGCGCAGTCCGTTTCCGGACGTCTCGCCCTTGCGCCACAGCGCCTTCCGGCGGCGGCTCCAGAAGTGGGCGAGCCCGGTTTCCGCGGTTCGGGCCAGCGCCTCCGCGTTGGCCCAGGCCACCATGAGCACGTCACCGCTCGCGCGGTCCTGCACGACGACGGGGAGGAGCCCGGCGTCGTCGAAGGCGAGCCCGTCGGGCATCATCCGCGCGTCCCCCGCCCCGGCCGTCATGCCGCGCCTCCTTCCGTTTCGCCCAGCGCGCCGTCGCCTGTCGTCTCTTCGGGCGGTCGCACCGCGACCCCCATCCGCAGCAGCTCGGCCTTTGCGTCAGGGATCCGGATCTCGCCGAAGTGGAAGATCGACGCGGCGAGGGCGGCGCTGGCTCGGCCCTCGGTCAGGGCCTCCGCCATGTGGGCGACTGTGCCGGCCCCTCCGGACGCCACAACCGGCACGTTCACCTCGTCGGCCACTGCCCGGGTCAGGGCAATGTCGAAGCCGTCCTTCGTCCCGTCGCGGTCCATGCTCGTGAGGAGGATCTCTCCGGCGCCCTGCTCGACACCCTCCCGGGACCAGGCCACGGCGTCGCGCCCGGTGGGGGTGCGGCCGCCGTGGACGTAGACCTCCCAATCGCCCCGTCCGGTAGCTCGGGCGTCGACGGCCAGGACCACGGCCTGGGAGCCGAAGCGCCGGGACAGCTCTCCGAGGACCCCGGGCTTGTCGACGGCAGCGGTGTTGACCGCGACCTTGTCCGCACCGGCGCGGAGGAGTGCCTCGGCGTCGTCGACCGTGCGCAACCCGCCGCCGACGGTGAAGGGCAGGTACACCGCGTCGGCCACCCGTCGCACCATGTCGAGGACGATAGGCCGGGCGTCGGACGACGCGGTGATGTCGAGGAAGACGAGCTCGTCCGCCCCTTCGGCGTCATACCGCACCGCCGCCTCGACCGGGTCGCCGGCGTCGCGCAGCGACACGAAGCGGACGCCCTTCACGACGCGACCACGGTCCACGTCGAGGCAGGGGATGAGCCGCTTGGCGAGCATCAGCGCCCCTTCCCGACCGCGGACAGGGCCGATCGCGCCTCGGCGAGGGTGAAGCGGCCGTCGTAGAGCGCCTTGCCGCTGATGGCCTCGTCCACGCCCAGCTCGGCGAGCGCGCTCAGGCGGACGAGATCGTCCAGGGTCGAGACCCCCCCGGCGGCGGTGATCCGCAGCCCGGTCTCCCGGGCCATCTTCTCGATCGCCTCCACGTTTGGCCCGTCGAGGGTGCCGTCCTTCCCGACGTCGGTGAACTGCACGCGCCCCACGCCCCATGCCTTGACGCGGGACCCGAGCTCGAGAGCGTCCAGCGCCGTGTCCTCCTTCCATCCCGCGACCGTGACCCGGCCGCCGCGGGCGTCGATCGCCACCGCCACCGCCTCCGGCCATCGGTCGACCGCCTCCTCGACGACCTCGGGGGTGGTCACCGCCGCGGTGCCGAAGATGAGCCGCTCGACCCCTACGTCGCGATAGCGGCGCGCGGCGTCGACCGTGCGCAGACCCCCGCCCACCTCGACCGGGATACCGACCGCCACCACCACCGCGCCGACGACCCCTGGCTGGGGCCGCCGGTCGATGGCGGCATCGAGGTCCACGAGGTGAAGCCGCTCCGCCCCCTCCGCCTCCCAGCGCCGGGCGGCCTCGGCCGGGTCGCTCCCGTAGCTGGTCTCCTCCTCGGGACGGCCCTGGCGCAGGCGCACGACCTTCCCCGCGCGCACATCGATCGCGGGAACCACGATCACGCCGCCCTCCGGGTGGACTCGACGAAGCGGACGAAGTTCGCGACCATGCGCAGGCCCACCTCCTGGCTCTTCTCGGGGTGGAACTGCACCCCGAGCACGCGCTCGCGTCCGACGATCGCCGCGAAGTCGCGCCCGTAGTCCGAGGACGCGATCGTGACCTCGGTCGCGGCGTCGCAGAAGTAGGAGTGGACGAAGTAGACGTGGGCGCCGTCCGGGATGCCCTGGAGGAGGGGGTGCGGTCGGCGCGCGCGGAGCTCGTTCCACCCCATGTGGGGCACCGGCAGCGCGCCGTCGAAGCGCCGTACCCGGCCGGGAAGGAGGCCAAGTCCCTGGAAGACACCGTGCTCCTCGCTCGCCTCGAAGAGGACCTGCATACCGATGCAGATGCCGAGGAGGGGGACGCCGGCCGCGACAGCCTCGCGCAGGATCGGAACCAGGCCCCGCCGTTCGATCTCCGCCATGGTCGCTCCGAAGGCCCCGTCGCCCGGGAGGACGAGGGCCGAGGCGCGGCGGAGGACCTCCGCCTCCCCGGTGAGCTGGACCTCGGCCCCCACGTGGCGGAAGCCCTTGGTCACGCTCCCGAGGTTGCCGATCCCGTAGTCGACGATGGCAATCATTGACGACCTCGCGCGGAGCCGAGGCCCCGGGGCTCGGCGTGCAACCCCGCCTGCGGGCCCGGCAGCGTCGAAGTCGAGCTGGGTCCTCGTCGGGGGCCCCGGCCGCCGAGCCTGTACGCTTCGGCTCCGCTGTTGCCCAATCGCAATGGGATCCTGCCCACGCGGGCTGCGGCATTCACACGGCTTCGGGAGCGCAACACTAGAGCGTTCCTTTGGTCGACGGCACGCCCTTCGCCTTCGGGTCGAGGGCGACCGCCATCTTCAGTGCTCGGGCCGTCGCCTTGAACGTCGCCTCGGCGATGTGGTGTGAGTTGCGGCCGCGGATGAGATCGAGGTGCAGGTTGAGGCGCGCGTGGTCGGCCAGCGCCCAGAAGAAGTCCTCGAAGAGCTCGGTGGGCATGTCGCCGATCTTCTTTGCCCGGAAGACCACCCCCATGTGCAGCCACGGGCGGCCCGCGAGATCGACGACCGCGCGACAGAGCGCCTCGTCGAGGGGGCAGTAAGCGTGGCCAAAGCGGGCGATGCCTCTCTTGTCGCCGAGCGAGGTCTTGAGGGCCTGGCCGAGGGCGATGCCGACATCCTCCACCGAGTGGTGGGCGTCCACGTGGAGATCGCCCCGGCACCGGACCTCGAGGCCAAGGCCCGCGTGCCGGGCCAGCGACGTCAGCATGTGGTCGAAGAAGCCGACCCCGGTCTTGATCCGCGAGCGGGTGGCCCGGTCGAGGTTCAGCGCGAGGGTGATGTCCGTCTCGCGCGTCTTTCGCT
This sequence comes from Acidobacteriota bacterium, assembly GCA_022340545.1. Lineage (GTDB taxonomy): Bacteria > Acidobacteriota > Vicinamibacteria > Fen-336 > Fen-336 > JAJDNS01. The sequence continues at coordinate 26,314 of JAJDNV010000098.1, read as the reverse complement.
CGACGCGGGCCTTGCGTTCCGCCATCACGCCCTCCCCGTGTCCGCACCGAGGTCCAGGCCCGCCTCCCCGAGTGCCGTCCCCAGGGCGTGCAGGAAGGCCTCGTTCTCCTCGGGGGTCCCCACGCTCACCCGGATGCAGCGGGAGAGCATCGGATACGCGCTCACGTCCCGCACGAGCACGCCCCTGCGGTAGAGCGATTCGAACACCGCCCGGGGCGACGCCTCGAGCAGCTCGAGAAGGATGAAGTTCGCCTTCGACGGCCAGGCCCGGACCCCGGGCATGTCCCCCAGCCTGGCGAGCAGGCGCTCGCGCTCCTCGACGATCCGTCGCACCATCTCGTCCAGGGCTTCGATCTCCTCGAGCACGGCGAACGCCGCGGTCTGGGTGAAGAAGTTGAGGTTGTAGGGGAGGCGCGCCTTGTTGACCTCGCGAACGAGATCGGGGGCGGCCAGCAGGTATCCGACCCGAAGGCCGGCGAGGGCCCGGGCCTTGGAGAAGGTCCGAAGCACCACGAGGTTCGGGTGCTTGTCGAGAAGCGGGACCGCGGTCTCCCCCCCGAACTCGTGGTAGGCCTCGTCGAGAACGACGATCCCGTCGCCGGCCCTGCAGAGCCGCTCGAGGTCGTGCCGCGACAGCACAGTGCCGGTCGGGTTGTTGGGCGAGCAGACGATGGTCACCGCCGCGTCGCTCTGGCGACGGGCCTCGACGAGGGCTCGGGTGTCGTAGCGCAGCTCCTTGGTGAGCGGGACCCTCAACGCCTCTCCCCCCAGGATCTCCGTGAGCAGGGCGTAGAGCGTGAAGGTGGGCTCGGGGATCACGACCCGGGTGCCGGGACCCACGGTCACCATCAGCAGCGCCTCGATGAGCTCGTTGGAGCCGTTGCCGGCGAGGGTCCCCTCCGCGCTCCAGCCGGAGAATCGGGCGAGGGCCTCCGTGAGCTCGCGCGGGTCGAAGTCGGGATAGCGGGCCCAGGGCCGCACCAGCGCCTTGTCGAGAACGCGGCGCTTGACCGCCTCGGGCAGGTCCCACGGGTTCTCGTTCTGGTTGATCCTGATCGGCGCCTCGCGGGCGGCCAGGGTGTAAGCACGGAGCCGTCGGACTTCGGGCTTGACGTGGCGGAGGGGGTCCATCACTCCCCCTCGAAGCGTGTCAGCACACTCTGCGCGTGACCGCGGAATCCCTCGGCGACGGCCACGCGCACGATGTCCTCGGTCACGCGGGCAAGGCCGGCCTCGGTCATGCGCACGACGCTCTGCCGACGCTGGAAGTCGCGCACCGAGAGGGGCGAGGCAAAACGGGCGGCGCCTCCGGTGGGCAGGACGTGGTTGGGTCCGACCCCGTAGTCGCCCACCGCCACCGGGGAGAACGGCCCCACGAAGACCGCGCTGCCGACGATCCTCCGTGCGATGCGCTCCGCTCGACGGGTGACCACCTCGACGTGCTCGGGTGCGAGGGCGTTGACCGCGGCGACCCCGTCCTCGACGCCCTTGACGAGGATCACCGCGCCGTGACGCGCGAGGGCCCGGCGGGCGGCGGACGCGTTCGCCACGGTGCGCACCCCTTCGGCCACGAGCCGCTCCACCTCTTCGGCCAGATCCAGCGACCACGTCACGAGGACCGCCACCTCGTCACCGCTGCCGTGCTCGGCCTGGGCCAGAAGGTCGGCGGCCACCCACCCCGCGTCCGCGCTGTCGTCGGCGAGGATGGCAACCTCGCTCGGACCCGCTTCGGAATCGATCTCGACCCGTCCCCGCACGAGGCGCTTGGCCGCGGTCACGTAGGCGTTCCCGGGGCCCACGATCCGGTCCACTGCGGGAACCGAGCCCGTGCCGTAGGCGAGCGCAGCTACCGCCTGGGCGCCACCGACCCGGAAGACGTCGTCCACGACACCGGCAATCTCGAGCGCAGCCGCCACCGCCGGGTTCGCTTCCAGGGTCCGGGGGGGCGTGGCCACGACGATCCGGCCGACGCCGGCCACGCGAGCCGGGATCGCGCTCATCAGCACCGAGGAGGGATAGGCCCCCGCGCCGCCCGGCACGTACAGCCCGGCCGAGGCCAGCGGCTGGACGACCTCCTCGAGGACGGAGCCATCGGGCAGCTCGGTGCGGAACCCGGCCTGGAGCTGTTGGCGGTGGAAGGCCTCGATCCGGCGGGCCATGTGTCGGAGTGCCTCGACGAGCGGTCGATCGGCCCGCGCGGCGAGGGCGTGGATCTCGCGAGGCTTCACCCGCAGGCGGGCCGGGGTAAGCCGCACGCCGTCGAGACGCGCGGTGAGCCGGACGAGGGCCCGATCGCCCTCCGTCCGCACGGCGCGAAGGATACTTACCGTGGCCCGGAGGACCGGCGAGCGGGGCGCGGAGGAGCGGGGCAGGCGCGCGAGCCAGCGGTCCCAGTCACGGCCTCCGTAGGCGATCCGTTTCATCACACCGCCCTCCGCAGGGCTTCCACCAGGCTGCTCAGCTCGGTCCGCTGCGCGTGAAAGCTCGCTCGGTTGACCACCAGCCGGGCGGAGGACTCGGCCACGTCCTCCACCTCTTCGAGGTCGTTCTCCCTCAGCGTGCGGCCGGTCTCGACGACGTCGACGATGCAGTCGGCGAGCCCCAGCCCCGGGGCGATCTCGACCGAGCCGGCGAGGCGCACGACCTCCACCGAGAGACCGCGCCCGAGGAAGTGCCCGGCCGCAACCTTCGGGTACTTCGTGGCGACGCGCACGGTCGAGGAACCGTCCGGGGCAAAATGGGCCCCGGCCGGGCGGGCGACAACCAGGCGGCAGCGCCCGAAGCCGAGGTCGAGCGGCTCGAAGACATCGCTCTCCGCCTCGAGGAGGACGTCCCGCCCGGCGATCCCGCAGTCGGCGACCCCGTACTCGACATAGGTGGGCACGTCCATGTCCTTGACGAAGAGGAAGCGCAGCTCGCCGAGGGACACCACGAGACGGCGGCTCTCGCCATCGGGGAAGGGCAACCCGGCCCGGCCGAACAGCTCCTGCGTGCCGGCGAGCAGCTTCCCCTTCGACAGGGCGACGGTGAGGCTCATCGCTCCTCCCCGTTTCCGAAACGCACCCGGGCCCCGGCGGCCCGCTTCGCGCGGGCCTCGGCGAGGGCCTCACCGAGATTCCGACCCGTGACCATCTCCGCCGTCGCCGGGGCAGGATCGCGTTCCTCGTTCTGCCGCGCGAGCAGAAGCGCCACGCGATCGAGGCCCAGCATGAAACCGACCGCGGGAAGTGGACGGCCGAAGCGACCGAGGAGGGTATCGTAGCGGCCGCCGCCCCCGACCTCGAAGCCCAGCCCCGGCGCGAACACGCGGAACACGAGGCCGGTGTAGTAGTCGAGCCCGCGCACCTCGCCGAGATCCACGGCCACGTGCGCGCCCAGGCCGGCCCGAACGAGGGCCGTGGACACTGTGCGCAGCTCGCCCACCGCCTCTGCGGCGGCGGGACAGCAGGCCAGGGTCTCGGCCGCATCGTCGAGGACCTCGGGCCCCCCGGCCAGCGTGGCCAGGCGTTCGAGGGCGCGGCGGGCTTCAGGCGGAATGTCCACCGCGGCGAGGGCCCGCCGGATGCCGGCCTCGTCCTTCACCTCCACGCGCTCGCGCAGCTGCTCGAGACGGGCCTCGTCGATCCCCGACCCGGCGAGAAGCCCGGTGAACACCCCGACGTGGCCGAGGGTCAGGACGAAGCCTCGCACGCCGAGGCGCTCGAGGCACTCGGCGGCGATGGTGAGGACCTCGGCGTCCGCGGCGCGCGGGTCCCCGCCGAGGTGCTCGAGCCCCATCTGGAAGAGCTCACTCTGCCGGCCCGCCTTGGGCGGCTCATAGCGGACCACCTCGCCGGAGTAATAGAGGCGAATCGGCGCGGGCCGCTCGCGGAGTCTCCCCGCGGCGATCTTCGCGAGCAGGCTGGTGAAGTCGGGCCGCAGGGCGAGGACCGACCCGTCCCGACCCACGAAGGAGTAGGTCTTCGAGGAGAGGGCGTCCCCGGTGAAGACGTCGGCGTAGTCGAACAGCGGCGGGATGATCTCTTCATAGTCCCAGCCCTCGAAGACCGAGACCACGACCCCCTCGATCCGACGGCGCCGCCGGGCCTCGTCGCCGACGAAGCACTGCACCCCCGGGGGAATCTGGGCCAGGCGGTGCGCTCCATCCATCTCTCAGGCTCCTACGTACCGCGCGTAGACCGCCCGCGCGCGCGCGACGTCCGCCACGCCCTTCACGATGGCCCGACCGTCGGCGAAGACCACCAGCTCGGCATCCGGGGCACGGAACCGTACGAGGTGATCGTTGGACATCACCTCGCCCGCCGGCCGGAGCCGGGCGGCCAGCGTCTGGAGATCCACCACGGTCTCTGCCTCTCCCCTGAGCTGGACCGCGTCCCGTCCACAGAGCACCGACGAGGTCCGTGCAGTCGAGGAGGCGTAGTCGAAGCGCTGCTCAACGCAGGAGGGGCACCATGGCTCACGGCCCCGCAGATCCATCACCTCGAAGGTCCCCTGCCACAGGTCCACGGCGGCGAGGCCGGGGAGGAGGGCCTCCTCGTCGGCCACCAAGAGCTTCAAGGCCTCCGCCGCCTGCACGCCGGCCACGACCTGCACGATCGGGCCGACGACGCCGACGGTGTCGCAGGTTTCAGCCGATCCCGGCGCGGGGCGCTCGCCGATCACACAGCGGAGGCAGGGTGTCCGGCCGGGGCGGATGAGAAGGGCGGTGCCGTGCGCGGCCACGCAGGCCCCGTAGATCCAGGGCACACGCGCCTGCAGGCAGACGTCGTTCACGAGGTAGCGCGTCTCGAAGTTGTCCGTGCCGTCGAGAACGAGATCCGCCTCGCGCACGAGACCGTCGGCGTTGCTGGGATCGACGTCGGCGACGATCCCGCGCACCGCGACGTCCGAGTTCAGCCGCCGAAGCCGCGCCTCCGCCGCCACCGCCTTCGGCCGTGCCCGGGCGGCGTCCTCTTCGTCGAACAGGGCCTGGCGCTGCAGGTTCGAGGCCTCGACGATGTCGCGATCGACGACGGTGAGGCCGCCGACCCCGGCGCGGACCATCGTCTCCGCGAGGGCGGACCCCAGCGCCCCGCTGCCCACGACGAGGACCCGCGCAGAGCGGAGGCGCTCCTGACCCTCGGGGCCGATCGGGACGAATCGCTCCTGTCGGGAGTAGCGGGTCACGAGACCGCCTCCGTCTCTTCGATCGCGGCGAGCGCGGCCTCGGTCATCTCGGGGACCGGGGCCTCTGCACCCGTCCAGGCCTCGAACTGCCCCACCGCCTGGGCCACGAGCATCTCGACCCCGTCGATCGTCGGACAGCCCGCCGCGTGCGCCGCCTGCAGCAGCGGAGTTGGTCGGGGCTCGTAGACCATGTCAAAGACCACGGCGCCGGGGCGGAGCATCTCCGGAGGCACCGGGGTCTCCCCGGGCTGGGCTCCGGAGCCCACGGGGGTCGCGTTGATGAGCACGTCCCACGAGTCGTCGGCCAGCGCGTCGAGGGGTCCGTGGGCACAACCGGTGGACGCCGCCACCTCGGCGGCCTGCTCGGGCCGGCGGGCCCGGACTGTCACCCGGGCGCCGGCCCGGCCAAGGGTGTAGGCGGCGGCGCGGGCCGCCCCTCCCCCGCCGATGATCGTCACCGGGCGGGCGGCGATGTCCAGGTGCCGGCGCAGGGGCAGGAGAACTCCATCCCCGTCGGTGCTGAGACCCAGAAGTCGACCGTCCTGCTCGACCACCGTGTTTGCCGATCCCGCCTCGGCCACGTTTGGCGTCACCGACTGGAGATGGGAGAGGATCTCGGTCTTGTAGGGGCGCGTCACGCTGAAGCCGGAGAGCCCCAGGTCTGGCAGCGCCTGCAGGAACGCGGGCAGCGACTCCGCCTGGAGAGGCACATAGACGGCGTCGATCCCCCTCTCGGCGAAGGCTCGGTTGTGGATGGCCGGGGAGAGGCTCCGGAGGACGTCGGACCCGAGAACGCCGAACACGCGGGTCGCGGGTCCGATCGACCGGACCCGGTAGGAGTCCGCGAGCACGCTCGCCGGAAGTTGCCCGGGGGCGGCCTCTCTCCCTCCCTGGGGAGAGGCAAAGGTGAAGGGCGCCCCGTGCCGTCCCCCGAGGATCCTCGAGGGGATCCCGAGGGGACCCATCGCCAGGGAGACCAGGCCCCGCCCCGTCCCGGGCGACGAGGGCTGCCGGCGGGCGAGGGCCGTCAGGCGTCCGAGATCGGCCACCGAGCGGGCGGTTCCGACGATCTTGATCACGTCGGCCCCGGTCGCCGCCATCCGCGCGTGGAGGCCGTCGAGGTCATCGGGAATCCCCTCGAGATCGTGGAAAGACAGGACGAGGCCGTCTCCGGCCTTGGCCGCGATCAGGTCGTCGAACCCGGAGCTCAGCTCGACGTCCACGAATTCGAAGCCCCGCTCGACCGCCTGGCGCAGAAGTCGCCTTCGGCCCTCGGTGTCGGCGTCGGGCCAGCGCCCTCCTTCGGACTCGGGTCGACACGTGAAGAGGAGGGGCTTCGCCCGGGACCGCAGCAGAGCGCCGAGATCGAGGTCACGGAGGAAGTCCGCGCGCACCTCGAAGAGGTCCGCCACCGAGGTGAGCGCCTCCATTCGGGCGAGGGTCTCCCCGGTGGTCGCCTCGGTCAGGCTCACGCAGATCGCCGTCACCTTGTCCTTCGTCGTCCCGAAAGCACGAAAGCCTCTCCAGGGTCCCTGAAGAGGCTTTCTCGGCGTCCGCGTCCCCAGGAACCCCGCTCACCTTGCGGCGGGCCCCGAGGGGTCCACCGCTACGGGTGCCAGTGGTAGTGAAACACGGTCCGCCAACGGCGCACGACCCCGCCGCGCCGGGTGCGGGCAGCCGAGTTGTCACGCAGGGTCATGTCGATCCGTACCAGACCCCCGACTTTAGGGGAGGCGATGCGCTGTGTCAAGAAGCGACTGGCCGTCAGGCCTGTACTCACCCGCATGTCCCTCCCTGGGACATGCGGGTGCCCATGGCCTATCTCAAGCATTTCCGGCCTGTCGGAGGCGACGCTAGCGCGGCGTGCACCGCCAATTCGTCTGCGGGCCCGACAGCTTCGAAGTGGAGCAGGGTCCTCGTCGGGGCCCCGCCCGCCGCGCCCCGACCGCGCGTCACTCGGCTCCTTTCGGCCACCCGCTCCGTGGGCCCCTGGTGCGCCCTTGGGCACCGACGTCCGGGACTCAGAGGCTTTCGATGACCTTCTTGAGCTTCTGCTGGACGGCGTCGGCGAGCGGGCGCATCTCCGGGTCGCCCTGGGCGGCCATCGTCTGCATCGGGTCCACGGCGGAGACGACCGTTCGCCCATCGTCGGCCTCGTAGACGATGACGTTGCACGGCATCAGCATGCCCACGTCGAGCGAGTGCTCGAGCGCCTTGTGCGCGAAAGGGGGGTTGCAGGCGCCCAGGATGCGGTAGCGCCGGAAGTCGACGTCGAGCTTCTTCTTGAGCGTCTGCTGGACATCGATCTCGGTCAGGACGCCGAAGCCTTCGGCCTTCAGGGCCTCCGGGACCCGGGCCAGCGCGTCGTCGAAGGCGATGTCCAGCGTCTTCTTGATGCCAAATGAGGCCACTACTAGCACTCCTTTCCTTCGGAATCGGTGCGCGCCGACCGGCGCGGTCGCGGCGCGGCTCAGGTGGGCACGCCGAGGCGGGGCAGCACCCACACCTGCAACGCCACCCAGCCGATCAGGATCAGCAGGGTTCCGAGCCAGCTCTCCATTCCTTTCCCCCTGTCCGGTGAGAGCCAAGAAGGCACCTCATGGATTCGCCCCGAGGCGGTCGAGGGTCGGCCGGGCTGGCTGTCCCCCGAACGCCAGGCCCGGCCGGACGACCTGCCCGTTCGGGATCTCGGCGGGGTCCACGGCCATCGAGACCTCGGCCAGGGCCGGCACCGTCGACAGATGGACGACGGCGCGAGAGGCCGGGGCGCGAATCATGCGTCTCCCTCGTGGCATGGGACCGTCTTTCATCCTAAACTGGCCTTCGCGTTCGGTGAACCGACGGTCCCAGACGGGTGAGCCAACCTGCCCATTGGAGCGGATTGGCGGAATCGGCATACTCTGGGCGAGGAGGGGTATCGTGCACAAGTACATCATCATGGGCCCCCAGGGCAGCGGGAAGGGAACTCAGGCCAAGCTGCTGTGCAAGGGCTACGATCTCGTCCATATCAGCGTGGGCGATATCTTCCGATGGCACATCGGGCACAAGACGAAGCTCGGGTCCAAGGTGCAGCGGTACCTCAACGCGGGCCGGCTGGTCCCCGACGAGATGGTTGCCGACGTGGTGAAGGAGCGACTCGACATACACGACTGGAGATACGGCTTCGTCCTGGACGGCTTCCCGCGGAACGCCCCCCAGACCGAGTTCTTTCTCGAGAATTACGACATGGACGCCGTCATTGCCCTCGAGCTCCCGGAAGAGGCCGCCATCGAGCGGATGCAAAGCCGGCGGCTCTGTCAGGGCTGCGGCCTCGACTACAACCTGCTCCAGCTGCGGCCGAAGGTCCCTGAGGTGTGCGACAACTGCGGGGGCCGTCTCGTCCCCCGCGCCGACGACACCCCCGAGGCGATCCGCAAGCGCCTCGCCGACTACCGCGAGAAGACGGCCCCGATCCTGGAGCTCCTGCGAGTAAAGGAGCTGATCGTCTGCGTCGACGCCACGCCGGCGCCGGACATCGTTCAGGCCGAGATGCGACGCAAGCTCGGCCTCGTGGCGGATGCGGTCGGGGAAAGGGAGCTCGCCGGAGTCGGCACGGGCGGCTCGTGAGCGAGCCCAGGTCGCCCCCCAATCCCCCGCCCCCGCTCGTGCTCGACCTGGAGTGGGCGGGCGACCTGCGTTTCCAGGGTCGCTCGGGAGACGCCGAGATCCTGATGGACAGCCCCCCCAAGGCGGGGCCTTCCCCGGTGCAGACCCTCGGCTTCGGGCTGGCGGGCTGCATGGCCATGGATGTGGCGTCGATCCTCCAGCGGGGCCGCCTCGAGCTGAAGAGCATGCGGGCCCACCTCGAAGCTGCGCGGTTGGCCGAGCACCCGAAGCGGCTCGTGGCGGTGGACCTGCGCTTCACCCTGCAGGGTCCGATTCCCCCCGACCGCGTCGAGCGGGCCATCCAGCTCTCACGGGAGCGCTACTGCTCGGTCTGGCACTCCCTCAACCCGGACATCGAGTTCAAGACGAGCTTCGAGATCGTCAGTGAGCTGGGGGGTGCTGCGTCGCACCCCCCAGACCCCCCGCCCTCGCGTCGGGAGTGAATCCCGCCGCTCGGGCCTCCTGCTCCCAGGGACTGGCGGGCGCCGGCTCGTCAGTGAGCTGGGGGCGCCGCGTCCCAACCCCAAGACCCACGGCTCTCGCGTCGGGAGTGAATCCCGCCGCTCGGGCCTCCTGCTCCCAGGGGCTGGCGGGCGCCGTTTCGCTCAGCGGGCGGAGTACCAGCGGGCCATCGTGAAGGCGGCCGGTTTGCCGACGATGGTGTGGGACGGGTCGCGGAAGGGTGGTTTCGACGAGCGCTCCCACAACCAGAAGAACGCGCCCTCGATCCACGGCCGCTCGGCGAGGGCGCGGAGCGTGGCCTCGTAGCAGCGGGACTGCAGCCACACGTCGGCAGCGGTCTTCTCTTCCCGCCAGGGTGAGCGGGCGGCAGAGGCGATGGACGGAAACCCGGCCTCGGTGAGAAGCACCCGCCGCCCCCAGCGCCCAGAGGCCTTCTCCAGCGGCCCGAGGGCCCGGGCCCAGCCGGCCTCGAGATCGTCGACCGAGGGGTCGTCACGCTCCGAGAGGGGGAAGTAGGCGGAAACCCCGATGAAGTCGAGGGCGTCCCAGAAGCCGATCCCCTCCCAGGTGTCGAAGTTGGCCGAATAGACGAGCGGTCCGCGGAACTCCGTCCGGATCTTCGCGATCAGCCGCCGCCAGTCGGCCTCGCGGCGGAGCACCGTCGAGTCGAGCTCGCGCCCGACACAGAACATGTCGGCCCCCGACGCCTGTGCGTCACGGGCATACGGAAGGATGTAGGCCTCGTACTCCTCGAACCACCGGCGCCAGTCGGCACCCGAGCGCATGGTCAGGCGATTGTGACCTCCCGCGGCTCGGGCCGACAGGCCATCGATCCGCGCGATGAGGCGCCGCCGAGCCTCCGCATCGGCCCCGCGCAAGGTCCGACTCTCCTCCGGGGTGGGTCGGTAGCCCCGCATCTCGAGGTGCGGCTTGATCATCACCGCGAGACCCTCCGCGTGAGCGCTGCGGACCAGGGCCGGCAGGTCGCGGAGGCCGGAGTGGCGTGCCGGCGGGGCCAGGACCGGGTCGTCGAGGCTGCGCTGGAGCGGGTCCCAGGTGTGGATCGAGACCCAGTTCACGCCGAGCGAGGCGAGGTGGCGGAAGGACGCGGCACCGGCATCCTGGCGTCGTTCGCTGCGCCACCATGAGACGCCCCGGCGGAACCGCGAGCCGAGCGGCAGCGGGACAGCCACGCCGGCCTCCCCGTCGAGGGGCGCCGCTCCAACCCCACCGCCGTCGGGGCGCACCCGGGTCGCCCAGGCGGCGGCCGCGCGGACTTCCGGATAGGGCGATCGGTGCGCGGCCCGGGACAGGGCCGCCCGGCCGTTCGAAGTGGCCCGGCCGGCCAGCGCCGACGCCGCCTCGAAGGCGGCCCGGCGGTCAGGATGGGACAGCGCTTCGACCAGGACGGGCTCCGCTTCCTGGAGGCGGGCGGGGAGAGACGTGCCGAGCAGCCAGGCGCCGAGCGGGGCGTCGTCCCCGGTCTGGCTCGAGAGGAGTACCCGCGCTGCAGCCACGAAGTCGGGGTCATCGCGAAACGCCTCCTCCCGCGGCACCTCGCGGCCGTCGGGCATCGGCACCGTGGGGCGACGCCAGCGCTCCCAGGGCTCGACCGACCTGGGGTAGATCCCCCGAAGGTCCGCCAACAGCCTCTCCACGCCCGAGGCGGGGGGGCTCGACGCGGCGGGCAGGACGAGAAGCAGGAGCCCGGCGAGCGCCGCCGCCCGCAACCGCGAGGGGTGACGGACCTTCGGGCGCTGCTGGCCACCGGGGCGGGTCATGCGCGCGCACCAGCGCTGCGCCTTGGCACGAACCGCTGCGCCGCTCGGGCGGCCGCCCGTTGAAGAGGCTTCTGCATCCGTCTGTCGTCAGGTGACGTTCGGAAAGAATGATAACCTTAGCCACCACGATGATCCATCGCTCATCGGCGGGGAAAGGCCCTGTCTTCCGCTGGTACCTGGAGAGTCTCGTCGAGGGAGGCCGCCAGATCCGGCGCATCACCGTCCATCCCTGCCCCTTCCGTGTCGGCCGGCGGCCGGGGCTGAGCTTGACGTTGAACTCGGACTCCGTCTCGAAAGAGCACGCCGAGTTCTTCCTCGCGAAGGGACAGCTCCGCGTGTTCGACCTTGGCAGCAAGAACGGCACGTTCGTGAACAGCAAGCGAGTCGAGGAGGCCCGACTCCGGGAGGGAGACATCCTGCACATCGCCCAGGTCGAGTTTCGCCTGGGACGCCAGGAGATCGAGGGGGAGGACGAGCACGGGCTCGAGCCGCCGACGGTGTCTCTCGGCGACATGGCCCTCCCGCAGCAGTTCGTCGAGGGTGCGCGGGAGTTGCCGGAGCTGCTCGAGAAGCGCCAGGTGACGACGCTCTTCCAGCCGATGGTGAGCCTTCCCAGCGGATCGCTCGCCGGCTACGAGGCCCTGGGCCGGGGACAACACCCCGGCCTGCCCGCGCTGCCCCTCGAGCTCTTCCGCATCGCCGCGGGAGCGGGGGTGGAGGCCAACCTGAGCGCCCTCTTCCGCGAGAAGGCCCTGGAGGTGGCCGGGCTCGGGACGGACTTCCCCGCCCTCTTCCTCAACATCCATCCGGCGGAGCTGGAGCAGCCCGATCTCGTCCCGTCGATCCTCAAGGCACAGGAGCAGCTGCCCCAGCTCCGTCTCACCCTCGAGGTCCACGAGGGGGCCCTGGCCGATCTCGACGGTGTCGATCGCCTGCGCACCCTGCTCTCCCGCTCCGGTGTCGGCATTGCCTACGACGACTTCGGTGCCGGCCAGGCGAGGCTGCTCGAGCTTGCAGAGGTCCCGCCCCACTACCTGAAGTTCGACATGAGCCTGGTGCGTGGCATCGACTCCGCGCCGCTCTCGCGCCGCCGTCTCCTGACGTCGCTCGTTTCCGTCGCCCGTGACCTGCTCGTCTACACGGTGGCCGAAGGCGTGGAGACCGCCGAGGAGGCGGACATCTGCATGCGGATCGGCTTCACCCACGCCCAGGGCTTCCACTTCGGAAGGCCCCGGCCGATCGACGAGATCTCCCACGAGTCGTGAACAGCCGGTGCGATAGCGCACCAGGCCCAGGCTCGCCCTCCGGTCCTCGCCCCGGGGACACGCGGGCGTACGGGGCCTATCTCAAACCGTCCCGGCTCAGTAACCGGTGAGCGACCAGGAGCGGGTCGTGTAATCGCTCAGGGTCAGGAAGACGAGGATGAAGAAGAACGCGGCGGCGGCCGCGATCACGATCCCCGTCAGGCCTCCGGCGTAGCGGGCGTGCATGAAGTACAGGACGACGAGCGTCGCCTTCGTGATCGCGATTCCGAGGGCTAGGATCAGGTTCAAGCGCCCGAAGTCGTAGCTGGCGGCGACGACCGTCAGGACCGTCAGCACGCCGAGGGCGAGGAAGACGGCGACGTAGACCTTCCAGGAGACGATGTGGTCGGACATGGTCAGTGCGTCCCGATCAGGTACAGCAGAGGGAAGAGGAAGATCCAGATGATGTCGACGAAGTGCCAGTAGAGTCCAACGATCTCGACCGGGGTGTGCCACTCCGCGCTGTAGCGGCCCCTCCAGGCGGCGTGAGCGATCCAGAGAATGATGGGGATCCCGATGATCATGTGCAGCGCGTGCAAGCCGGTCATCGCGAAGTACAGCGAATAGAAGATCTGGGTCTGCGGCGCCATGTCGACGGCGACGTGGAGCACCGACGCGTCGAAGCGCTCGCCCGGGACCAGGCAGCCCGGTCCCGCCCCCAAGCCGAAGCAGGGGGCGATCTTCTCCTCGTACTCGAAGTACTTCACGCCGAGGAAGAGGGAGCCCAGGAAGATCGTGGCCAGCAGCCAGGCCACGATCCGCTTCGCTCGGCCGAGCGCCGCCGAGTGGACTCCCATCGCCATCGTGAGGCTCGAGGCGATCAGTACCAGGGTGTTGAAGAAACCGATCTTCCAGCTGAGGTGCTGGCTGCCGGCGCTGAAGGCCTCCGGGTACGTCATCCGGTACACGGTGTAGGTTGCGAAGAGCCCGCCGAAGAAGAGGACCTCCTGGGCGATGAAGACCCACATCCCCAGGGATGCAGCCGCCTTCTGTTGCTTCAGATCGGCGAAGTGGTGTTGGAGCGGCCCCGGGGAAGCCGCCGCGCCAGGCCTGGACGAGACCTCAGACACCGAAGGCCTCCCGCGGCGCCTTGTCGTAGGCGTAGGCCTCGTCCTCCACGACCGGCGTCCTCTCGAAGTTGTGAGCGGGGGGAGGAGAGGTCGTCTCCCACTCCAGCCCCCGTGCACCCCAGGGGTTGTTGCCCGCCGGCTCGCCCTTGACCATCGAGTAAACCAGGTAGAGGGACGGGAAGAGGTAGCCGATCCCGAGGATCAACGCCCCCGCGGTGGACAGCACGTTCAGCACCTGGAACTCCTCCGGGTAGGCGTGGTAGCGCCGCGGCATCCCCAGGTAGCCGAGGAGGAACTGCGGAAGGAAGGTCATGTTGAAGCCGACGAAGATGAGCACCGCGGAGATGCGCCCCCACCACTCGGAGTACGTTCGTCCGAAGATCTTTGGCCACCAGAAGTGGATGCCCCCGAGGTAGCCCATGATGGCGCCGCCCACCATGATGTAGTGGAAGTGGGCGACGACGAAGTAGGTGTCGGTGAGATGCACATCGGTGCCGAGGTTGCCGAGGAAGAGTCCGGTCAGCCCGCCGATCAGGAAGAGGCCGATGAACCCGAAGACGTACATCATCGGCGTTTCCCACGAGATCGACCCCCGGAACATCGTGGCCGTCCAGTTGAAGACCTTGACCGCGGAGGGAATGGCCACGAGGTACGTGAGGGCGGAGAAGATCATCGCCGAGTAGACGGACATCCCGCTCACGAACATGTGGTGGGCCCAGATCAGGAAGCCGATGACGGCGATGGCCATGGAGGACATGGCGATGAAGCTGTACCCGAAGATCCTCTTCCGCGAGAAGCAGGTGATGAGCTCGGAGATGACGCCCATCGAGGGCAGGATCATGATGTAGACGGCCGGGTGCGAGTAGAACCAGAAGAGGTGCTGGAAGAGGATCGGGTCGCCACCGCGCGCCGGGTCGAAGAAGCCGAAGTGGAAGAGCCGCTCGAGGGCCACCAGCAGGATCGTGATCGCCACCACCGGCGTGCCCAGGATCTGGATGATGGCGGTGGCGTAGTGGGCCCAGACGAACAGCGGCAGCCTGAACCAGGTCATGCCGGGGGCCCGCATGGTATGGATGGTCACGATGAAGTTGAGCCCGGTGAGGATGGAGGAGAAGCCGGCGATGAAGATGCCGATCGCGGCGAAGGCCACGTTGCTCTGGGCGAAGACGGTGGAGTAGGGGGTGTAGAAGGTCCAGCCCGTATCGAGCCCGCCCGAGAAGAGTGAGTAGAGCGTGAAGGCGGCCCCGATGACGTAGACATACCAGCTCAGGAGGTTGATGCGGGGGAAGGCGAGATCGCGTGCCCCGATCATCAGGGGAATCAGGAAGTTGCCGAGGGTGACGGGAATCGACGGGATCAGAAAGAAGAAGATCATGATGACGCCGTGGGCGGTGAAGACGCGGTTGTAGGTCTCCGCGCTCATGTGGCTCCCGTCCGGGACCAGGAGGTTCCAGCGGATGAGGGCCGCGTAGAGTCCGCCGAGCACGAACATGACCGAGATCGAGACGAGGTACAGGATCGCGATCCGCTTGTGGTCGGTGGTGAGCAGCCAGGACTTCCAGCCGTACCCTGCGTTGAGGTAGTGCTCCTTCGGTAGCGTATTGGCTTCGGGCGTCATCGCCTTCGCTTCGGTGCCCTGGTTCACTCGGCCTCCTCGGGGACGGGCACGGTCTCCCCCGACGGGATCTGCAGCGACTTGATATAGGCAATGAGGGCGATGAGCTGCTCCTCGGTGACCAGGCCCTGGTAGGTCGGCATCACCGGCTGGTAGCCGGCCACCACCTTCGTGGCGGGGTTGAGGATCGACTCATGCACGTAGGCCTCGTCGGCGACGACGGTGTCGCCGCTGGCCAGCTTCACGCCGCGCCCGAAGATCCCGTTCAGGACCGGCCCCCGGCCCGCGGAGTCGGGACGGTGGCAGGTGATGCAGTTGAGCTCGGTGAACAGCTGCTCCCCCGCCACCACCGGGGACTCCGGCGGCGGGCCACCCGCGAGCCACGTCTGGTAGTCCTCCGGCTCCATCACCACGACCCTGCCGATCATCTTCGAGTGCTCGGTGCCGCAGTACTCGGCGCAGAAGAGGTGGTAGGTGCCCACCTTGGTAGCCCGGAACCAGGCCACGTTGTAGCGGCCGGGGACGGCGTCCTTCTTGATCCGGAACGCGGGCACGAAGAAGCTGTGGATCACGTCCTCCGACGTGATGGTCAGCTTCACCGCCCGGCCCACCGGGACGTGGAGCTCGTTGATCTCGCGCTGCCCGGTGGGCTGCTGCACCTTCCACATCCACCGCTTGCCGACGACGCTCACGTTCATCGCGTCGTCGGGGGGCCGGTTCATCTGGAAGAAGACCTTCGACCCCCAGGCGAACATCAGGATCACGATCCCCAGGGGGATGATCGTCCACACGAGCTCGAGCCAGAGCGATCCGTGGATCTCCCTCGGTCGGTCCTCGTCCGATCGGCGGCGGTACTTGACCGCAAAGAACAGGATCACCAGCGAGATCCCGATCGTGAAGAAGACCGTGACGGCAACGATGAAGAAAAAGAGTGCGTCCACCTCGCCCGCTTGGGCGGAGGCTTGCTCGGGCAGGAGGGGGAAGGCCTGGTTCATCGCTTCAGTGGCTCGAGGTCGCAGGCGCCGGCGGGTCCTTGCGGCGCCGTCGGGAGATGGAAAGGAGGAGGCCGGCCATGGCGAGGAGGGTGACGACCCCCGCGATCCGGACAATGTTGAGAATGGCGGCGCTGTAGCGACCCGTCTTCGGGTCGTACTGGAAGCAGTAGAGCAGGACCTGGTCGACGGCGTTGCCGACCTCCCCCTGTCCGGCAGCCACGAGCGCCAGGCGCAGGTCCTTCGGGGAGTACTCGACCCCGAACAGGTAGTGCGTGATGGTCCCGTCGGGGGCGGCCACCAGGATGCCGGCGGGGTGGGCGAACTGCTTCGTCTCCTCGTCCCAGGCGAAGCGAAAGCCGACCGCCCGGGTCAGGCGGTCCACGGACTCCTGGTCGCCGGTGAGGAAGTGCCAGCCCTGGGCGCCCTCGTCGCTCTTGTCGTAGGAGGCCATGTAGGCGCGCTTCTTCGCCGCCGCGAGCTCCGTCCCCTCGTTCGCGTCGAAGCTCACGGTGAGAACCTCGAACTGCTGGCCGGGGACGAAGGAGAGGACCTCGAGCGCCCGGGCGAGGCCGTTCAGGCTGATGGTGCACAGCATCGGGCACCTGTAGTAGACCAGTCCCAGGACGACGGGCTTGTCCCCGAAGTAGTCGGCGAGGACGACGTCCCGGCCCTCCTCGTCCTTGAAGGCGAGGTCGAGCGGGATCTTCTCCCCGAGCTTCTGGTCCCAGCCGATCTCCTGGAGGATCTCCGGCTGGCCCACGGCCATGGGCGGGGGATTGGGGCCGATCTGGGCGGCGGCCAGCGCCGGGAGGACCAGCAGGGCGAGGGCGGCGGGCACCGGGCGGCTCATGGCGTCTCCTCCTCTCCCGACCCCGCCTCGGCCTCGGAGGTCGGGAACGTCGGCAGGCCCCGCTCGGCCACGATCCGCATGGCACGGTCGATCGGGATGCGAACGACCCCGCGGTCCTTCTCGACCCAGGCATAGGAGCCGAGGATCGCGTCCTCCTGGGCCCGGAACTCGGCCAGGTCACGCTCCGGCAGCGTCTGGAGGCGGGGGGCCGGCGGCTCGAGCGCCGCGGGGTCGGACTCCGCCACGTAGGCGGCGGGCTCCTGCGTCTCGACCCCGCGCCTCACGAGGAGGTTGTAGAGAGGCTTGATCAGGAAGGACACGCTCACCATGAGCACGAGGATCCAGACCCCGAACCAGAAGGTGGACCGCTCGTTGATGTCCTCCCTCTCGTACTCGACGTCGTGGTTCTTGTCATGCTCACTCATGACGTCACGACCTCCGCGCCCTGCGGCCCATCGACAAGCGCCCGCACCGCTGGTTCGGCCAGGGGCAGGACCGGGCGCGTGCGGACCTGCCGTGCGAAGAGGAACAGCCACAGCCCCCCGAAGCCGAGCGCCGAGGCGAGGTCCATCCAGTGGAAGCGGAGGGGAGCGTGCCCGCGGCCCTGGGTCAGCAGATCCGGCCCGATCAGCCAGTAGAGGTCGACGAGCTGCATGACCAGCATCAGCCCGGCCACGATCGCCAGGCTCCGCGCGTGGCGCTTGAGCGGCCGCGAGAGCAGCAGGGCGAAGGGCAGGGCGAAGTGGAAGAGCAGCAGCACGACCGCGATCACGCCCCAGCCCCCGTGCATGCGCTGGACGTAGAACGGCGTCTCCTCACTGATGTTCCCCGACCACACGATCAGGAACTGCGAGAAGTTCACGTAGGCCCAGAGCATGGTGAAGGCCAGCAGCAGCTTGCCCAGATCGTGGACCGTCCCGGGCTGCAGCGCCTCGCTCATCGGCGACTCGCGGGAGAGGCGGGCCATCAGGACGATCGTGAAGGAGAGGGCGGAGAGTGTCCAGCCCACGATGAACAGCACGCCGTACATCGTGGAGAACCAGTGCGGGGCCAGCGACATGCCCCAGTCGATGGCGGCGAAGGTCGTGGTCCCGGAGAGCGCCACGAGGCCCACCCCGGACACGCCGCGCAGCCGCCCGGCCCGTGCCGGATCGATGCCGCCGTCCTGCTGGGTCGACCACCGGCTCACCAGGAGGGCGAGCCCGGACCACACCGCGAAGTAGAGGGCGGCGCGGGCCACGAAGAAGGGCACGTTCAGGTAAGCGGTCTTGCTCCGGATGATCTCGTCCGCCGCCACCACCTCCGGCCGGGACCAGACATAGAGCGAGCCCAGGCCAAGGAGAACGGGGACGAAGAGGACGGCCATCGTCGGGAGGGTGCGCGCCGCGGCCTCGTGGAAGCGTCGGGGCACGAGGCCCCAGAGCCCACCGGTCAGCTGGTTCAGCATTGCCAGGCCGAGGCATCCGACCGCGATCCCGAGCCAGAAGAGCCAGCCGAAGAGATACGAGCGGAAGAACTGATGCCGGTCGAGGAAGAAGCCCACGGCGAGCCCGAGCAGGAAGACGGCGCCGAAGGCCAGGCCGTTCCGCTGCAGGCGGCCGAGGGACGGGGGCGTGGGCATCGTCGGGGTGCTCATCAGTGGCCCTCCCCCGCGGCCTCGTGTGCGTCCAGCGCCTGGAGACTCGCCTCGAGCTCCGCCTTGCGGTCCGCGGGGACGTCGGCCGCGGGAGCGTACTGGCTGAGCTGCAGGGTGCGCAAGTAGGCTACGATCGCCCACCGGTCCTCGACCGGCACCTGGGCCGCGTAGTCCGACATCGCACCGTAGCCGTTGGTGATCACGTCGAAGAAGTAGCCGACCGGCGTCTGTCGCAGCCGGTCCACGTGGTAGGAGGTGGGTCGCTTGAAGCCGCGCTGGACGATCATCCCGTCCCCCTTCCCGGTGCGGCCGTGGCACGGGGAGCAGAAGACCTGGAACTCGCTGCGCCCCCGCTCGAGCAGATCGGCGGTCACCGCAAGCGGGATCTCCGTCACGAAGTCGCCGCCGGATTTGCCGGTGAAGAGCGCGGTGTCGTCCCGCAGCGTGCCCTGGGCCACGGTGCCCGCTACCAAGGGACGCATGGCGCGGCCGTCGGTAAAGAACTCGCTCTGCCGATAGGGCTTGTACTTCGGCTGGTCGTGCATGTCCTGCCGGCAGCCGAGCCCCGCGACGGCGAGCAGGGCGACGAGAGCGGAGACGCGGAGAATCACTCTTCCGCCTCCGTGACCTCGGCCCCGAGTCCCCTCAGGAACTGCCCCGTCGCCTCCCGGTCGAACTTCGGGTCGGCCGCCTCGATGCACAGGAAGAACCGGTCGCGGCTGGCGGTGGCGAACCCGGGGACATTGAAGACCGGGTGGTAGGGCTGGGGCAGACCGTTCAGGGCCATCATGCCGAGGACCGCGGCCAGGGCCGCGAAGAGCACCGTCGTCTCGAAGGCCGGCACCACGAAGGCGGGCCAGGCGTTGAAGGCCCGGCCGCCGATGTTCATCGGGTAGTCGATGACCGAGGTCCAGTACTGCAGTCCCCAGCCTCCGGCCAGACCCGCGACACCGCCGGCGAGAACGAGCTTCGGGACGTGGGAGTGGCCCAGGTGCAGCGCCTCGATGACCTCCTCCATGGGGTAGGGCGTGTACGCGTCGACCTTCGTGTATCCGCCGGCGTGCACCTCGTGGGCCGCCCGGACGAGGTCCCCGGGGGAGCGGAACTCGGCCAGCAGGCCGTAGAGGGGGCGGGTCATGTCCTCTCCTCCTCGAGCCGCGCCTCCGGAACGATGGTGCGCATCTCGAAGATCGAGATCGCAGGAAGGAAGCGGATGAACAGGAAGAAGAGCGTCAGGAAGAGCCCGATCGTCCCGAGGAACGTGGCCCAGTCCCAGAACGTGGGTGAGTACATGCCCCAGGACGACGGCAGGAAGTCGCGATGCAGGCTCGTGACCACGATCACGAAGCGCTCGAGCCACATGCCCACGTTGACAACCATCGCCACCGCGAAGAGCCAGCCCGCGCGGGTGCGGAAGCGCTTGAACCACATGAGCTGCGGGGTCAGCAGGTTGCAGAAGAGCAGCACCCAGTAGGTCCAGCCATAGGACCCGAACATGCGGTTCCAGATCATGAAGCGCTCGAAGGTCGAGCCGCTGTACCAGGCCATGAAGGCCTCCATCGTGTAGCCGTAGACCACGATGAGGCTCGTGGCGAGAAGGACCTTGCCCATGTTCTCGAGGTGCTTGTCGGTGATGAAGTCCTCGAGCCCGTAGAACTTCCGGAGCGGGATCGCGAGGGTGAGCACCATGGCGAAGCCGGCGTAGATGGCCCCGGCCACGAAGTAGGGCGGGAAGATCGTGGCGTGCCAGCCGGGCAGGTTGGCCACCGCGAAGTCGAAGCTGACCACGGTGTGGACGGACACCACCAGCGGCGTCGACAGCCCGGCCAGGATCAGGTAGGCCATCTCGTAGTTGTTCCAGTGCCGGGCCGAGCCGCGCCAGCCCATGGCGCCCATCCCGTAGAGGATCTTCACGAACTTGTTCGTCGCCCGGTCGCGCAGGGTGGCGAGGTCGGGGATGAGGCCCACGAACCAGAACAGCGCGGACACGGTAGCGTAGGTCGACACCGCGAAGACGTCCCAGATGAGGGGGCTGCGGAAGTTCGGCCAGATCCCCATCGTGTTCGGGTAGGGCAGCAGCCAGTAGGCCCCGACCCAGGGACGGCCCATGTGGATGATCGGAAACAGCCCCGCACACGCCACCGCGAACAGCGTCATCGCCTCCGCGAAGCGGTTGATCGACGTGCGCCACTGCTGCCTCAGCAGCAGCAGGATCGCCGAGATGAGCGTCCCCGCGTGCCCGATCCCGATCCACCAGACGAAGTTGATGATGGCGAAGGCCCAGCCCACCGGGATGTTGAGGCCCCAGATCCCCACCCCGCGGGCGAGCAGCAGGGCCACCGACACGAGGAGCAGCTGGAGCAGTCCGAAGGCGACGGCGAAGCCGACGAACCACCCGAGCGGTGTCTTCTTCTGGAGGACGAGGCTCGCGATCTTGTCGGTGACGGTGGCGAAGGTGTGGCCGGGCCCGATGATTCTTGGCTCGGTGTGAGGCGCGCTAGCCATGGTGCTCCTCACGGCGGGCCGAGGGGATCGCGGGATTGGGGTTGCGGACGGCGGCCAGGTACGTGGTCCGCGGCCGCGTCTGCAGCTCGGCGAGGAGCCCGTAGTTGCGGGGGCTGGCCTTCAGCTTCGAGACCCGGCTCTCGGGGTCGTTCACGTCCCCGAAAACGATGGCCTGCGCCGGGCAGGCGCCCTCGCAGGCGGTCTGGATCTCCCCGTCGCGGATCTCCCGGTTCTCGTTCTTCGCGTCGATGCGGGCCCGGCTGATGCGCTGGACGCAGTAGGTGCACTTCTCCATGACCCCGCGGGAGCGCACCGTCACCTCGGGGTTGCGCATCATCTTGAAGGTCGGGGTGTCCCAGTCCTGGTAGAGGAAGAAGTTGAACCGCCTCACTTTGTAGGGGCAGTTGTTCGAGCAGTACCGCGTCCCCACGCAGCGGTTGTAGACCATGTCGTTGAGGCCTTCGTCGCTGTGGACGGTGGCGGCCACCGGGCAGACCACCTCGCACGGGGCCTGCTCGCACTGCATGCAGACGACGGGCTGATGGAAGGTCTCGGGGCTCTCGGGGGGGCCCTCGTAGTAGCGGTCCACCCGGATCCAGTGCATCTCCCGGCCCCGGCCCACCTGGTCCTTCCCGACCACCGCGACGTTGTTCTCGGACTGGCAGGCGGTCACGCAGGCGTTGCAGCCCACGCAGGCGCTCATGTCGATAGCCATGCCCCAGGCCCGGTCGGGGTACTCGTGATCCGGGTGCATCGAGAGCCCCGGCTCCGGCTCGTGGGCCCCGTGCTCGAAGACGTGGGGGTCGGCCTGGACCTCGTCCAGCGTGGCCGAGCGGACGAGGTGCCGGTCGGCGGCCGCCTCGTGTGCGGTGTTCTCGATCGTCCAGTGGTCCTGGGTGCAGGCCATGAGCGCGGTCTCGCCGGTCCGCTCCACCTCGAGACCGCCCCCGAACCAGGGGGCGTCGCTCGTGCGGAGCGCGTAGGCGTCGAAGCCCACACCGTCGCCCACCCGGCCAGCGCGGGAGCGCCCGAACCCCAGGTGGACGGTCACCGCGTCGTCGGGGTGCCCGGGCAGGATCCAGACCGGCGCCTTGACGGAGTGGCCCCGGTAGCGAAGCTCCACCACCTCGGTCACGTGCCCGGCTCCCGTCTCCTCGACCCGGAAGCCGCCGAGCCTCTCCGCCGTCTTCGGGCTCATGAGGGCGGCGTTGTCCCAGGTCAGCTTGGTGAGCGGGCGGGGAAGCTCTTGTAGCCAGCCCAGGTTGGCGAAGCGCCCGTCGTAGACCCCCGGATCCGTGCGGAAGGCGATCTCCAGGCCGGAAGTGCCCTCGCCCGCGACCCGCGTCCACTCACCCGGCCTCACCGCGACCGTCTTCTCCGGGAAGACGGTGCCGGCCACGACGCCATCGTGCAGCGCCCGGCTCCACCTCGCCTCGAATGCGTCGTCGTCCCCGAGCACCTCCATCCAGTGCCCGCGCAGGATGTCGTAGCCCTTGGGCTCCGAGTCCTCGATGAAGGCCGCCAGAAGCTCGTGGGTGGAGAGCCCGCCGTAGAGCGGAGCGATCAGCGGCTGGACGAGGGTGACCGTGCCGCAGGCGGCGCGGGCATCGCTCCAGCTCTCCAGGGGGTGCGCGGCCGGCAGGTGCCACTGGCAGAGGACAGCCGTCTCGTCGACGGACAGCCCGTGGTGGATCCGCAGCGGCACCTTCTCGAGGGCCTCGGCAAAGCCCAGATCGGCAGGGGCCGCGTAGACCGGATTCGCGCCGGCCACGACCAGGACTTCGATCTGGCCGTCCTTCATCTCGTCGACGAGCTCGCCGAGGGACAGGTCACCGGCGGTCTCGGCGGGCTCGGTGTAGACGACGGTCGTCCCCACCGTCCCCAGGGCCTCGTTCATCGCGTGGGCGATCGCGTGCACCGCCGGGGGCTGCGTCTCGCCGGCGAGGACGAGGGCCCGGGCGCCGGCCCGCTTCAGGTCCTCAACGAGGGGCGCCACCCAGTCGTGGTCCACCCCGCCCTCGATCTCCACCCCCACGCCGGCCGCCACCGCGCGGGCGAAGCCCTCGACGGCGGAGCTGCGCAGCGCGAGCCGGTGGTCGGCGGAGGCACCGGTGGGCGTGGGCGAGCCCTCCACGACGTAGAGCCGGTTCATCTCCGGCTTCTCCACGTCGACCTTCCTCCGCCCGGCGTACTCGCGGACGAGGCGGAGGCTGGCCGGGTGGCTCGTCACGAAGTCGGCCTCGAGGCTCAGGACCACGTCCGCGTTCTCGAACCGGTACTGCGGCTCGACCACCTCGCCGAAGGCCAGCCGCGCGCCCTCGCGCACGTTGTCGCGGTCGGCGGGCTCCCAGCTCACCCAGCGCGCCTCGGGCAGCTCCCCGCGGAGCGCCTCCCGCTGGGCGGCGAGGGTGGGCGAGGTCACGCGCCCGGTCAGGAACCGCACGCCGGCCCCGCCCGGCCTTTTCTGCTTGTCGAGGACCTCCCGGAGCGCCTCCCGGAAGGCACCCCACGTGCGGTCCTGGCCCAGGTAGAGGACGTTCTTGGAGCGGTCGGGATCGTAGAGGCCCAGCACGTGGGCCTGGCCGAAGACGTCGGTCGCGCCCAGGCTCTGGGGATGGTCGGGGTTGCCCTCGACCTTGGTCGGCCGCCCCTCGTGGCTCTCCACGAGGATGCCCCGCGCGTAGCCGTCGTGGGCGACGGCGGTGGCAAAGTGGAGCGGACGACCGGGGACGAGCTGCTCCGGCTGCCGGACGTAGGGGAGGATCCTCTCCGTGGGCTGCTTGGTGCAGGCGGTGAGCCCGGCCAGGGCCAGGGAGGCCCCCATCAGGGAGAGGAAATCCCGGCGCCCCTTCGGATCGTCGAAGGAGGAGGCCTGTTCCGGGAACTCCCGGTGCAGGAACTCGAGGAACCCGGGGCTGTCGGCCAGCTCCTCCAGGCTCTTCCAGTAGCGGCGGCGTCCGGGACCGCCCGGGCGTCGGACGACGCCCTCGAACGTGACGGGAACGGCGGGGATGGGATCCTGGCTCATCGGTGGCACGTGGAGCAGGTGACCTGCGGGTAGACGTCGTATTCCTTGACGAGCTGATGTCCCATCTCGAGCTGGTTCGCCGGCGCCTGGTAGGTGATGTCGTAGACCTCGCTCTTCGGGCGGAGAAACTTCTCCGGCTGACGGTGGCACTCGAGACACCACTCCATGAGGAGCGATTCCTCCTGCCACACGAAGGACATCTTGTCGACACGCCCGTGGCAGGTGGAACAGCCCACTCCCTTGTTCACGTGGGCGGAGTGGTTGAAGTAGACGAAGTCGGGAAGGTCGTGGACCTTCACCCACTCGATTGGCTGCCCGGTGCGCCAGCTCTCGCGGACGGGCTCGAGGGTGGGCGCCTGGTTCCAGATCTGCGAGTGGCAGTTCATGCACGTCTTCGTGGGGGGAATCCCCGCCACCGCCGAGCGGTCGACCGAGGTGTGGCAGTAGCGGCAGTCGATGCCCATGCTGCCCACATGGTGCGCGTGGTAGAAGGGCACCGGTTGCACGCGCGCCTCGTGCTGCCGGGTCACGTACGACGAGCGCGGCAGGACGAAGAGGACGAGGATCGCCACGAGGCCGGCGGCGAGGGCGCCCGCGACGACGCTGATCTTCGCGATCGAGTTTGCGGCAGGATGGAAAAGCTGGGACATGTCTCGGCTACGTCACGAACCGATCTTCGCTTGTCTGCCTCAAACCCTCTGTCTACTGTCGTTTGGAGTAAGGACCGGCGAAACGGTCCCGGCGTCTTCCCGGCGCGTCCGTCCGGCCCTCAGACGACCTTTCGGCTCAGCCGCAAATAGACCCGATAGACTAGTACACACGTGCCACTCCGTCAACCAGGCGAGAGTTCCGCTCCGCACGATTGGGTCGAGTGCATCCCCGCCCGTGGCGTGGCTCACGTCCCGAACAGCCGGTCGCCGAAGTCGCCGAGGCCGGGCCGGATGTAGTAGCGATCGTCCAGCTGCCGATCGAGCGCCGCAGCATAGACGTCCGTCGCCGGGACGACCTTCTCGAGATGTGCCAGTCCCTCCGGGGCGGCCACGATCGAGAGGAGGCGTATCCGGCGAGCGCCGCGGGACTCGAGGTCGGCGATCGCGTGCGCGGCCGACCCGCCCGTCGCCAGCATGGGGTCCAGGACATAGGTCGCCGCGGCCCCGAGGTCCCCGGGCACCTTGTCGTAGTAGCGGTGCGCCGACGCCGTCACCTCGTCGCGCTCGAGGCCGTAGTAGCCGACCTCGGCCGAGGGGACGAGGTCGAGGAACGCATCGAGCATTCCGAGACCGGCGCGCAGCACCGGGACCGCGACGACCCGACCGCCAAGACGATGCACACGGGCGGACTCGAGCGGCGTCTCGACCCCGGCCTCCGCGGTGGGCAGATCGCGGGTGGCCTCGGCCACGACCAGCAGGCTCACGCGGCGGGAGAGGGCGCGAAACTCGCCCGGCGGCGTCCGACGATCCCGCAGAGCCGCAAGCGCGTCCTCCACGAGGGGATGGCTGACGACGTGCAGCGTCATCGAGGCGCGAGGATAGCACGGAGGGCGGGTGCTATACTCGGAGGTCCGATTCCATGCGTCTTTCGCCCGACGAGATCCAGTACGTCTCCCGCAAGATCGTCAAGGCCCTGACTGCCGACCGCCGTATCGAGGTCGACGACGAAGAGCGGGTCGTCGACGGCATTGCCCGGGTCATCGTCGAGGAGCTGCAGGTCGAGGACCGCCTCAACGAGGAGGTGCGCGAGGTCCTTGTCCAGCACATGCAGCAGATGGAGCGTTCCGACATCACGTACTCGGAGATGTTCAAGAAGGTCAAGCGGGAGCTCGCCAGGCAGAAGGGGATCGTGCTTTGAAGCTCTCCCGCGAGCGGATCCTCCACATGTCGCATCTCATCCTCCGGTACATGGACGGCGAGGATGCGCTCGAGTACTTCGACGAGCCGCAGCAGATCCGCCAGACGATCGTGCGCATCATCACCGAGGAGATGCGCGCCGACGAGATGATCGACGCCCTCGTGCGACGCAAGATCGAGAGCCAGAAGCGGAGCATCCCCGAGGGCTCGGCCGAGTGGGACGTCCTCTATCGAAAGTACTTCGAGGAAGAGGTCGCCAAACACCGGAAGGTGATGCCCTAGTCTCCGCTCCGGGGACGGAAGGGCGCGCAGCCCGGGGCCGCGGCGGGCGGGGCCCCGACGAGGACCCTGCGCTCCACTTCGAAGCTGGCGGGCCCGCAGTCGGGGTGCACGCCGAGGCCCCTGAAGGG
>JAJDNV010000069.1 GCA_022340545.1 Acidobacteriota bacterium | reverse complement strand
GGGTCGCGCGAGCTCCCCGCGCCCCAGGCCACCCTGATGAAGACGGTGATCGAGGGCGTCCTCGCCGGCGACCTGCCCTGGGGTCTGGTGCTCACCGGCGGCGGGCTCGCCATCGGCGCCATCCTCTGCGGCGTCTCGGGGCTGGCCTTCGCCATCGGCGTCTACCTGCCGCTCGCCACGATGGCCGCACTCTACGTGGGTGGCTGCGTCCGGGCGCTCGCCGAGCGGGATCGGGTGGCGCGGGGGGAGGGGGAGGGCGATCCCGGGATCCTGGCTGCCTCGGGTCTGGTCGCGGGGGAGGGGCTCGCGGGCGTGCTGGTGGCCGGGCTCGTCGCCACCGGCCTCGCCGCGAAGACGATGGACCCCCGCCTGGGCGGTCTACCCGGCGAGGTGGCGGCCCTGGCCATCGCCGCCGCCTTCTGCTTCTTCCTCTACCGGGCGGGAAGGAGCTGAGCGGGCGGCCAGGTCGTCGGTCGCCCGGATGAGCAGGCCCACCCACTCGCGGAAGGCGGCCCCCGTCGTCGCCCGCGAGACGGGTTCGCCCGGTGCGCCGGACGTCTCGGCGTCTCGGGGCGCGTGCCGAGCCGAGCGGCGCCGGCCGGGGCGAAGCGGTGCGAGCTCGATATCCTGGACTCCCCTTCGGCGGACCCGCTCCAACTTCTTGAGCAGGGTGATCGCCTTTTGGGCCTGCCCGCGTCGGGCCAGGTCCTGGGCGACCCCGGCGAGAATGGCGAGGGCGTCGTCCTGCCGACCAACCTCCAGCAAGAGCCGCGCGAGATGCGTCCGGACCCGCGGGCTCCACTCGGAGCTGCCGAAGTGGGCCTGCAGCGCTGCGGCCGCGCGCTCCGGGTCGGCGGCTTCGGGCGGCAGGGAGCGAACCGCCTCTTCCTCCTGGCACTGGGCGCGGCTCGACGCCACCTCCTCCATGAGGGCCTGCGCGGCCGGGCGTAGCCGCACCAGGTGCTCGAGGGCGGTGCGATGGATCTCCAGCGCCTGGCACGGCGTCGCCGCGACCACGGTGGCCGTGCGCGGCCGTCCCGACAGGAGCGCGACCTCTCCGAAGAAGTCGCCGGCGTCGAGGCGGCGGATGTCGAACGGCTGCCCGTGCCCCCCCAGGATGAGGACCCGAACGCTGCCGCTCGCGATGATGAAGAGGCTGTCACCGCGGTCCCCCTCGCTCACGACGACGTCCCCCGGGGCGAAGAGATGGGGTGTCAGACCGCGCCGCACGTTGCGCAGCTCTTCGCGCGGGAAATCCGCGAAGAGGGTGGCGCCGAGGCCCCGCCGCCCCGAACCCGAAGCGCGGGCGAGCGCGAGCAGGAACTGGCGAAGCTCCTCCTCCGCAGGGTCCTGGCTGCGTCCCTCCGGCGCCTCTCGCCGCCCCGCCTCGGCTGCCCGTCGCTCCGCCTCCCGGTGCTTCGCCTCGGCCGCCCGCCGCTCCGCCTCGGCCGCCCGCCCCTCGGCCTCCCGGTGCTTCGCCTCGGCCTCTCGCCGCCTTGCCTCCGCCTCCCGGCGCTCCGCCTCGGCCGCCCGCCGCTCGGCCTCCCGGCGCTTCGCCTCGGCTGCCCGCCGCTCCGCCTCCAGGCGCTTCGCCTCGGCGGCCAGGCGCTCGGCCTCCCGGCGCTTCGCCTCGGCTGCTCGCCGCCGCGCCTCGGCCTTCTCGCGCTCCGCCTCGGCCGCGCGCCGCTCCGCCTCCCGGTGCTTCGCCTCGGCCTCCTCGCGCTCCGCCTCGGCACTGCGGAGCATGGCGTCGACGCGCAGGGGCACCGACAGCTGGGTGGGCTGATCTCCCCAATCGCGAATCGGTCTCGGCTCACCGGCCTTCACCTTCCCGACCACCTCGATGGGAGGTGCTGACGCGTGCTCGCTGGGGTGCAGCTCCGGCGCCTCGTCCTCGAGATCGTCCTCGGTGAGATCGAGCTCGGGCACCTCGTCCTCCCACGCTCCATCGGCAAGAGGCGGCTCCGGCTCCAGGTCGGACTCCGGAAGGTACTCGTCTTCGAAGGTCGATACGGCGCCTACAGTGACGGCCCCGGCCCCGCCCGGATCCGCCCCCTCACGTTCCTCCGCGGCCGCCCCCTTCGCGGCTGGGTCATCGCCGTTCCCGTGCGGTGCCCCTGGAAACGCCTGGTCGAGGGCGGCTCCCCAGTCGGGAGCCGCCTTGGCGGCCCGCGCGGGGCCGCCCGTGCGAGGTGCCTTGGCCGCCGCGCGGAGCGTCGCGATCCGACGCCCGATGTCGGGCCGGCCGGGCTCGACCTCGCTGGCCCGCCTCAGCGCCTCGAGGGCCTTGTCGGTGAAGCCAAAGCGGGTCTGCTCGTCGGCCACGCCCAGGAGGATTGGCAGGGCCTCGGAGCCGCGGTTCGCGAGCACCAGCAGATCGGCGAGCCGAAGGCGTTCGGCGACCGTCGGCTGCCGGCCGTCGAACTCCGCGCGGAGCGCGTCGACTGCCTTGCCGTACCGCCGGCGCGCCACGAGGTCGTCCACCGAGGCGGTGCGACGCGAGCGTCCGAGCCACGACAGAACCATGTTTCGTCCCGCGCCACACGTCTCCAAGACGCGTGCCCGGTTGTGAAGACGAGCACAAGGGGGACAACTGATTGATTCGGAAGGAATTGACGAGAGCAAGACGCTCAGCGCGGCGTCCCGCCTTGCCCTACCGGTGACCGGTTTCAGGACAGCAACGGCGTGATGACAGTCACACCCTCCCCTCCCTACGTGGGGGGGGAAGGGAGGGGGGTCATAGAACGATCCTGGCTAGGCGTGGCTCCGATACGCCCTGAGCCCGTACACCGCGACGACGACGAAGCAGACCAGCGGGAGGACGAACGAGGCCCGCACGGCGGAAAGGCTGCCGACCTGGCCGAGGTCGGTGATCGCTCCCTGCAGCGGCGGGAGCACCGAGCCGCCCAGGATGGCCATGATCAGCCCGGCCGCCCCGAACTTGGCGTCCTCGCCCAGGCCCCGCAGGGCGATGCCGTAGATCGTTGGGAACATGAGTGACATGCAGGCCGAGATCCCGACCAGGCAGTACAGCCCCACCATGCCCGGTACGAAGATCGTCCCCAGGGTCAGGGCGAAGCCTCCGATGGCCAGGCTCATCAGCAGCCGACCGGGGCTGATGTAGCGGAGGAGGAAGGTGCAGATGAAGCGGCTCGTGCAGAAGATCACCATCGCCACGATGTTGTAGCCCTGCGAGCGGGCCTCGGCTGCCTTCTCCTCCATCCCCTGCGCCATGAAGAGCTCGGTCCCGTAGTGGATGATGAACGTCCAGCACATGATCTGGGCGCCGACGTAGAAGAACTGGGCGATGACACCCTCGACGTAGCGCCGGTTGGCCAGGAGGCGCCGCAACGTGGGCCCAACGTCGAGGTGGTCTCCGTGGTTCTCCGTCCGCGGCATCCTCGTGAGGGCGATGACGACCAGCATCACCAGGATGACCAGGCCGATGCCCACGTAGGGCACACGGACGACCCCCAGGTCGTGAGCCGTCACCTGCCGCAGCGTCTGTGGGTCCATGACCTCGCGGGCCTGGCGGGAGGCGTCGTCGAGTTGGGCCAGGATGAGCTGCTGCGCGGTGAACATGCCCAGGAGGGACCCGATGGGGTTGAAGGACTGGGACAGGTTCAAGCGACGCGTCGCCGTCTCCTCGGCCCCCATCGACAGGACGTAGGGATTGGCGCTGGTCTCGAGGAAGGAGAGCCCGCAGGTGAGGATGAAGTAGGCCACCAGGAACGGCCAGAACACCATCGTCAGGCTGGCGGGGATGAAGAGGAGCGCTCCCCCGGCGTAGAGAGACAGCCCCATGAGCAGGCCCGCCTTGTAGGAGAATCGTTTGATGAACATCGCGGCGGGGAACGCCATCGCGAAGTAGCCGCCGTAGAAGGCGAACTGGACCAGCGACCCTTCGAAGTTGCTCATGAGGAGGATCTTCGAGAACGCCTTCACCATCGGGTTGGTGATGTCGTTGGCGAAGCCCCAGAGCGCGAAGCAACTGGTCACCAGCGCGAACGGGACGAGGATTCCCGCGGGGACCAGGGACGGACGCTCGGTGGCGGGCGTCGTCTCGTGCGTCATCGGCGCGAGGAGTTTCCCACGGTGGTGACGCCCTTCTTCAGCAGGAGGTTGCCGTACTTGCGTGTCTCGCCGGTCATGACCACCGCGTACGCGGCCCGAGCGCGCTCGTAGAAGGCGAAACGGTCGATCCTCTGAGGGGGCCGGGCCTCTGGCGCGTGACGGCGAACGACCTCGAGGTACTGCTGCTCCACCGCCGGATCCAGCTCGTCGCCGGCCACGGCCTGCATCGTCACGAGGGGCTCGGCGTACGTGTCGAGATCGAAGAGCGGCAGGATCCCGTCGAGGAGCGTCGTGACGTTCGACCCGTCCGCTCGCAGGGTCCTCGCGTTCACCGAATGCCCGGGGAAGTGTGCGTCAGCGAGAACGATCTCGTCGCCGTGGCCCATCTCGGCGAGGACCTTCAGCAGGTCGGGGCTGACGCAGGGGGCGATGCCTTTGAGCATGGTGTCTCCATGTGACCCTCGGGGGGCGCCGACACTGTTGCTCACTTCGGCCGGCGCTTCAAGCCCCTCATGGGGCGAGGCCGGGGTTGGCCTCAGAACGAGGGCGTGTGGCAGCGGGGCGCGGTCCGGGAGAGAACCTTCAGGCGGACGTCGCCGAGGGCGTGGCGGCGGGGAGAGGTAGGACGGCAGGGAGGCCGCAGGGGGCGGCCGCGCGGGACGGAGCTGCGCCGGCGGTCCCGGACCACGAGCCCCGGACCGCCGTCGCGTCAGCCGTCAGTGCATGCTGTCGTACTTGGCCTGAAGCTCTTCCTTCGACTCAGTGTGATCCGGGTCCACGATGATGCAGTCGTCGACCGGGCATACCTCGACGCATTTCGGCTCGTCGAAGGCGCCGACGCACTCGGTGCACTTTTCGGGGTCGATGAGGTAGATGTCGTCACCAGCGGTGATGGCCTGGTTCGGGCACTCGGGCTCGCACGCGCCACAGTTGATGCACTCTTCAACGATCTTCATCGCCATCGCAACAATCCTCCTGATGGATCCGACTCGCACGCAAACCCTGCGCGCAAAATACCAGTCAGCCCAATGACAATGCACGATTCGGGCCAGTTTGGACAGATTGGGCGTTCAGCCGGCGTTCACCCCGGCTGACGTTATACTTGCGGGCACTCGAGCGAGCCGGGCCTCGGCTCGCGGAGCACCGCGTGTACATCCTCTACAGCATTCTCCTCGCCGTCGGGTTCGTCCTCGCCCTGCCCTGGTTCCTCTGGAAGGGCCGGAGGACCGGGAAGTACATACGTACCTTCCGCGAACGGATGGGCGCCCTGCCCGTCTACCTGAACGTGGACGGGGACCGCTCCATCTGGATCCACGCGGTCTCGGTTGGGGAGGTTCTGGGCGTGCGGCCGCTCATCCCCGCCCTGCGCGAGCGCTTTCCCGACCTTCAGCTCTTCCTGTCCACGACCACGGTCACGGGCAACGAGGTGGCGGCGAAGAAGGCGGGCGACCTGGACGGGCTCTGCTTTGCCCCCTTCGACTGGCCGGGCCCGGTGCGCCGGGCCCTCACGACGCTCAACCCGGCGCTCCTCGTCCTGGTCGAGACCGAGCTGTGGCCCAACCTCATCCACGAGGCACATCGACGGGGGACGCGGGTGGCGGTCGTCAACGGGCGGATCTCGGACCGCTCCTTCGGCCGGTATCGGATCGTCCGGCCGTTCCTCCGCCGCGTGCTCGAGGAGATCGACCTCTTCCTCATGCAGGGGGAGATCCCCGCGGCGAGGATACGGGACCTCGGCGCCCCGGCCGGGCGGGTGAGCATCGCCCACAGCCTCAAGTACGACGCGGCGGAGCCGGGACGCCCGCCCGAGCGCCTGACCCGGCTCTTCGACGGGAGGTCGCCCCCTCGGCCGCTCTGGGTGGCGGGCTCCACGGTCGGGGGCGAAGAGGAGTGCGTGCTGCAGGCCTTTCATCGTGTTCGGGAGCGGGTCAAGGACGCCGCCCTGCTGATCGCCCCACGACACCCCGAGCGCTTCGGCGAGGTGCCCCCGCTCGTCGAGGCCGCCGGCTTCCGGTGTCGCCGCCGCAGCGCCCTCGAGCCCGGCGGCTGGAGGGAGGGTGACGTGCTCCTCCTCGACACGCTCGGCGAGCTCGCCCCGCTCTACACGCTCGCCTCCGTCGTCTTCGTCGGCGGCAGCCTCGCGGCCACCGGCGGACACAATATCCTCGAGCCCGCGGCCGCGGCGAAGCCGGTCATCGTCGGCCCGCACCTGGAGAACTTCCAGGAGATCGCGGACGAGTTCAAGAGCGACGGCGCGCTGATCGAGGTGAAGTCCGCCGAGGAGCTGGGTCGGGAGGTCGCGGACCTGCTGCTCGACGAGCCACGCCGCCGCGAGCTCGGCGAGCGAGCCCGCCGCCTCGTGGAGAGAAACCGGGGCGCGGTCCAGAGGACCGTCGATGCCCTTGGGAGCCTGATCGCGTGAGACGCGCCCTGGGCCGGCTATTCGGCGGCGCCGCACGTCTCCGCTTGGCCGCCTACAGCCGGGGAGTCCTCCGTCGTCGCCGGCTGGCCGGCCCGGTCGTGAGCGTGGGAAACCTGAGCGTGGGGGGGAGCGGCAAGACCCCGCTCGTCCGGCGCGTGGCCGAGATCCTGCGCGACGAAGGTCGACGTGTCGCGGTCCTGAGCCGCGGCTACGGCGGGAGCTTCCGCGGGGAGGCACTCGTCGTGAGCGACGGTGACGAGGTCCTCGCCGGATCGGCCGAGGCCGGTGACGAGCCGGTGATGCTGGCCCGCTCCCTTCCCGGCGTGGTGGTGGCGGTGGGTCCGCGGCGCGACGTGGTGGGTCGAGTGGTGGAGGCTCGCTTCGGCCCACGCGTGCACGTGCTCGACGACGGCTTCCAGCACCTGCGCCTCGAGCGGGACCTGGACCTCGTCTGCCTCGACGTGCGCGACCTCGACGACCGGCTGCTCCCCGCCGGCCGCCTCCGCGAGGGGCCGGAAGCCCTCGACCGGGCGGACGTCATCCTCCTGACCCGACTCGAGGCCGCAACCCAAGAGGAGCTGCATGCGCTCGAGACGCGCCTGGGGCCGGAGCGCACGTTCCGCGTGTCCCGTCGCGTTCTCGGCTGGCGCACGCTCGACGCGGCGGAGGTCGCCGCACCCGCGCGAGTCTTTCTCTTCGCCGGGATCGCGCGCCCCGAGCGCTTCGAGGCCGACGCGGCGTCGGCGGGGGCCGAGGTCGTGGGCCGCTCCTTCTTCACCGACCACCACCGCTACAACACGAAGGAGATCGAGACGCTCGTTGCTCGAGCCCGGGCCGAGGCTGCCGAAGCCCTCGCCACCACCGCCAAGGACGCCGTCCGCCTGGAGGGTGTCGTCCCCGGCACGGCGAATCTGCCGATCCTGATCCTCCACGTCGCCGCCTCCATCTCCGATGAGGAACGCTTCTCCCGGCGGCTCCTCGGGGCGGTCGGGAGGGCGACGTGACGCGCGAGAGACGTTACGCGCTCGAGGCGGGGCTGGCCGCCGCCTTCACCGCGGTGGTGCGCCGCCTGCCCCGCCGCCTCGTGCTTGTCCTGGGCCGGGGCCTCGGCCGGCTCTGGGGAACCCTCGACCGGCGCCACCTGCGCATCGCCGCCGACAACCTCCGCCTGTCCTTCCCGGACTGGGACGAGGAGCGCGTCCTGCGCACTGCGCGCGGCGTCTACGCGCACTTCGGCACGGTCCTCTTCGACATCCTCTGGATGGACGGCCGGAGTCGCGAGGAGCTGCTCGCCATCACCGACGTGGAGGGTCTGGTCGAAGCCCGAGCCGCGGTGGCGTCGGGCCGCGGTGTCGTCTGTCCGACCGGGCACTACGGTAACTGGGAGTTCCAGGGTGTCGCCTCGGCGCTGCTCGTCGGGCCCTTCTCGGTGGTGGCGCGCCCACTCGACAACCCGCAGCTGGACCGTCGGCTGGTGGGCTTCCGCACGTCGACCGGCAACACCGTCATCTACAAGAAGAAGGCCCTCTCCCAGATCATGCAGACGATCCGCGAGGGAGGAGTCGTGGCGATCGTGATCGACCAGAACGTCCAGGAGAAGGACGGGATCTTCGTGGACTTCTTCGGTCGGCCCGCCTGCACGACGACGGTGGCTGCGGCCCTCGCCCTGAAGACGGGCTGCATAATCCTGCCCGTGCGATGCCCGCTCGGCCCCGATGGCCGCTACCGGATGATCTACGGCCCCCCGGTCGAGTGGGAGGGCACTGGTCGTGGCCCTGAGGAGGTCGCCGCCCTCACGCAGCGCCTGACCTCGATCATCGAAGGCTGGGTGCGGGAGCACCCCGAGCAGTGGCTGTGGCTGCACCGGCGCTGGAAGACGCAGCCGTCGTCGGCGCCACCCCCGCCTCCCCCGGGCGGAGAGAACCCCGCGCCGACCGGCCCCGGGGGAGGGAAGCCGTGACCTCGGTCGACCGTCTCCTCGTCCGGGCCCCGAACTGGGTGGGTGACGTCGTCCTCTCGCTGCCCGCGCTGCGCGACATCCGCCGGGCATTCCCCGGCGCCCGGCTCGAGGTCCTCGCGCGCCCCTGGGTCGCCGACCTCTACCGCGCGGTGAAGGAGGTGGACGGCGTGCGCGAGAGCCGAGGCCACGCACGCGATGCGGCGCAGCTCCGGACCGCCTACGATCTCGCCATCCTCCTGCCCAACTCCTTCGCCTCCGCCTTCGTCATGTGGCAGGCGGGCGTCCCGGAGCGTTGGGGCTACTCCACCGACGGGCGAGGCCTCCTGCTCACGCGCCGTTGCCGCGTTCCGCGACAGGTCAGCGGCCGGAGCCAGGTGTACTACTATCGGGCAATGCTCGAGGGCCTGGGACTCGCGACCGAGGGACCACCCGACGCCTCGCTTCGCTGTCCCGAGGAATGGGGGGCGCGGGGCGCCGAGCTCCTCGGGGACGACGGCCCGTGGATCGGCGTCAACGCCGGCGCCTTCTTCGGGGCGGCCAAGCGCTGGCTCCCGGAGCGCTTCGCCGCGGTGGCCGACGTCGTCGCCCGCCGCGCCGGCGCGAAGGTGGCCGTCGTCGGAGGCCGCGCGGAGCGGCCCCTGGCGGAGGCGATCGCCGAAGGCCTGACGGCACCGGTGCGTGTCCTGTGTGGGGAGACGACTCTCTCCGAGCTCGTGGGGGTGCTCTCGCGCCTGCGACTCCTCCTCACGAACGACTCGGGCCCGATGCACGTGGCGGCCGCGCTCGGCACCCCCCTGGTCGCGATCTTCGGCTCGACCGACTGGCGGGAGACGCCGCCGGTGGGGGAGACGTCACGGGTGGTGCGCGAAGAGACCGAGTGCGCCCCGTGTCTCCTGCGGGAGTGCCCGATCGACCACCGCTGCATGACCCGAGTGGACCCGGGCCGCGTGGCCGCCGAGGCCCTGGAGCTGATCGCGCCATGACGGACGTAGGGAGAGTCTCGAGTCGGGGTACAGGTGCGACTAGCTATCAGGCCCAGTGCCGCCCGCGTGTCCCTCCCTTGGGGACACGCGGGTGTCCGTGGCCTATCTCAGGAGTCTTCCGGCCTGTCGGAGGCGACGCTGGCGCGTCGCGGCGTACACTCGGGGTCGACGCTCGTCTCGCAAGCTCGACTTCGCGTCCCCCGAGCCCCCTACGTGGGGAGGGTTAGGGTGGGGGGTCAATGAATAGACCCGCGATCTTTCTCGACCGCGACGGCACGCTGTCGCACGAGGTCGGCTACGTGAACCATCCGTCACGGTTCCGGCTCTACCCGTGGTCGGTCGACGCGGTATGGGCCATCAATCGCGCGGGCTGGCTGGCGGTGCTCGTCACGAACCAGGCTGGCGTCGCCCGGGGGTACTTTCCGGAGGTGGTCGTCCACCAGGTGATGGGAAAGCTGCAAGAGGCCATGACCGCGGGGGGAGCCCACCTGGACGCGTCCTACGTCTGCATGCACCACCCCACTCTCGGGGAGCCGCCCTACCGCAAGGACTGCGACTGCCGCAAGCCCCGCCCGGGGATGCTGAGGCGGGCGGAGGCCGAGCTCGGCGCCGATCTCTCCCGCTCGTGGGTGGTGGGCGACCGCCGCAGCGACCTCCAGGTGGCCTGGAGCGTGGGCGCGCGCGGGGCCCTCGTGAAGACCGGCTACGGCCGGGGCGAGCTGGAGTACCTCGCACCGAGTTGGGATCGCGCCCCCGACCTCGTGGCCGCGAACACGCTCGAGGCGGTCGAGCAGATCCTCGGGGAGGCCGAGTGACGGCAAAGACCGCGGAGCGGCTCACCGGCGTGGTGAACGCCTTCCGGGGCCGGCGGGTGCTCGTGATCGCCGACCTCGTGGCCGACGAATTCGTCTACGGGAGGGTCGAGCGCATCAGCCGGGAGGCGCCGGTCCTGATCCTGCGCTACGACAGCACCGACCTCCGCCTCGGAGGCGGGGCCAACGCCATCCACAACATCTGCAGCCTCGGCGGTCGGCCGATTCCGTTCGGTGTCCTGGGCCGCGACGACGTGGGCCGCTGCATCCGGGGCCAGCTGCGGAAGAAGGGGATCGGCACGTCCCGGGTCGTGAACGACCCCGACTACGCGACCCCGGTCAAGACGCGCATTCTCGCCGGCCGGGCCCACTCCACCAAGCAGCAGATCGTCCGGATGGACAAGGTGGTGGCCCTGCGTCGCCCGAGCGCCTCGCGTCGCGCGGTGCTGGAGGCCCTGCGGGCCTACAAGGGCCCGGTCGATGGGGTCCTCGTCAGCGACTACGGGTGTGGTCTGCTGACCCCGGAGATCGTCAAGGCGGCGGTGGCCTACGCGCGCCGCCGCCGCGTCCCGGTCACGGTGGACTCGCGGTTCGACCTGCTGCGCTACAAGGGGATGACCGCGGTGACCCCCAACGAGCCCGAGGTGGAGGCCGCGCTCGGGATCACCATCGGCCACGACAAGGCGAGGCTCGAGGCCGCCGGGCGGACGCTCCTGGAGCGCCTCGGTTGCGCGGCGGTGCTCGTCACCCGCGGCAGCCATGGGATGACGCTGTTCGAGCGCGGGCGGCCACCGCTCCACATCCCGATCCACGGCACCGACGAGGTGGCGGACGTCACCGGGGCCGGCGACACCGTCATCGCGACGTTCACCCTCGCCCTCGCCGCGGGCGCGACCCCGGCGGAGGCGAGCCGCCTCGCCAACTACGCCGGGAGTGTGGTGGTCATGAAGCACGCCACCGCCACCGTGTCCTCGGCCGAGCTCCTCGCCTCGGTGAGAGAAGGCGAGGGTAAGTGAGGGTGTCGGCGTCGAAGGTGGGCTCGCTCGAGAGCGTGCGCGAGCGGGTGGCGGCGGCTCGAGAGGAGGGACGCACGGTGGCCCTCGCCAACGGCTGCTTCGACGTCCTCCACGTCGGCCACGTGCGCTACCTGGAGGGTGCGCGGGCGGAGGCCGATGTCCTGGTGGTTGGCGTCAACGGCGACGACTCGGTGCGACGGCTCAAGGGGGAGGGCCGTCCGGTGATGCCGGCCGAGGACCGTGCTCTCATGGTGGCCGCCCTGAAGTGTACGGACCACGTCGTCGTCTTCGAGGAGGACGACGTGAGCCATCTCCTCCTGACGCTCCGGCCCGACGTGCACTGCAAGGGCACCGACTACACAGAAGAGACGGTTCCCGAGCGCGACGTCGTCCGCTCCTACGGGGGCCGGGTCGCGATCGTCGGCGACCCCAAGGAGCACGACACTCGCCGTCTCCTCGAGAGGATCCGCGAGTGAAGGCGCTGATCATACGCCTGTCGTCCATCGGCGACGTCGTGCACACTCTGCCGACGCTCGCCGCCCTGCAGCAGCACGGCTGGGAGGCGGGATGGATCGTCGAGCCGGCCTCGAGTGTGCTCCTCGGCGGCAACCCTGCCCTCCAGCAGATGATCGCGGCCCCCGCGGCGAAGGCCTTCCGCTGGAGCGAAGCGCTGGCCGCGGTGCGGGCCGCGCACGAGCGACGCTACGACGCCGCCCTCGACTTCCAGGGCCTGTGGAAGTCGGCGGCCTGGGCCCGATTCGCCGGGGCCCGCCGGGTGATCGGCTTCGACCGCCCCTGGCGGAAGGAGCCCGCCTCCGCGATGCTGATCGGCGAGCGAGCGGACCTCCCGCTCGGCCGCGACCACGTGATCGACAAGAACCTCGCCCTCCTCGGGCCACTCGGCATCGAGGCGACGGGGCTGCGCGAGTTCCCGCTGCCGTCGTCCGCCGCGGCGGTCGCCCGCGTCGACGTCGGGCTGAACGAGCTGGGCGTGCGCGAGTTCGCGATCCTGAATCCGGCCGGTGGCTGGGAGAGCAAGCTCTGGCCGGCCGAGCGATTCGGGGAGGCGGCCCGGGGGCTGCGGGAGCGGGGGCTGCGCTCCATCGTCACCTGGGGTCCGGGGGAGGGGGAGCTCGCCGATCGTGTCGTGGCGTCCTCGGACGGTGCCGCGGTGCGGTCCTTTCCGACGACGCTCCTCGACTACGCGGAGCTGGCGCGGCGGGCCCGCCTGGTGATCGCCGCCGACACCGGCCCCCTCCACCTCGCCTGCGCGGTCAAGACCCCGGTCGT
This sequence comes from Acidobacteriota bacterium, assembly GCA_022340545.1. GTDB lineage: Bacteria > Acidobacteriota > Vicinamibacteria > Fen-336 > Fen-336 > JAJDNS01. The sequence continues at coordinate 5,189 of JAJDNV010000069.1, read as the reverse complement.
CGCGCTCTTCGGGCCGACCGAACCCGCGCGCAACGGGCCCTTCGACCCTGCCGACGAAGTCATCCGGCGCACGCCGCCCTGCGCGCCGTGCTACCGTCGCGGGTGCACGCGGCACGTCGGGATCATGGACGAGATCCCGACGGCCGAGGTCCTGAACGCCGCTGAGCGGCGGCTGGCCTCGGCCCGGGAGGGCTGAACGGTGCCGTCGCGGTACCGGGTCGCCGCCGGCTGGCTGCTGGGAGTGATCGTCCTCGCCCTGGCCCGGCCCACCGCGATGTCGATGCTCCTCGGCCTGCCCCTCGCGCTCGCCGGGGAGGCCATCCGAATCTGGGCCTCCGGGCACATCGAGAAGACGCAGAAGCTCGCCACCGGCGGCCCCTACGCCCACGCGCGTCACCCCCTCTACGTCGGCAGCGTGCTCCTCGCTCTGGGGGTGGCGGTGGCCTCGGCCAGCGTCTGGGTCGTGCTTGCGGTCGCGGTGTACTTCCTGGCCTTCTTCCCCGCGGTGATGCGCGAGGAGTCGGAGTTCCTGGCGAAGAAGTTCCCGGGGGAGTTCACGGCCTGGGCGGCGAAGGTCCCGCCCTTCTGGCCGCGCCTCACCCCAGGTGGACCGCGCTCCTCGCGCTTCGAGTGGGGCCGCGTGAGCCTCAATCGCGAGTGGCGGACCGCGCTCGCCCTGGTCGCGATCACGGGTCTGATCTACGCGCGACAGTTGCTCGGCCTCTGATATGAGAGCGCTCGGCTGACGGGGTAGACTGGCCCGTTCGTCGAGCGGCGGGGTGCGGCCGATCCAGGAGGACTCAATGGGACGAAGAGTGAGCCGTCGCGACTTCGTGAAGGCGGGGGCAGCGGTGTCGGTGGCGGCGGCCGCCCAAAACACAATGGCCGCGGAGGGCCCCACCGTGCTCGTGCGGAAGGCCACACCGCCGGTGGTGATCGCCTCCGCCAACGGCCATCACTACAGGAACGGTGGCCCGCGCACCTGTGTGGAGGAGGCCTTCGCTCGCATCGTCGCCGGCGAGGACGTGCTCGACGCCCTCCTCGCCGGGGTGAACATCGTCGAGCTCGACCCGGAGGAGTCGGGCGTGGGCTACGGCGGCCTCCCCAACGCCGATGGGGTCGTGCAGCTCGACTCGTGCTGCATGCACGGCCCGAAGAAGCAGGCGGGGGGCGTCGCCGCCCTCGAGGGAGTGCGGACCCCCTCGCTGGTCGCGAAGGCGGTCATGGAGCAGACGGACCACCACCTGCTGGTGGGCGACGGCGCGCAGGACTTCGCGCGCCAGATGGGATTCGAGGTCGAGGCCGACCTCAACACCGACCTCTCGCGGTCGAAGTGGCTGGAGTGGAGGCGCCGCATCGACCCGGGGCACTGGCTCGACCCCGCGAAGCGATCGCGGGCCGGCGAGGCGGCGTCGCGGGCCATGGTGGCCGAGGGTCTGCTCGACGCGGAGAGCCGCCTGGGCACGATCAACTGCGACAGTGTGGGACCGAAGGGTGAGGTCTGCGGCGTCACGACCACCAGCGGGCTGTCTTTCAAGATCCCCGGCCGCGTGGGGGATTCCCCGATCCTCGGCGCCGGCCTGTGGCTCGACGGAGACGTGGGCGCCGCGGGGTCGACCGGCCGCGGTGAGGCCAACCTCTACGGCCTGTGCTCGCACGTCATCGTGGAGCAGATGCGGCAAGGCCGCGGGCCGAAGGACGCAGCCATGGAGGCGCTGCGCCGCGTCAAGGCGAACACCGTGGAGAAGCGGCTCCTCACCGCCGACGGCCGTCCCGCCTTCGGGCTCACCTTCTACGTGATCCGCCGGGACGGCGAGTACGCCGGCGTGACGATGTGGGGCAAGGCCGAGGGCCGGGAGAAGCAGTTCTCGGTCTGCACCGAGAACGGGCCGGAGCTGCTGCCCTGCGACGCGCTGTTCGGGGAGGCGCCGGCCGCCTGAGCCTCCCGCCCGGGCGGCGGACGATCAGTCCGCGGATCCGCCCGCACCCGTCCACCAGCGAGACCGTGGGCCAGTACTGGTTGTCGAAGGCTCTTCATTCCGCCGTGCTACGATCCTCCGCTCGCCCGCGGACCGCGAAACCTGCCATGTCCAACCTCCGCGCCGATCCCCGCACGACCACCGCGTCCGCCGCGCCTGCGCCGCGGCAGCCGGACGATCGGGTCTTCACGCCGCGCTTCTTCCTGATGTGCGGGTTCACGTTCACGGTCTTCCTGTCGCTCTTCCAGCTTCTGCCGACCGTGCCCTTTTTCATCCTGGACCTTGGAGGCAGCACCACCGTCGCCGGAACCTTTCTCGGGGTGCTCACCTTCGGCTCCGCCCTCTCCGCGCCCCTCACCGGGGCGCTGGCCGACCGGGTCGGGAAGCGCCGCATGCTACTCGTCTGCAGCCTCGCCATCGCCGGTTTCTCGATGGCCTACGCTCTCAGCGCCAGCTACTGGCTGCCGCTCGTCCTCGTCTTCTTCCACGGACTCGTCTGGTCGGGGCTGCTGTCGGCCTCGTCCGCGTACATGACCGACCTCCTTCCCGAGAGGCGCCGGGCCGAGGGGATCGGCTACTGGGGCATGTCCACGATGACGGCGATCGCGGTGGCCCCCGGCCTGGGCTTCTGGATGTACCGATTCGGGTGGGGATGGCTCTGTGCAGAGGTGGCGCTCCTGAACCTCCTCATGTCTGCGATCGCGTGGCGGCTTCGGGAGATCACGGTGATGGCGGACCGCCCGAAGGACGCCTTCTTCGGCCGCCACATGGTGGAGTGGCGTGTGCTGTCGGTGGCGATGACTCTCTTCCTCTGCTCCTTCGGCTACGGGGGGATCATGAGCTTCGTGGCCGTCCTCTCCGAGGAGAACGGCATCACGCCGAAGAGCATCTTCTTCACCGCCTTCGCGGTGGTGGTGCTCGGGACGCGGCTCTTCTCCGGTCGTCTCGCCGACCGCATTGGCCCGAAGCGGGTGTTCCTGCCATGCCTGGCCCTGGTCACGGTTGGGATCGGCCTCACCGCCGTCGCCGCGAGCCGGATCCAGCTGGTGGTTGCGGCCGTGATCTTCGGCCTCGGGCTCGGCAACATGTACCCGGCCTTCGTGGCCTACATCTTCAAGCACGTTCACCCTGCGCGACGCGGGGCGGCCTTTGGCAGTATCCTCGCCGCCTTCGACACCGGCATCGGAGCGGGATCGATCGTCCTCGGAACCGTGGCCGGGCACCTCGGCCTGCGGGGTGCGTTCGGGGCGGCGGCGGTTCTGTCGGTCTTCGCCATCCCCTACTTTCTGTGGGCGGAGAGGCGCTTCCTCCTGCGAGACGCCGCGCCCCCAGGGCCCGAGCGCTAGGTCGAAGACCCTTCCCCCTCGCCCCACAGCCAGGCCGCGCCGCGCACCCCGCTCGAATCGCCGTGGACGGGCGGCCGCAGCGGGGTGTCCACGCGGTCCGAGAACGCCCACTCCTGCCAGATCCGCGGCACCGCCGCGTAGAGACGGGAGATCTGCGACATCCCCCCGCCCAACACGACCACGTCGGGGTCGACGACGTTCAGCACGACGGTCAGGGCCCGCGCCATGCGGTCCTCGTAGCGCTCGAGGCTCGCGCTCGCCGCCGCCTCGCCCCGCTCGGCGCGGGCGACGATCTCCGGTCCGTCGACCTTCTCGCCTGTGGCCTCCCGGTAGTCGCGGGCCAGACCGGGACCCGACAGGAACGTCTCGACGCAGCCCGTCTGGCCGCAGTAGCAGGCGGGCCCCGGCCACTCCCCTTCGCGTGGCCAGGGGAGGGGGTTGTGCCCCCACTCGCCGGCGATGGCGTTGGGGCCGGTGAGGACCTTCCGATCCACCACCACGCCTCCGCCCGTCCCCGTGCCCACGATGACGCCGAAGACGACCCGCGCCCCCGCCGCCGCCCCGTCCACGGCCTCGGACAGCGCGAAGCAGTTTGCGTCGTTCGCAAAGCGCACCGGTCGCTCGAGCCGGGCCGACAGATCGCGGTCGAGGGGTTGCCCGATCAGCCAGGTCGAGTTCGCGTTCTTGACGAGGCCGGTGGCGGGGGAGATGGCCCCGGGTATGCCCACTCCGACCGTGCCCCGCTGGCCTGTCGCCTTCTCGATCCTGCCGACCAGGTCGGCGATCGCCTCGAGGGTGCCGGGGTAGTCGTGGCGCGGGGTGGAGACGCGCTCACGCGCCAGGACTGCTCCCTCGTCGTCGAGGCTGATCGCCTCGATCTTCGTGCCGCCGAAATCCACACCGATGCGCATGCCGGGGATTCTCACCGGTTCCCGAGGTGGGTTTCAAGGCTACACTCTCGAGATCCGTGATGGATGGAGCGCAACCGCGGGACCGGCAGCGCGTCGACGAACGCGACACGATACTCGCGCGCATGGCCCGCCGGGCGCCCAGGACCCACCGGATGGGCCGGTGGCTCGACGACATGATCTCTGGGCGGGAGTGGAACCCCACGCAGGGGGACGGGGTCAAAGAAGAGGGATGAACCGGTTCTGGATCCTCGCCGGGGCGTTCGCGGCGACGGCGGTGACGCTCGCGGCGGCCCTCATCCTGGGCTCCTGGGGGTTCAACTACCGGCGCTTCAACCAGCACGAAACCCGGCTCCGACGCGTCATGGAGCTGCAGCCCACCATCGACCGCCTCACTGCCGGCCTGGAAGATGAGGGGGCAGTGGTCCTGTCCTCACCTCAGACCTCCGGAGAGGTCGAGCGCGCGATCGCCAGGTATGGAGGGGACCGTGCCGGGGCGCTTCGCGAGAAGGCGGATCGCTGGGCTCACCTGCGCGTCTACCACGCCGCCGACATGATCTACTTCATCTTCTTCGACGACGAGGGCGTGATGCGTGACTTCGCCTGCGTGGGTGCCTGAGCCTCAGCGGTGCTTCCGGCGCCGCCCCCGGAATGGAAGGACGCGCGCGGGAGGGGGGACGGGGAGGACCTCGTCGATGATCCGCTGCAGGCGGGGCGCAAGGACGAGGTCGAAGACGTGCCCCTTGTCCGGAAACAGCTCGAGCGCCCGGCCGCGGACGGCGGCCACGAGCTCGTCGGCCTCGGCTCGGGTGAGGTCCCCCTGCCGCAGCACCGCACACGCCAGGTCGACGCTCGTGCGCAGCTGGCGCACCCGACGTCGTTCCTCGGCCTCCGCGGAAGTCTTCGTTCGCTCGTCCTTCGTCACCGCTCCTGAAAGTGTAGCGCGGGATGCGGGG
>JAJDNV010000068.1 GCA_022340545.1 Acidobacteriota bacterium | reverse complement strand
CAGGGTGGGCTCCCACTGGGAGGTCTCGCCGGCGATGAAGCCGTAGAAGTAGTCGAAGCCCCGCCCCGTCGGCGTGCGGTCGTAGGGGCCGTTGGCGATCTGCTCCACCGGCGTGTTGTGGTCCTTGCCGAAGGCCGCCGTAGCGTAGCCGTAGTAGCGCAGGACCTCGGCGATGGTCGCCGACGACCTCGGGATGACGCCGGTGTAGCCGTCCCAGTCGTTGGCGAACTCGGCGATCTGGCCGGCGCCGACCCGGTGGTGGTTGCGGCCGGTCATCAGGGCGGCGCGGGTCGGCGAGCACATGGCCGTGGTGTGGAAGGCGTTGTACGAGATCCCCGCGTCGGCCAGACGGGTGAGCGTCGGCGTGTGGATCTCGCCGCCGAAGGTGTCGGGCTGCCCGAAGCCCGCGTCGTCGAACATGACGATGAGGATGTTGGGAGCATCCTCGGGCAGGTGGCGCGGCTGCTCGCGCCACTTGTGCACCGACTGCTGCATCGTCGGCCCGACCTCGCCGCCCATTGGGGGCTCGGGGAAGGGCAGGACCTCCTGGGCCGAAACGAAGCCGGCCGACAGCAACACGACAGTGGTCATGCCGGTGATGAGGATCTTCGCATTCTTCATGATCAGAACTCCTTGACAGCTTCTTCGCCCTGGGCGGCTCCCCGCTCCTGCACTTCTCCAGGTCCGGCACATCGAGCCGATGCCGTCGTCGTCTTCGGCTCTCACGGACCTGATGAGCCCTGGTTTCTTGTCACGCCTCACGGCGTGTACCAGATGGGAGAGGTGTAGGCGCGCTCCTGCTGGACCATCACCCCGTCCTCGGGAATCTCGACGGCGTCGCCGTAGAAGGCCTTGTCGTAGGCAAGCCACGTCGGGGTGGGGATCTCGAGGACGCGGACGTAGTAGACCGCGCGCTCGGAGGGGTCGAAGTCGGGGTCCCTCCAATAGCCCATGAGGAGCGCCTCGCCGATGGAGTTGGTGTAGCGGGCGCCCTCGACCGTGTTGCCCACGGGCGGGAGCTTGCCGTCCGCGCCGGGCTTGCGGTCCCCGGACCAGACGACGTCGTGAACCTTCTCCTTCAGCGACCCGTCGGCGTCGAGCCAGCCCTTGACGATCTGGACGCGGTCCAGGTTGGCCCCGTCCGGATCGCGCAGGGCGCGGATCATGAAGCGCGGCGCGGCGCCCTCGGGGGCGGACGTCAGGTCGCCGCCCATGGGCACGCCCCGGGTGTAGCCGGCCTCGGCGAAGTCGGGCCGGTCGACCTCGTCCGGGGCGAAGTCCCAGCCGGCAAAGACGCGCACCGTCAGGCGGGTGCCGGTGGTGGCGTAGACCTCCTTGCGCCGCATGGCGTCGAAGAGCCCCTCGCGCGTGTTCTCCGTCGCCCAGACCGCGGCCAGGCCGGACGCCAGGCCCTGGTAATGGCGGATCGCGTACTCGCGTCCGTCGGGGGACTCGATGACACCCGTGATCTTCTCGTCGTAGCGGTCCGGGGCCCCCGGCTCGACGGGGGTGGCCTTGCCAAAGAAGTTGTCCTCCTGGGTGGTGGCGAGGCCGGTGTGGGAGTCGGTGGAGCCGATCATCCCGAACTTGAAGGGGTTGGCGCCGAGCTTCGCGTCCCAGGCCAGCCCCTGCTTCAGGGCCTCCCGGGCGTACTCGCGGGGGATCATGTCCGGGTCCTTGGCCGCGGCGAAGCTGCCCCGGTCCCAGGTCCCGTAGTCGGCGAACTCGTCGTTGGGCGAGAGGCTCGGGTGGGCCTCGCCGTCGCCCTTGATCTGGGTCACCTCGTAGATCGGCTCCCAGCGCATGCGGCGCTCGGCGTAGTCGCGGTCCAGGGGCGTGCGGTCGGTCAGGGTGACGGCGTCGAACATGAGGCCGTTGGAGAGGTTGCCGTTGTGGGGGATGGCCAGCAGGCGGTCGCCCGTCTCCTCCTCGTAGGCGGCCATCCAGGCCCACAGGTCCTCGGGATCGGTGGAGTCGTAGTTGGAGAAGGGGATGATCCGGTCCGCGCGACTCTTGTCCCCCCGGAAGACCACGTTGCGGTGGAGGTTGTTCCCGCCAGGGCTGGAGGTCCACTCGTAGCCGATGAGGGCGGTGAAGACGCCAGGCTGGTTGTACTCCTCGGCGTAGGAGGTGATCCGCTCCCAGACCGACCGCGTGAGGGCGTCGTTGTCCTTGAGGGGGTCGTCGCGCTCCGCCATGTACCTCCCCCAGAGGGCATAGGCGCCCATGGGGTCCCCGCCCTTGACGAGCCCGTGGATCTCCTTCCCGAACTCGGTCCGCAGGAGCTCGGGGTCAGACTCGGCGATCATGGGGGCCAGGCCCAGGTTCTCGGCGTGGTCGGCCACCACCAGGAAGTCCAGGGGACGCTGCAGGCGGACGCGCTGCCCGCTGCTGGCCACGACGGTCTCCCCCCGAGCGAAGCGGTAGGCCTCCTCCGGCCCGAGCACGCAGCCGATCATCCCCGCGTCGGTGGAGTACGAGGTGTGGAGGTGCGTGTCGCCCCAGAAGACGCGCTGGGGGTAGCCGCGGTGCAGGTAGGGCGAGTACTCCTTCCGGCCGAGTGTGACCTCCTCCGGCTCGATGGACAGGTCCTGCTGGGCCTGGGCGGCGCCTGCGAGGGCCGCGATGATCACGAATGCGCACGGGGTCTTCATGGATTCTCCTTCTTCCCTCCGAAGAGGCTCGTCGGAAGCAGGGCCTGGAACTGGACCCGCAGCTGCCAGTCGGGTCCGCTGTCCGGCTTGACGGCGTTCACGTAGGCGCCGACCTGCACGTTCACGGGCAGCTTCCCCAGGAAGGCAACCTTGCCGAAGCCCGCGCCGAAGGGCACGGTCCACTTCTGGCCCGACTCGGCCTGCCAGTTGACGGTGATGGAGGGCGCGCTGTTGACGTACCACCCACCCCCCAGCTGGCGAACGATGAAGTACTGGAGGAGCCCCTTGTTGACGTCGGCCCGGTCGGAGTCGCCGGCGAACGACCAGACATTATTGACCAGGATGCCGAGGGTCCAGGGACCCGGCTGGGCCAGGGCCACCGCCGAGGGGCCCAGGCTCCACTTCTGCGATCCCCGCGTGGACCCGCCCGTGGGGACCTCCAGGGCCGGCCCCACCCCCACCGTGAGGGAGCCGGCGGGCACCGCGTAGAAGGCGGTGAAGAGGGTGTCGGCGAGCCCGGTGGACAGCGAGCCGCTCTCGGCGCCCAGGTCCGGCAGCCAGGCGACGGGCAGGATGGTGCGGGTGATGATCTTCCCGTCCGCCAGCGGGACCACCGGCTGGATGTTCAGGATGTTGCGCGTGCGGTCGAAGTCTCCCAGGCCGAAGTCGGTGTTGTTCTGGAACGGGAGGCTGATGAGGTCGGCCAGGGGGTTGGCCGCCTCCTTGGACAACTCCGCCGCGGACGTCTGGGCCCGGGAGGGGGATGCGAGGCCCAGGACCAGGACGGCGGCCCAGGTGATCGAGGCAAGGGTCTTCATGCTACTTGACCGTGTAGCCGCGCCCTTCCAGGCACGCGCCCGCCGCCTTCTTGAAGGTGTCGAGGGCCGCCTGGCTCCGGGCCTGGGCCTGCTGTGCTCCCTGCTCCTCGGCCTGCTTCCCGGCTCGCCTCCTCGCACTCAGCCCCCCCATGGCGCCGGCCACCGCACCGATCGCCGCACCCTTGCCCGTGTGACCGGCGATGGCGCCGATGGCCGTCCCGGCGACGGCGCCCTTGGCGGCGCCACCGACGGCAGCCCCCTCGGTTTCCTTCGACGCCTGCTTCCTGGCCGCCTCGGCGGCGGCCCGGGTGTCGACGGAGCCCGCCTTGAGCTCGAGGCCGGTCTGGGCCTCGGCCCACTCCGTGCAGGCCGCCTCGTCCCTGGCCTGCTGGTCCGGGTCCTGGCCCTTCGCCGGGTAGATGAACATCCCGATCTGGGCGAGTGTCGGCGCCGCTTCCGGGGCAGGGGTCGGAGTGGGTGGCGTGGCGACCTGTGCGGCCGTCGTGGCCACGCCGGCCAGTGCGACCACCGCACCAAGAGCCAGTTTCCTCATGGGGGCCTCCATCACTCGCCCTCTGACGGGGCGGGAAGGGCGATCGACTGGTGGGCGTGGCGCGCCCGCCACGTGCCGTTCTCGCGGACGAAGACGATGGTCAGGCCGATACCGACCGGCTCCGACGTCCAGCCCGCCTTGTCCGTATAGGTCCCCTCGCCCACCGTCGCCACGAGGGCGACGTTCGGACCCAGGACCCGCACCCGCTTGTCGCGCACGGTCTGCTCCTGCCGGGCCAGGCCGGCGTACGTGTCCTCGAAGGTGTCGCGAATCGTGTCCAGGCCGCTCAGCATCACATCGCCGGTGACGAACGTCAGATCGTCCTGCCCCTCCGCGATCGCCAGCACCCTGTCCGCGTCCGCGGCCGCGGCCCCGGCCATGGCCGCCTGGAGCTGGGACTCGATCTCGGCGATCACCTGCGGATCCTCCTCATCGAAGGACGACGGCGATGGGGAGCAGCCGGCCAGCGACACCGCGGCGACCAGGAGGACGGCCGCGGCGCGCCACGCAAGAGGCGAGACGTCCCAGATCTGCGAAGTGGTTCCGTCATTCATATCCCGTCCTCCTCCCTCACTTGAGGGCCGCGACGTAGCGCTGGATCTCACCCTTGAAGCCGCCGATCCGGGATCGGAGCTCCCTGGCCTCGCCCCGGAGGTCCTGGTTCGTGGACTTCAGCTTCTCGATGGCGCCATCGCTCATGTCCAGCTCCAGGTACTGGAGCTGGTTGCCGAGCATGGCCACGTAGGCGTCGTACTGGTCGGCCGAGGTGCGGCCCGCCGTGATGATCTG
>JAJDNV010000055.1 GCA_022340545.1 Acidobacteriota bacterium | reverse complement strand
GGAGCTCCGCAAGCTCAACCTCGCGAGCGGCACCGTCCAGCGGATCTGCGCGCTACCCCCCCTGACCGGCTATGCCGGCGGCGCGGATTGGAGCGCGGATGGCACCGTCATCTTCGCGAAAGCCAACGAGACCTTCACGGTCCCCGCGGAAGGGGGCACGCCCCTACCCTTCGCACCCCCGGGCATCTCGAAAGGAGGACCAGGTCGCGGGTTTCCCCAGTTCCTCGCCGGCACCGGGCGCGTCGGCTTCCTCGCCGGTGGAGACGACCTGCCGCTCGGCTACTACGTCGGTCCATTCGACGCCCCGGACCAGAGCCGACGCGTGATGGACGGCCCCACCCGTGTCCAGTACGCGCGAGGCTACGCTTTCTTCGTGCAGGGGAACGTGCTGGTCGCGCAGCCCCTCGACGTCGAGCAGGCGACGCTCACCGGAGCGCCGGTCGCCGTCGCCACGTCGGTGGGTGTCTACCAGGCGAACGCCGGCACGGGCTGGTTCGCCGTCTCTCCCGGGGGCACGCTCGCGTACATGGCGGCGCAGGCCACGAGCAGCGACGTCCAGCTCACGTGGCTCGACCGGAAAGGGGCGAAGATGGGAGCGGTCGGGGCGCCTGGGGACTATGCCCAGATCGCCCTCTCACCCGACGGGCGGAACGTGGCCGTGGAGACTCGAGACGCCAGGGGTGGCTACGACCTGTGGGTCATGGACGTGGCGCGCGGCGTCGCGAGCCGGGTGACCGCCGACCCCGGCGACGAGTCCAATCCCGTGTGGTCTCCGGACGGCCGATCGCTGGTCTTCAGCTCGCTGCATGATGGCGAAACGGACCTGCGCCAGAAGGGTCTGCGTGCCGCCGACCCGGAGACGGTGCTCACGGACTCACCCGGCGGGGACTACCCCGAGAGCTGGACTCCCGACGGCAAGACGCTGCTGTTCATCCGGCAGCCGAGCGCGGGCCAGCAAAGCGTCTGGGCTCTCACTCCGGGCGGAGGGGAGCCCGAGCCGATCCTGAACGCCGGCTTCTACGTCGACGAGCCGCAGGTCTCGCCGGACGGCCGCTGGCTGGCCTACGCGTCGCGTGAGTCCGACCGCTCGGAGGTCTACGTGGAGCCCTTTCGCCGGGAGGGCGATCGGGTGCGCGTGTCCACGGACGGCGGAGGCCAGCCGAAGTGGCGAGGCGACGGGAAGGAGCTCTTCTTCGCCTCCCTGGACGGCCGGCTGATGAGCGTCGACTTCCGGGTCGTCGCCGACCGTCCGGAGGTCGACCTCCCGAAGTCACTGTTCCCCATCGGCGCCTTCTCGGGACCGAACTACGACGACTACGCCCCGAGCGCGGACGGGCAGCGCTTCCTCGTGAAGGTCGCCGTCGATGAGGCCCGGCCGACGCGGATGCACGTGATCACCAACTGGCCGTCGCTGCTCCAGTGACCGGAACGAGACACTCGTCCGTCTCCGGGGATTAGTCACTCGTAGCGCAGGGCATCGATGGGGTCGAGGTCGGCGGCCTTCCGCGCCGGGTAGTAGCCGAAGAAGATGCCGACCGCGGCGGCGAAGACGAAGGCCACGAGGATGGCCCCGGCCGTGATCATCGTGGGCCACCCGAGAACGCGGGTCAGCGCGGCCGACACCGCCACGCCGAGGACGATCCCGGCCACGCCGCCGAGGACGGAGAGGCTCACCGCCTCGGTCAGGAACTGGCTGAGGATGTCGCGTGTGCGCGCCCCCACCGCCATCCTCAGCCCGATCTCGCGCGTCCTCTCCGTGACCGACACCAGCATGATGTTCATGATGCCGATGCCACCCACCAGCAGGCTCACCGAGGCCACGCTCATGAGGAGCCCGCTCATGGTCTGCGCGAGCTGGCTCCGGGTCTCGGCCATCTCCTCGACGGTGCGCACGCTGAAGTCGTCGTCCTCGGGGCCCGACGTCCGGTGGCGCTGGCGCAGCAGATGGGTCACGTCCACGGCGGTCCTCTCCACGGCGTCCGAGCGGGTGGCCGAGATCATGATCTGGTGGATGAAGGTGATGCCGAGGAGCTTCCGCTGGATCGTCGTGTAGGGGGCCACCACCACATCGTCCTGGTCCTGTCCCCACTGCCCCTGCCCCTTGGGAGACAGGACGCCGATCACGCGGAAGGGCAGGTTCTTCACCCGGAGGACCTGGCCGACGGGATCCTCGCCGGGGAAGAGCGTCCGGGCCACCGTGTCCCCGAGGAGGCAGACCTTGTCCGCCAGGAGGACGTCACGGGGGCTGAGGTTCTCCCCGTCGGCGAGGGGCCAGTTCCGGATCGTCAGGTAGCTCTCGTCGGCCCCCTCGATGGACGTGTTCCAGTTCTGGCTCCCGGCGATGACCTGCGCCCGCCCGCGGACGACAGGGGTCAGATAGGCCACCGTCGGGACCTGCTCCCGAATCGCGGTGGCGTCCTCGAGGGTGAGGGTCTGGACTGACCCCATGCCGCCGTGAGCGGCCCCGGGACGGTTGTGGCTCCCCGCGGAGACGAACACCACGTTCGTGCCCGTGCTCTGGATTTGCTCGTCGATGGCCGCCCGCGCCCCCGAGCCGAGGGCGATCATGGCGATGACCGACGCCACCCCGATGATGACGCCGAGGGCAGTGAGGGCGGAGCGCACCTTGTTGCGGGCCAGGGCCCGGAAGGCGATCCGGAGAATGCTCAGGGCCTCGGCGATCATGCGGCCTCCTCGGGAGCGGGCAGCGCCTGCAGCTCGGCCGAGGCGTCACGTCGGCGCGAGACCGGCTGGTCGTCCACCACCCGCCCGTCGCGGAAGACGACATTGCGCTCCCCGTACTCGGCGATGTCGTGCTCGTGGGTGATGAGAACGACGGTCAGGCCGTCGTCGCGGTTCAGGCGCTGGAGGATCTCCATGATCTCGATGCTGGTGCGGCTGTCGAGGTTGCCGGTGGGCTCGTCGGCGAGGAGCAGCCGGGGACCCGTCACCAGGGCCCGGGCGATGGCCACCCTCTGCTGCTGCCCGCCCGACAGCTGGGCCGGGGTGTGGTCGACGCGGGACCCGAGACCCACGGCCTCCAGGAGGGCCCGGGCGCGGCGGTGCCGGTCGGCGGCGGTGGCGTGGGTCCCGTCGTAGAGGAGGGGAAGCTCCACGTTCTCGAGGGCCGAGGTCCTCGCCAGAAGGTTGAAGCTCTGGAAGACGAAGCCGATGGTGCGGTTCCGGAGCGTGGCCCGGCGGTCTCGGTCGAGGGCGGAGACGTCCTCCCCCGAGAGGAGGTAGCGGCCTCCCGTGGGCTGGTCCAGGAGGCCGAGAATGTTCATCAGGGTGGACTTGCCGCTCCCCGAGGCGCCCACGACGGAGACGAAGCCGCCACCGGCGACCTCCAGGTCGACCCCGCGCAGGGCGGGGACGATGACGTCCCCCACCCGGTAGTCCTTGCGCAGGCCCACGGTCTGGATGAGGGGTGCCATGGCCGTCAGCGCGCCCGGGGCTGGGGCCGGGTCGGCTGGAAGGGGTTGGTGCTCCCACCCGCGGACGCCGCCACTCGGGGGCTGGCCGCCCCGTCGGCGCCCGTGACCACCGTCGCCCCCTCCTCCAGGCCTTCCAGGACCTCGACGTACCGTCCGTCGGAGAGGCCCACGCGCACCGGGTGGGCCTCCGGCTCGCCACCGGGGGTCAGCTGGAAGACGAGACCCGGGTGCCCGCCCCGGTCTTTGGCCCCGCGGCCCTCCGCCGACCGACCCCGCCCACCGGCAGCGCTTTCGCCCCGGCTCGCCATCCGTGCCTCCTCGAAGCCTTCGGGCCGGAAGCGCAGCGCCGCCGACGGGACACGCAGGGCGTTCTCCGCCTTGCGGACGACCACCGAGACGGTGGCCGTCATGCCGGGCATCAGCCGCTGTGACTCGTTGTCCACGGAGATGATGGTGTTGTAGGTGACGACGTTCTGGGTCGTCTGTGGCTGCAGGCGCACCTGCTCGACCCGGCCCTCGAAGGTGCGGTCGGCGAAGGCGTCCACGCTGAAGGCCGCCTCCTGGCCCGGGTGCACGCGGCCGATGTCGGCCTCGTCGATGGAGGCGTTGACCTGCATCTTCTTGAGGTCGTTGGCGATCACGAAGAGGACGGGCGCCTGGAAGGAGGCGGCCACCGTCTGGCCGATGTCGACGTTTCGAGCGAGCACCACTCCGTCCACTGGGGCGGTGATGACCGTGTGGTCGAGGTCCACCCGGGCCTGGTTGAGGGCGGCCTCCGCCTGCTGGACCGCGGCCTCGTTCGCCCGGTGCTGGGCCACGGCGCCCTGGTAGGTCGCCCGGGCGGACTCGAGGTCGCTCGGCGCCACGAGCTGGCTGGCGGAGAGCTCCCGTGCGCGCTCGTACTTCTGCTTCGCGTCGTCGATGGCGGCCTGGGACTTCGCCACGTTGGCCCGGGCCGCGGCGAGGTTGGCCTCGGCCTGGCTCACGCGGGCGAGGAAGGCCGACGGCTCCAGCTTGGCGATCACATCGCCCTTGCGGACGGTGGAGTTGAAGTCGGCGAAGAGCTGGCTGATCGTCCCCGAGACCTGGGAGCCCACCTGTACGGTGATCATGGCCTGAAGGACGCCGGTGGCGCCGACGACCTCGGCGACGTCGCCCCGGTCGACGGTCACCGTCGTGTATTGGGTGGCGGCGCCCCGGGCGCGGATCGCCATGGACCCGGCGGCGACCAGAGCGAGGGGAACGGCCAGGAACCAGAGTGAGCGACGTCGTGTCAGTGTCATCTTCTTCTCTCAGAGGGTTAGACCGGAGAGACCGACTCTGAGGTACACGGCTGGGACCCGCGATCTGTGAAAAGGTGCGAAGGGGCCTCGCAGTGAAGCGCTCGTTCTCAGCGTCGAGAACGGCGTGAGCCCATCCGGTCCAGGTAGGCCTTCAGATAGGGTGCGGTCCGCGACCTCTTCGAGCGGGCCACCTGCTCCGGCGTGCCCCGGGCCACGACCCGGCCGCCGGCCTCCCCGCCCTCCGGGCCGAGATCGATCACGCAGTCGGCGGCGGCGACGAGGTCGACGTTGTGCTCGATGACGACGACGGTGTCCCCGCGATCGACGAGCCGCTGGAGGGCGGCGACGAGCTTTGCGACGTCGGCCATGTGCAGGCCGGTCGTGGGCTCGTCGAGCACGTAGAGGGATGGACCGAAGCCCGGCGAGGTCAGCTCGGCGGCGAGCTTGATGCGCTGGGCCTCGCCCCCCGAGAGGGTGGGTGAGGGCTGGCCGAGCTGCAGGTACCCGAGGCCGATCTCCGACAGGAACTCGAGCGGACGCCGGATCGCCCCCACCGCGGAGAAGAGCTCCTTCGCCTCGTCGATCGTCATCTCGAGGACGTCGGCCACCGACTTCTCCTTGAACACGACGGCCTGGGTGTCGGCGTTGTAGCGTCTCCCCCGGCACGTCTCGCACGGGATGTAGACATCCGGCAGGAGGGACATGGTCACGCGCAGCCGCCCCTGGCCCTCGCACCGCTCGCAGCGACCGCCCTTCACGTTGAAGGAGAAGCGGCTGCGGCTGTAGCCGAGGGCGCGGGCGTCGGGCACCGCGGCGAAGAGCGTCCGGATCGTGTCCATGATCCCGACGTAGGTCGCGGGCACGGAGCGGGGCGTGCGTCCGATGGGGGACTCGTCGACCTCCAGCGCCCGCGCGACGCCGCGTGTCCCCTCCAGCCTGTCGAGCACCGGGGGCAGGCGCTTCCCCACGACCCGGGCCTTCACCGCCCGGTAGAGCACGTCGCGGACGAGCGTCGACTTGCCCGATCCCGAGACGCCCGTCACCACGGTGAGGCGAGCCAGCGGTATGTCGACGGTCAGGGCTCGCAGGTTGTGAAGACGCGCCCCCACGACGGTGAGGCGGTCCGCCTGCCTGAGGCTCCGCCGGGGCCAGGGCGGGTGGACGCCCTCGCCGCGCAGCCACTGGCCGGTGACGGACTCGCGCGTGCGGGCCACCTGCTTGGGCGAGCCGGTCGCCACCACCTGCCCCCCGTGCGGCCCGGCCCCGGGACCGAGGTCGACGACGTGATCGGCGGCCCGGATGACGCTCTCTTCGTGCTCGACCACGATGACCGTGTTGCCCCGATCGCGCAGGCCCAGGAGGGCCGTCGTCAGCGCCTCGTCGTCGCGGGGGTGGAGGCCCACCGTGGGCTCGTCCAGGACGTAGCAGACGCCGCGGAGGTTCGAGGCCAGGGCGGCGACGATGCGGATGCGCTGGGCCTCGCCGGTCGAGAGCGTGTCGGCCCCCCGCTCCAGGGTGAGGTAGCCGAGGCCGAGCTGCTGGAGGAGGTCGAGGCGCAGCGTCAGCTCCGGCCACACGCGATCGCGCACCTCCGGCGGCAGGACGCCCTCGAGGGTTCTAAGCCAGCGGCGCAATTCCCCCACGGTCAGCGCGGAGATCTCGCCGATGTGGCGTCCGGCGATCTTGACCGCCCGGGCCTCGGCCCGCAGGCGCGTGCCTCCACAGGAGCGGCAGGCCACGCCGGCCCGACGCCGACCCCCGTCCTCGTCCTCGAGGCGCGGGGCCCCGAAGCCGTCGCAGGCCGGGCAGGAGCCGTACTTCTGGCTCCAGGAGAAGAGGCGCGGATCGGGGGCGGGCAGCCCCGACCCGCAGCTCGGGCACGCCCGTCGCGTGGAGTAGAAACGTTCGCCGGCTCGACCCGAGGCCAGCAGCGTTCCTCCGCTCAGCTCCAGGGCCTTTGCGGTCGCCGCCTCCAGCCGATCGAGACGTCCACGACCCCGGGCCACCCGTCCGACCACGGCCTCGACGTCGTGGATCTGGAAGCGGTCTACGCGCGGGGGCGCGCTGGCGTCGTATCGGGTCCCGTCGATCCGCACCTCGGCCACGCCCCGCCTCGCGGCGGCGGCGATCGCGTCGAGATGGAAGCCCTTGCGGCGCCGCACGAGCGGGGCGAGGACGCTGAGGTCGCCCGAGGGGAAGTCCTCCGCCACCCGCGCGGCGAGGGCGGCGGCGTCGACAACCTGCCCCGGCAGGCCGCACTTCGGGCAGTGAACCTCGCCCAGACGAGCCCAGAGGAGGCGCAGGTGGTGGTAGACCTCCGACGTGGTGCCCACGGTCGAGAGCGGCGTCCCCCGCGAGAGCTTCTGCTCCAGGGCGACGGTGGGGGGCACCCCCTCGAGGCGATCGACCTCGGGGCGGGCCAGGGGCCGGATGAACTGGCGGACGTAGGTGGAGAGGCAGTCGAGGAAACGCCGCTGCCCTTCGGCGAAGAGGACGTCGAAGGCGAGCGTCGACTTGCCCGACCCCGATACCCCGGTCACCGCGACGAGCCGATCCCGCGGGATGTCGACGGCCACGCGCTGGAGGTTGTGCTCACGGGCCCCGAGGATCCGGATGGCGTCCGGCGGGCCGGTGCCTGGCCGGGAGCGACGCGCCGCCCGGGGGGCGCGGAGCGCCGGGGTGGAGGGGCGCGCCCGCTTCCGGGTTTCCGGGCGGATCTTTCGCGGCTTCGACCTCATGGCGGAGGCGAGCGCCCGCCCCGTCGGTGTCGCCCGCTTCGCCACCGTCTCCGGCGGCCCCTGGCCCACGACGCGGCCGCCATCGTCGCCGGCCTCGGGGCCGAGGTCCAGGATCCAGTCCGCGGCCTTCGCCACCTCCATGTTGTGCTCGACGACGACGACCGAGTGCCCGGCGTCGACGAGGCGGTGGAGCGCGTCGACGAGAACGGCCACGTCGGCGGCGTGGAGCCCGGTCGTGGGCTCGTCGAGCAGGTAGAGCCGGCCGCGGCTCTCGCCGGCCTCGGTCAGGGCCCGGGCCAGCTTCAACCGCTGGGCCTCTCCGCCCGAGAGGGTGGGCGCGGGCTGCGACAGCGAGAGGTAGCCGAGACCCAGGTCCTGCAGCGGCTGGAGCGCCTCGGGCACCCCCCGCGCGTCGGCAAACACGCGAGCCACCTCCGCCGCGGGCAGGTCGAGCGCCTCGGCGATCGAGAGGCCCCGGCAGCGGATCTCCAGCACCTCGGGCCGGAAGCGCCGCCCGTCGCAGGCGGCGCAACGCACGAGGGCGTCGGGCAGGAACTGCATCTCCACCTTCTCGTAGCCGGCGCCCTCGCAGACCGGGCACGCCCCGGCGGCGGAGTTGAACGAGAAGGCGGTGGGCTTGAGGCCGCGGGCCTTCGCCTCGGGTGTCGCGGCGAAGGCCTTGCGGAGCGGCTCGAGCACCTTCATGTAGGTGGCGGCGTTCACCCGGGAGCTCGCCCCGAGCGGGGCCTGGTCGACGAGCGTGACGCCGGTCAGGGCGGAGGCCCCGTCGATGCCGTCGCAGTCCCCGGGCTCCGACTCGCCGAGGCCGAGGTGTCGTCGCAGGTTGCGGTAGAGCACCTGGTCGACGAGCGAGGACTTGCCGGAGCCGGAGACCCCGGTGACGCACACGAGGAGGCCGAGGGGGAGGTCGACGCTGACGTCCTGCAGGTTGTTCTCGCGTGCACCGCGGATGCGCAGTCGCCGTTTCTTCCCGGGGCGGCGGCGTTCGGGCGGTCGGGGCGTCACGAGACGGCCGGCGAGGGCGGCGCCCGTCTTCGAGCGTGCCTCCTTCAGCAGGCCGGCCACCGGGCCCTGGTAGACGACCTCGCCGCCGTCTCGTCCCGGCCCGGGGCCGAGGTCGATAATGTGATCAGCCGCGCCGATGAGTGTCGGGTCGTGCTCGACGACCACGACGGCGTTGCCGGCGTCGGCGAGCCGAGTCAGCACCGTCGACAGGCGGCCGGCGTCGCGGGGGTGGAGGCCGACCGAGGGCTCGTCGAGGACGTAGAGGGTGCTCGTGAGCGAGCCCCCCAGGGCGGTGGCGAGGGTGACGCGCTGGGCCTCCCCGCCGGAGAGCGTGCGCGATTGTCGCCCGAGCGTCAGGTACCCGAGGCCGGTGTCGACCAGGAAGCGCAGACGCCCCCGGATCTCGTGCAGGAGCTGCTCCGAGGCCGGGTCCCGGCCCGGGACCGACCACTCGCGGAAGACGCGCTCAGCGTCCGCCACCGCCAGCGCCTCGACATCCGGCAGGGTGCGCCCGGCGATGCGGTAGAGGCGCGCCTCGGGGGTCAGCCGCGCGCCGTCGCAGTCGGGGCAGGTCCTGTAGCTCCGGAAGCGCGAGAGGTAGACGCGCACGTGCATCCGGTACGTGCGTGACTCCAGCCACTCGAAGAAGCCGCGGATGCCGTACCACCTGCGCTGCCAATTCTGGCGCCCGCCGGGCTCGCCGTCCCAGACGAGCTGCTTCACCTTCTCCGGCAGCTTCCGCCAGGGGACGTCGTCGGGCAGGCCCGCCCGGCGGAAGAAACGCTCGAGGTCGTCCTGGCAGTCGCTGTAGAAGGTCGTCTGGAAGGGCTTCACGCAGCCCTGGGCGATCGTCTTGCGGGGATCGGGGACGACGAGGTGAGGATCGATCGCCATCGTCCGCCCGAAGCCCTTGCAGGTGGAGCAGGCGCCCACGGGGTGGTTGAAGGAGAAGAGGGCGGGGAACGGGTCGGCGTAGTCGATGTCGCAGCGCGCGCAGTGAAGGGCCTCGCTGAAGCGGAGCGGTTGGGCCTCGCCCTCGACGTGGAACTCGACGTGACCCTCTCCGTGTCGGAGTGCGGCCTCGAGGGAGTCGACGATCCGCTGGCGGCGCGTGCGCTCGACGGTGAGGCGATCGAGGACGACGACGATCCGTCCGGCCTCCGGGCGCAGCCGGGCGTCCTCGATGCGGACGGGCTCGCCGTCCTCGAGCACGCGGCGGAAGCCCGCCTTCTCGAAGGCCTCGCGCACGACGGCGGTGCTCACCGTCTTGCCGACCCGGTGGGGGAAGCACACCAGCGCGGTGCGGCCCTCGCCCGCAGCCACGAGGGCGTCGAAGATCGACGACGGGGTGTCGCGGCGGACCGGCTGGCCACAGCTCCGGCAGTGGAGCGTGGCCGCGCGCGCGTAGAGGGCGCGCATGTAGTCGGCCACGGAGGTCATGGTCCCGACGGTCGAGCGCGAGGTCCGCACGGGAGCGGTGCGGTCCACCGCCACCGCCGGCAGCACGCCCTCGATCTTCTCGGCCCGCGGTCGGTCGAGCCGCTCCAGGAACTGTCGTGCGTAGGGGCTGAACGTCTCGGCGTACCGCCGGTGGCCCTCGGCGTAGAGCACGTCGAAGGCGAGTGAAGACTTGCCGGCCCCGGCCACCCCCGTCACCGCGGTCACCGCGCCGAGGGGGACGCGGACGCTCACACCTTTCAGGTTGTTCTGCCAGGCCTTCTCGACCGCGATGTGGCGTTGGGGCATCCCCCGACCATGGCCCAGGTCGGAGCGAAGGGCAAGCGGAGCGGCCTCAGCGGGGGAGCTGCTTCTCGCCCGTGATGTTGAAGGTCGTGGTCGTGGCCGGCGCGCCCGTCCCGGGCTGGCCGCCACCCACGCTCAGCTCGTACGTCCCGGCGCCGATCAGCCGCGTGCCCGCCTCGCTGACGTAGCTGAGATCGCGCTCGCCCAGCAGCAGCTTCACGCGTCGGCTCTCGCCGGACCGCAGGTGGATGCGGGAAAACCCCCGCAAGGCGTGCCTCGGGGCCCCGTCCAGCTTCGGGAACACGAGGTAGACCTGGACGACCTCGTCGCCGTCGCGTTTGCCGGTGTTCTCGACGTCGACCGCAACCTCAAGCGGGTCGCCAGCGGCGAGCGTGGTCTCGGAGAGCTCGAGGCCGGAGTACGCGAAGCTCGTGTAGCTGAGACCGTGGCCGAAGGGATAGAGGGGCTGTCCCTGGAAGTAGCGATACGTCCGATGGGCCATCGAGTAGTCGGTGAACTCGGGGAGCTGCTCGATGCCGGTGTAGACGGTGACCGGCAGCCGGCCCGCCGGGTTGCTCGCCCCGGCCAGCGTCTCGGCGATCGCCGCTCCGCCCTCCTCGCCGGGATACCACGCCTCGAGAATGGCGTCCGCGTTCTTGTCGGCCCAGTTGACGGCGAGCGGGCTCCCGCTCATCAGCACGACGACGAGCGGCGTGCCGGTCGTCTTCACCGCCTCGAGGAGCTGCCGTTGCTCGTCCGGAAGACCGAGGCGGGTCCGATCGCCGCCTTTGAAGCCCGGCATGTCGACGTTCGACTCCTCCCTCTCGAGATCGGAGGTGATGCCGACCACGGCCACGACCACGTCCGCGGCCCGAGCCGCCCTGACCGCTCGCTCCTCGCGTCCGGGGTCGGGGGGCAGCCACACGAGACGCGTCGAGGCGAATCGACCCGGCACGCTCTCGACCTTGAGGGCATACCGGCGCCCCTTCTCCAGCTCGACCTCGACGGTCTGGGGCGAACGACGGAAGCCCCCGGACGTGTCCACCAGAAGCTTGTCGTCGAGATACAGCCGGTTGCTGAAACCGGCGACGCCGAGGGTAGAGGTTCCCGACTCCGGCGCCACCAGCCAGCCGGTCCACCGAGTGGGGTGGGCGGGCGCGGGGGGCTCGGTCCGGCTCGGCCGCGTGCCTGGCTCCAGCCCCGCCATCACCTGAGCATCGACCCGCGTCTCGAGGGGGTCGCCGGTGAACTCGTCCGACTCGAAGACCTCGGCCTCGAGGCCGGGCGCACCGTCCTCGGTCCTCAGCACCGAGGTGGGCACCGGCTCGAGGGGCCGCAAGTAGGCGGTGCCCGGCTCGAACGTCACCTCGGCCTGGGGAAACTCCTTTCGGATGCCGTCCAGGGCAGTGGTGGATCGCGACGGGGTGCCGTTGTAGTTGCCGAGAAGCACGCGCGCCGAGTCGGCGAGCGGGCCGACGACGGCGATCCTCTTCGTCTCGCCGGCCAGGGGCAGGACACCGCTGTTCTTGAGCAGGACCATGGACTCACGCCCCAGCCTGAGAGCGAGCTGGCGGTGGGCCTCGCTGTCGACGACGGAATCGGGGACCTGGGCCGCCTTCACCGTCTCGGGAGGGTCGAACAGCCCGAGCGCGAAGCGGGTCCGCATCATCCGCTTCACGGCCAGGGTGACCTCGGCCTCGGTCAAGAGTCCCTCCTTCACCGCGTCGAGGTACTTCTGGTACTCGGGGACCTCCCCCTGGGACCGGAAGCCCACGACGCAGTCGTTGTCCGTGCCGCCCTTGATGGCGGCCGCGGCGGCCTCGGCCGCGGTCTCGACGTACTTGTGACCGGTATAGATGTCGTCGACGGCGTTGCAGTCGCCGGTCACGAACCCGTCGAAGCCCCAGTCGTCCCTGAGCGTCTCCTCGAGCAGGAACTCGTCGGCGCAGCCCGGCACGCCGTTGACCGCGTTGTAGACGCACATGACGGCCTGGACGTGACCCTCCACCACCGCCGCCCGAAACGCGGGGAGGTAGGTGTCCTCGAGATCGTGTTTCGACACGACGGCGTCGAACCCGTGGCGCAAGGGCTCGGGCCCGCTGTGCACGGCGTAGTGCTTGGCTGTGGCCACCGCGGTCAGGTGTCGGGGGTCGTCACCCTGCAGCCCGGTGATGAAGGCGACGGCCATCCGCTCCGTGAGGTGGGGGTCCTCGCCGTAGGTCTCCTGTCCACGGCCCCAGCGCGGGTCGCGGAAGATGTTGATGTTGGGGGAGAAGAAGGTGATTCCCTTGTACCGGTCGCCCTGCTCGCCGGCGCGCACGGCCATGTTGTACTTGGCTCGGCCCTCGAGCCCGATGGCCGAGGTCATCTCGTGGATGAGCGGCGCGTCGAAGGTTGCCGCGAGCCCGATCGCCTGCGGGAAGACGGTCGCGATCCCGTTGCGCGCGACGCCGTGCAGGGCCTCCGACCACAGGTCGTACCCCGGGACGCCGAGTCTCGGGATCGCGCGGGTGTGGTTCACGAGCTGCGAGGCCTTCTCCTCGAGGGTCATGCGGCCCACCAGGTCGTCCACCCGCTGCTCGATCGGCTGCGACGGGTCGAGGTAGGCGGGTTGCGGCTCCTGGGCCCACACGGCGGCCGCCGGGGCGGCGACGAGGGCGAGGCTCAGCCCGGCGGCCGAGGACATCCTGGATCGGGTCATGACCAGCCTCCTGGAGGCTGGATTATCCTCCAGACGACGCCAACGTCCACGGTCTTTCCGCTTGGGCCGACGGCCGACTCGCGGTAGTCTGGAAGGCGTTTCCCAAAGGCAAGTAGACCAGAAGAGGTGACATGAAGATCGAACTGCCCCCCCTTCCGTACGGCGACGGCGACCTCGCCCCGCACATCTCCGCGAACACGATCTCCTTCCACTATGGCAAGCACCACAAGACCTACGTCGACAAGGCGACGGACATGGTCAAGGGGACCGAGTTTGCCGACGCCTCGCTCGAGGACATCGTCAAGGCCACGTTCGGCAAGGCCGACAAGAAGGGCCTGTTCAACAACGCGTCCCAGGCCTGGAACCACTCGTTCTACTGGAAGAGCCTCGCCCCCAAGGGTGGCGCGCCCAGCGGAAAGCTCCTCGACAAGATCAAGACCGATTTCGGCGAGCTCGCGAAGCTGAAGGACGAGCTGTCGAAGGCCGCGGTGACCCAGTTCGGCAGCGGGTGGGCGTGGCTGGTGCTCGACGGCGGCAAGCTCAAGGTCGAGCAGACCGCCAACGCGGACAGCCCGCTCGCGACCGGGAAGACGCCGCTCCTGACCATCGACGTCTGGGAGCACGCCTACTACCTGGATCACCAGAACAAGCGGCCGGCCTACGTGACCGCGGTGATCGACAACCTGATCAACTGGGAGTTCGCGGCCGAGAACCTCGGATAGCTGACCGCGGGCGGTTCTCTCTGCGGGCGAAGGCCCGCCCGCAGAGAGGCCGTCAGTAGACCTTTTCACGTCGCTGGGCCGTGTCGGCTCCCGGTTGAGGACCCTTCTCGGCGGGAGGATCGACAGACCTCTCGGGTCGACCCTCGGGCGCACGCCGACAATGATGGCTATACTGGGCGCGCGTGGGTTCCTGGGCCGGTCGAATCCGGAGCATCAAGCGCACCGCAGGTCTCGCGGTCTTCGGCACCGCCGTCGGGTTCATCCTCCTGGAGCTCCTCTCCCGCGTGCTCCTCCCGGCGGGCTCCCCGCTGGAGAGGATCTACCCGGCGGACGCCGTCCGCGCGCCCCAGCCCTACACGATGTTCGGGGGCCGTCCCGGCGGACGCCTGACCCAGCCCCCGGGTACCCCGGAGCGCCTGAACGGGCGGGGCTATCGGGGGGCGGAGCCGGCGCCGGCGAAGCCGGCGGGGGAGTTCCGCATCTTCGTCGTCGGGGGCTCGACGGTGTTCGAGGGCGACCCGCCCCTCCCCGTCCTGCTGGAGGCGCAGCTTCACGACCGCGGCCTGACCGACGTGCGCTGCTACAACTATGGCGTGATCTCCTCGGTGTCCGGCCAGGAGCTGGCCCGCATCGTCTTCGAGGTGGCGGACCTGGATCCGGACCTCGTGGTCATGTTCAACGGAGGCAACGACCTCACCTCGCCCGTCCAGTACGATCCCCGACCCGGGTACCCCTTCAACTTCATCGCCTACGAGACGAACCCCCTCCTGCGGCGCGACGTCTCGGCCTATCCGACCTGGACCCTGCTCGCCTACGGAAGCAACGCCCTCCGCGCCCTCGCCCCCGGCGTCTTCACCGAGCGCTTCGTGGGTCTCGACCAGGCCCGCCACGAAGCGGGATACCTCTCCCCGGAGTGGCGCGATCGGATCGCCGCCGTCTACGTCGGCAACCTGGTCAAGGCCCAGCGGATCTCGCGGGCGTTCGGGGCCGACTTCATGGCCTTCTTCCAGCCCCTGATCTTCTTCAAGCCGGCCCTGGGCCCCGGCGAGCGGGAGATCGTGGCTCCGCTCGAAGGCTTCGGGAAGATGGCGCGCGACCTGCGGCTGAGAGTCCGTCTCGAGTGGAAGCGCGCGCAGCGGCAGGGGCTGGTCGTCCACGACCTCAGCGACATCTTCGACACGATCGACGAGGACGTCTTCTACGACATCATCCACGTCACCCGACCCGGCAAGGAGATCCTCGCCCGGGCCATGGCAGAGCACGTCGCCGCGCAGATCACGCGACCGGACGGCCAGGCGCCCGGGGGGTAGTGTCGTGTCACTGATGTCGAGTCAACGAGGCAGTCAGCGCGGCGAAGGGGCTCGGCGGGCGGGGCCCCGGCGAGGACCCTGTATTCACTTCGAAGCTGGCGGGCCCGCAGACGGGGTGCACGCCGAGCCCCCGGCAACACTGCGCGCTGAGGATGGACACGCGACGTCAGTGACAGGAAGCTAGGGGGGTCGGATGGAGCCGAAGCCAACGGAGACGACCATCACCCTGAGGCCGATCGGGGTGGTGCGGAGCCCCCACCGCGAGACATCAGAGATTC
This sequence comes from Acidobacteriota bacterium, assembly GCA_022340545.1. GTDB lineage: Bacteria > Acidobacteriota > Vicinamibacteria > Fen-336 > Fen-336 > JAJDNS01. The sequence goes on along the minus strand of JAJDNV010000055.1, from coordinate 7,634 downwards.
CCAAGGGCCCCGGGGCGAAGCACCGGGCGGAGGGGACCCTCGAGCTGCGGCCCGAGCTGGAGGACGGGCTCCGGGACATCGAGGGTTTCTCGCACCTCTTCGTGCTGTGGGTGTTCCATCGATCGGAGGGCTTCGACGTCGTCGCCCACGTTCCCCTCGACGACCGGCGGCCGCACGGCGTCTTCTCTTCGCGCTCGCCACGAAGGCCAAACCCGATCGGGCTGAGCGTGGTCGAGCTCCTGGGCCGCGAGGGACCGGTCCTGCGCGTGCGCGGGCTGGACATGCTCGACGGGACGCCGATCCTCGACATCAAACCGTACCTGTCGAGCATCCCTTCAGAGAAGCTGAGGCGTGGCTGGGTCGAGGAGGCGGAGGCGCGCAAGCGCCGATGAATTCCCCCGGCGCCCGACCCGGGCCGTGCTCGAGCGTCGCCCCCGAGGCTATACTTTCGCCGCCCACCCTGGAAAGGAGCCTCGCGAATGGGTGACGGGCTGTACCTCGGCCGGCAGGTGGACCCGAAGAGCGGCGACCTCGGGGCCCGCCTCGACCTCGATCCCGCCGACCTCCTCACCCACGGTCTCATCGTCGGGATGACGGGATCGGGAAAGACCGGTCTCGCGGTGGTGCTGCTCGAAGAGCTCCTTCGCCAGGGCGTGCCGGTCCTCGCCATCGATCCCAAGGGCGACCTCGGCAACCTGCTCCTGCTCTTCGACGCCCTCGACGCGGCGTCGTTCGAGCCCTGGATCGACGCCGAGGCCGCGCGCCGGGATGGCCAGGACGTTCCCACCGCGGCCCGCGACACCGCGGCGCGGTGGACGAAGGGCCTCGAGGAGTGGGGCCTGGGACCGGCCGACATCGCGGCGTTGAAGGCGTCCCACGACGCGATCGTCTACACCCCGGGCTCCGACGCCGGGGTGCCGCTGAACGTGCTCCAGTCGCTCGACGCGCCCTCAGTCCCCTTCGAATCGGCCGAGGAAGACCTCCGCGACGAGATCGGAGGGATCGTGGCCGGCCTCCTGGGTCTGCTGCGCATCGACGCCGACCCCCTGCAGTCGCGCGAGGCCATCCTCCTCTCCAACCTGATCGAGCACGGTTGGCGGGAGGGCCAGGGGTTCGGGCTCGAGACCCTCATCGCGGCGGTGGCCGACCCTCCCTTCGAGAGGCTCGGCGCGCTGCCGGTCGAGACCGTCTTCCCCCGGAAGGACCGCCAGGGCCTGATGCTCGCCCTCAACAACCTGCTCGCCGCTCCCTCCTTCGAGGCGTGGCGCCAAGGGCAGTCGCTCGACGTCGACCGTCTTCTTCGCGCGGCGGACGGGCGGCCCCGGCTCTCCGTCGTCTCCACCGCCCACCTCCGGGACGAGGAGCGCCTGTTCGTCACCGCCCTGCTCCTCGACAAGGTCAAGACGTGGATGCGCCGTCAGGGAGGGACGAGCGAGCTGCGGGCCCTCGTCTACATGGACGAGGTCTTCGGCTACTTCCCGCCCCATCCGAAGAACCCGCCCACCAAACGACCCCTCCTGACGCTGCTCAAGCAGGCCCGGGCGCAGGGGGTGGGGGTCGTCCTGGCGACCCAGAACCCGGTGGACCTCGACTACAAGGGGCTGGCCAACATGGGCACCTGGATGGTGGGGACGCTGCAGACGGAGCAGGATCGGGATCGCCTGGACGACGGGCTCACCGGGGCCGGCCTGGAGAAATCGGCGGTGAAACGGTTGCTCGGGGCCACGCGCAAGCGGGTGTTCCTGCTCCACGACGTGCACCGCGAGGAGCCGTGCCTGCTCCACTCGCGCTGGGCCATGTCGTATCTGCGGGGGCCGCTCACCCGCGAGGAGATCGGGCGACTGATGGGAGGACGGGCCCCGGACATCGCGGAATCCGCGGTGGGCGAGCCGGCCGGAGGTCCGCCGGTGCTTCCCGCACCCTTCGAGCACCGGTACCTGCCGAGGCACGGAGGGCGGCTCGCCGAGCTGCACCTGGTCGTCAAGCACGCCGCCCGTTACCCGGGAGGGCAGGAGACGGTGGGGCTCAGCGCCTGGCCCCTTGGCGGAGCCACCGCCGCCGAGGCCCTCGAGGCAGAGCACTTCGAGGTGGCCGAGGGCGACGTGGAGGAGAAGCCGCCGGCCGAGATCCGGTACGGAGCCCTTCCGGAGTGGCTCGCCGGCAACCCGGCGCCAGACATCGAGAAGGCCCTCCGCCAGCGCCTTCCCGACCGGCTCTCCGTCAACGTCTTCGTCGACCCGGACACCGGCGAGCAGTCCATGCCCGGGGAGACCACCGAGGCGTTCGTGCGCCGGCTCCACGCGTCCCGGGGCGGGAAGGCGGGGGAGAAGATCCGGGCCCGTCTCACGAAGAAGAAGGCGACGCTGACCCTGCGCGAGGAGGAGGTCGAGGGCCGTCGCCAGGAGAAGTGGCTCGCCATCGGCAAGACGGTGCTGAAGATGACCGGGCTGCTGGGACGCCGACGCAGCGCCTCCGGCGTCGACTCGGTCCTCACCAAGAACCGGCTCGAAGACAAGGCCGAGGCTCGCCTCGAGGCCATTCGCGCCGAGGTGGCCGACCTCGAGCGGGAGCTGGCCGAGATCGTGGACGTCGATTCCCAGAGCCTCGAAGAGAAGACGCTCCACCCGACCAGGGGGGGAGTCAAGGTGCTTCGCTACGACCTCGCATGGGTCTATTGAGATCACATGGCTGACGAGTACACGCTGCTCTTCCCGGACGGGACCCGATACGGTCCCATCGACCGCGCCACGTTGGAGTCGTGGAGCACGGAGGGCCGGATCCCGGATGGCGCCCTGGTGTGGCCGGACGGGGCCCCGGATTGGCTGCGGATCGAGGAGGTCCTCTCCCCGGCGCGCGCGGATGCGACCTCCTCCCCGGCCCCCGTTGACGACGGCCCTCCACCCGAAGACGACGCCGGCACGCAACCTCACACCCCGGACGAGCTTCGGGGTGGCGCCCCGCGCCGGGCGGGCCTCTCTTCCCACGGGCGGGCCCTGCTTCTGGTGGGCGGGGGGGCGATCCTCGTCGTGGTGCTCCTGGCCGGGCTCATCTCCCTGCTGCGCCCCGCTCTCGCAAAGCGGAGTCGGATCGCGGATATCGAGAAACACGCGATCGCCGACCGCCGTGTGGGCGATGCGCGCCTCGGCTTCGTCGTCGACCTGCCGCCGGGTTGGGTGGCCCTCCGCGAGGACAACCCCTACGTGGTCACTCGCGGGGCCCGGCTGGCGGTGTCCTATCCCGCCCTGGACGCCTTCGGGGAGGCGCAGTCCCGGCCGGACCCGGACATCATGGGAGACCTCGACCGGCAGATCGATCTGCTCCTGCAGGAGCGGGTCCCCTCGCAGCCCTCGCTCCGCGAAGATGGCCGTGCCGACGTCCAGCTGGGCCGGGGCCGCGGGCGTCTCGTGCGGACGCACTGGGAGGACGGGCTCGACTCGTTCCGGGGGGCCACCGCGGTGTGGGTCGACGGGTACGAGTACTACTGGCTGGAGGCCTGGGCCCCCGCCTCGGCCGGCGAGGAGTTCGACCGCGCCTTCGTAGAGCTCGTCGGGGCGATCGCACCCTCGGGAAACCTCGCGGCGCGGGTCGAAGAGGCCGCCGAGCGCCTGTCTGTCGAGGTGCCGGAACTTCCACGGGAGGCACTTCGTCTGCTCATAGGAGAGCGCATGAGCAAGGGAGAGGCGCTCGAGGACGTGCCGGTCGACGCCCTGCGAGCGGTGAGCCGCGGCCTCGAGGGGCTGAGCGCCGCGGAGGCCCGGGAGATGGGAGAGATCTACGGACAGATCTGGGAGCCGGTTCCCGACCTGCAACGGCGGCGGCTGGCCCAGGTCCTCGCCCTGGTCAAGGCGGACCGGCCGGTGCCGGCGGCGGAGGTGCGGGCTCTGCGGGAGGTCGTCAAGGCGGGTGTCGTCGCGCTCCCTCCCGAGCAGCGCGAGCGGCTGCAGGAGCTCTCGGGTCGGGCGGTCGAGAGATCCCTCGTGCTGCGATGACCCCGGATCCGATCGCCGACCTGGCCGCGCTCGCGGAGAAGTCGCGCGAGCGGTTCGAGGGCTTCGCCGCGAAGCTCGGACCGAAGCCGAAGCGCCCGCAGCGTCCCGCTCTCACCGAGGACTACTGGGCGTCCTTACGCCAGCTGTTCACCCGCGACGTCACTCCCGAAGGGCTGCGGAGCCTCCTCCAGCGCGAGACCCGGGACACCTTCCAGTTCCTGACGCGCGAGGTGGACCTCTCCGACCTCTCCGGGCTGCCCGCCCACAAGCGCCACTCCCGGGCCCTCTGGCGATTCTTCCTCGCCGTGTCCTACCGGCTGAGCCCCTGGCGCCGGGTCCTGTTCGCGGCGTCGGTGCTGTTCCTCGTGGCCAGCTGGTTGGGCTTCCTGCTGCACATGCTCGACATCGGGCCCTTCTCCCTCCAGCCGGTCCTCGCCACCCAGACCTGGCTCCTGGCCGCCGCGACGGCGCTGTTCTTCGTGCTCGTCCTCGAGCTGCGGGACAAGCTCGGCCTGAAGGGCGACCTGGAGGTCGCGCGCCAGATCCAGTTCGGTCTGCTGCCCTTCGATCCCTTCGAGCGCGACGGGATCAGCATCGTGAGCACGATGCGTCCCGCCAACACGGTGGGCGGCGACTACTTCGACATCATCGATCTCGGGGAGGGGAAGATCGCGATCGCGCTGGGCGACGTGGCGGGGAAGGCCATGCCCGCGGCGCTGCTGATGGCGCTTCTCCAGGGCAGCCTGCGGACCCTGCTGAGCGCCGAGTATCGGGGCGAGACCCTCATCGCGAAGCTCAACACGCACCTCTGTGCCAACATTCCCTCCAACCGGCTGATCACGCTGTTCTACGCGGAGCTCGAGACGTCCACGGGATCGTTGCGCTACGTGAACGCCGGGCACAACCCTCCCTTCGTGCTGGGCGGGCCCCCGCCCACCGCGCGCCTCGGGGCGACGGGGATGGCGCTCGGCGTCCTGCCGGAGGCCGCCTACGAGGCGATGAGCCTGGACCTCCAGCCCGGCGATCGGCTGCTGATGTACACCGACGGCGTGACCGAGGCCGCCAACCCCGCGGACGAAGAGTACGGAGACGTGCGGCTCGAGGCGTACATCCGAAACCGCTCACGCGAGCCGGGCCGTCAGCTGATCGACGGGATCGTCGACGACGTCCTCCGCTTCTGCGGCACCGCCCGTCCCCATGACGACATGACGCTCATGTGCCTGGGGCGGGAGGCCTGATCCCGGCCGTTCGTCGATCGAAACCACCCGCCCAGGAGCCCGCCGGACACCAGGGCCTCGCACTCTCGCCCGTCCCGAGGGTGCGCGTCGACCCGGGCAAATGAAGGGCTAAGCTTGAGCCGTGGCACGGCGACGCCTGGGAGCGCTCCAGGTCGAGGTCACCAGCCGCTGCACCCGGCGCTGCGCGGTCTGTCCGCGGTCAGTGCTGGCTGACCGCTGGCGTGCAGGCGACCTGTCCTCCGACCTGTGGCGGAGACTGCTGCCAGACCTGCCGATGGTGGACCACCTCCACCTCCAGGGCTGGGGCGAGCCACTGCTCCACCCGGCACTCAGGTCGATGGCGGCCGACGCCGCGGCGGCCGGCTGCCGCGTCGGGATCACAACGAACGGCGAGCTGCTGGGCGCCGCCATGGACTGGATCGTGGGTCACCGAGGCCGGATTCATCGAGGTGAAGACGCCCACCCTCGGCTACCTCGCCGCCTCCAGCCTGCGCGAGATCCTCGACAGCGACGCCTACCGGAGCTTCGGCGCCCCGTTCGAGAAGCGCCTGGCGGCGGACGCCAGGTTCCGCAAGGAAGGACTGCTCGCCTCCGGGTGGGGGGTGGTGGCCCTGGCCGACCTCGACCGCGCATATGCCGAGCTCGAGTCGTCGCTGGCCGACACCCCCTTTCCCGCGGCGTGCGCCCGCTGTCCCAAGGCGGACGGATGGTGAGAGATCACTCCCCTCTGGTGGGGCTGGCGTCCTCCAGCGCCTCGAGCAGCTCGAAGCCAGGGGCGAGCGGGGCTCCCGCGGGGAAGTCGCCGCGATAGCCCGGGGTCTCCTCGTCACCCTCGGCCTCGTAGACGACCGCGTCCTCCTTGACGGTGACCCTCACCCGCACCTGGTCGAGCGCTTCCGGGTCCACCGCTGTCGGGTCCTCGGACAGGATCACGAAGTCGGCCAGCTTGCCCACCTCGATCGAGCCTTTGTCGTCCTCCTCGAAGTGCTGCCAGGCGGGCCATATGGTCATCGCTTTGAGGGCGGTCATCACGTCGACCCGGTGAGCGGGGCCGAGAATGTCGCCGGAGCGGGTGCGCCGGGTCACGGTGGCGTCGAGGACTCGCATGCTGTCCGGAAAGGCCACGGGCGCGTCGTGATGCGTCCCGAACCTCATTCCCCGCGTCGTGACCCACCCCGTGGGCGAGATGTCGTCTCCCAGAACCGGCCCGACCGTGTGGTCACGGTGCCAGTCGCCCCAGTAGAAGGTGTGCATGGGAAACAAAGAAGGAAAGACCTTCAGGCGCTGCAGGGCATCAACCTGGTCCTCACGCAGAAACTGGCCGTGGATGAGCACCGGGCGCCGGTCCGCGGCGCCGTATTTCTCGCTCGCGGCTTCGATCGCCGCGATGAGCATGTCCGAGGCGCCTTCGCCGTTCGCGTGGGTGATGATCTGGATCCGCTTCTCGAAGGCCCAGTTCACCGCGTCGAGGACCTGCTCCATGCTCGCCGCGGCGTAGCCGGCATATCCCGGCGGGTAGTCGCCCACCGGGTCGTAGTAGGGCCGGTCGCGCAGGGCGGTGAACCCCTGCGGCGACCCGTCGATCGTCAGCTTCGCGCCACCGATGCGAAGATGGTTCTCATACGTCTCGGACACGTTCGCGGCGATGTAGTCCCGATCGACCAGAACGTCGGGATAGACCACCACGTCGATCGGGAAGATACCCTCGGACGCCCCGCTCCGGGCGATCTCGCTCACCTCGGGGCTGGCCCGGCCTTCCTGCGCGGTGGTGTAGCCGAAGCTGGCCCACAGCCTCGCCCCCGCACGCGCGAATGCCTTGAAGCCGTCCGCGCCGAGATCGCGCACCAACGTCGCCAGCGCGGCAAAGAACGCGTTCTCCTCGAGAACGCCGTCCGGCTCCCCGGCCGCGTCGCGGCGGATGATGCCGCCTTTTGGATCGGGCGTTTCGGCGGTGAAGCCGACGACCTCCAGCGCCCGGGAGTTCGCCACGCCGAAGTGGCCGGACTGGTGAACGATGACGATCGGCATCTCCGTCGAGACCCCGTCGAGCTCGTCTCTCGTAGGATGCCTTCTTTCCGAGAGCTGTGACTGATCGTAGCCAAACCCGATGATCAGGTTCACCGAAGCGACCGTATCGGCGTTCGCCTCCGCCCATGCCTTGAGCGTCTCGACGAGCCCGGGGATGTCCGTCACGTCGCCGTCCGGCGGCGCCAGCAGGTTCGCCGCGAGCGCCTGCAGACCGCCCAGGACCACGTGCCCGTGGCTGTCCACGAAGCCGGGCAACATGGCGCGGCCGGCGAGCTCGAACAGCGTCGTCTCCTCGCCCTGAAGCTGCATGACCTCGGAGAGGGCGCCAACGCCCACGATGCGTCCGTCCCTGACGGCGACGGCCTCGGCCCGGGGAGCC
>JAJDNV010000250.1 GCA_022340545.1 Acidobacteriota bacterium | reverse complement strand
CGACATCACCCCCAAGAACATCCTCATGATCGGGCCCACCGGTGTGGGCAAGACCGAGATCGCGCGGCGCCTGGCCCAGCTGTCGGGGAGCCCCTTCGTCAAGGTCGAGGCCTCGAAGTTCACCGAGGTGGGCTATGTGGGACGCGACGTTGAGTCGATCGTCCGCGACCTGGTGGCCGGTGCGGTGGACATGGTGCGCCGCGAGAAGCAGGCGGAGGTGCAGGAGAAGGCCGAGACCCGAGCGGAGGAGCGGCTCCTCGACCTGCTGCTGCCGTGGCCGGGCTCGGCCTCGGGCCGAGCACCCCATCAACCCGCCGAAGGCGCGCCGCCGGACCCGGCCGGGGACGAATCGTTCCGGGCCACTCGCGAGAAGCTGCGGGCCCAGCTGCGCGACGGCCTGCTCGAGACCCGGACGGTCGAGGTGGACGTACCCGAGCGGACGATGCCTTCATTCCAGATCCTGGGCAGCCAGGGGACGGAGGAGATGGACGTGAACTTCCGCGACCTCCTCCCCGGCCTGTTCGGCAACCGGACGAAACGGCGCAGCCTGCCCGTCTCCGAGGCTCGCGAGGTCCTGCGGCAGGAGGAGGCCGCTCGTCTCGTGGACCAGGAGCAGGTGGCCCGCGAGGCGGTGGAGCGAGCGGAATCCTCGGGCATCGTCTTCCTCGACGAGATGGACAAGATCGCCGGCCGCGAGAGCATCCACGGACCCGACGTCTCGCGCGAGGGCGTGCAGCGCGATCTGCTCCCGATCGTCGAGGGCACCACGGTCTCCACGAAGTACGGCCCCGTCCGCACCGACCACGTGCTCTTCATCGCCGCCGGGGCCTTTCACGTCAGCAAGCCCACCGATCTGATCCCCGAGCTTCAAGGACGCTTTCCGATCCGGGTCGAGCTCAAGGCCCTGGGCGAGGAGGATCTCGTCCGGATCCTGACCGAGCCGCAGAGCGCGCTCGTCACCCAGTACCGCGCCCTCCTCGGGACCGAGGGCGTCGGGCTGGCCTTCGCCGAAGACGCGGTGAAGGAGATCGCGCGCTTCGCGGCGCAGGTCAACGAGCAGACGGAGAACATCGGGGCCCGGCGCCTGGCCACGGTCCTTGAGACCCTCCTCGACGAGGTGTCCTTCGAGGCAGGAGGAACGTCTCCGTTCGAGGTCACGATCGATGGGGCCTACGTCCGCCGGCGCCTCGAGCCGGTGGTCAAGAGCCAGGACCTCTCGCGCTACATCCTCTGAACAGCCATGGTTCGCCCGGCGATCCTTCTCGCCCTCGTCCTCACGCTCGCGCCGGCCTGCGGCCACAAGGGTCCGCCCCTGCCGCCACGGCGCCGGACCCCGCCCACGCTGTCCGACTTTCGCCTCGCCCAGCGCGGAGCGGCACTCGAGATCTCATGCACCGCACCCACGGCCTCCGTGGAGGGTGTCCCCTTCGACCGTGTCGACATTGAGCTCTTCTGGGGAGAGGGGTGGGTCGACGTCGAGAAGAAGGGCCAGCAGCGCACTCTCCGCGCCGAGCCCGGCGCCCGCGTGGTCGACACGGTGCCCCTGCCCCCGCCGGGGACCCTGGTGCGGGCGGCCGCCCGCGCCGTGGCCGGACGCGACAAGGGCCAGCGGAGCCTGATCCTCGCGCTCGAGACGCACGAACCGCTCTCCCCGCCCGACGACCTCAACGCGCGCCTCCGGGCGAGGGGCGTCACGCTGAGCTGGCGAGGGGCCCGTCCGGAGGAGCTCCCCCCGCCCGACCTGGGACCGGTCGGCGGGTCCAGGCGCCCCTTCGCCCGAGGCCCGTCCTCGGCGCCCAAGGCGGCTCCGCGCGAGGGGGATGACTCTCCCACCCCGGACGCCGCGTCCGAAGGGACGCGGGAAAGGCGCGGCGAGGCCCGCGGAGAAGGCGGCGGGCAAGCCGCCGGGTTCACGCCCTCGGACGAGCCGGCGCCGGACGAAGCCATCGGTGATGCCGTCCGCGCGGACGAGGACACCACGGAGGGAGACGCGACCATTCCGGCCCCGCCCCTACCCCGCAGCCACGGGTTCCGGGTCTACCGCCGTCTCCCGCCGGGCGCCTACCGGGCCCCACTGAACCCCGAACCGCAGGAGAGACGGCTCTTCACGGACACGGACGCCCCGCTCGGCGCCAACGTCTGCTACGTGGTTCGCGCCGTCGGGTCCGTCGAGCCTCTTATCGAGAGCGCGCCCTCGAACGAGGTCTGCCTCGACGTGCGCGACATCGCCCCACCCTCTCCTCCGAGCGGGCTGGCGGTCGTCCCGCGTGACGAGGGCCTCGAGGTCGTATGGAGCCCCTCGTCCGACTCCGACCTGGGCGGCTACCGGATCTATCGGGCCTCCGGGGCGGGCGAGCCGGAGAGGGTCGGCGAGGTCCCGGCGGGAACCACAACCTGGCTTGACACCGCGCCCCAGCCCGGAGTCCTCCATCGCTACACCGTCACCGCCTTCGATCAAGCCGGGAACGAGAGCCCTCCCTCAGGTGCCGCCCAGGGGAGGGGACCGTGAGCGTCGGTCGGCTCCGGGTCGTGGGGCAGGCCCGGGTCCCGGGTGATGACGCTCATCGGGATATCATCTCTACAGGGACCCGTCCGGCGTCGGGCCGCTGCGGCCGAGGGACGTGACGGAGGTTGAGGTGGGCACGCTCGGCAACCCCATCGCGGAGGAGGCGAGATGAAAATTTTCCTCGACACTGCGAACCTGGACGAGATCCGGGAAGCTGCGGCGCTCGGTGTAGTGGACGGGATCACCACGAACCCGAGTCTGCTCGCGAAGGAGACGGGAGACCCCGAGGCCATCCTCGTCGAGATCTGCGAGACCGTGGACGGCCCGATCTCCGGGGAGGTGGTGGCCACCGAGGCGGACGGGATGATCAAGGAGGGACGGCACCTGGCCTCGCTCCACGAGAACGTCGTGGTGAAGATCCCCTGCATCACCGAGGGGCTGAAGGCCACGAAGATCCTGTCCGGGGAGGGCAAGCGGGTCAACATGACCCTCGTCTTCAGCCCCACCCAGGCCCTCCTGGCCGCCAAGTCGGGGGCCCGCTACGTGTCACCTTTTCTCGGCCGACTGGACGACATCGCCGCTCCCGGAATGGACCTGGTGGCCGACATCATCCAGATCTTCGACCACTACGATTTCGACTGCGAGGTTCTGGCCGCCAGCCTGCGTCATCCCCTCCACGTGGTGGAGGCGGCCCGGATGGGAGCGGACATCGCCACCATGCCCAAGTCCGTCTTCGACAAGCTGCTGAAGCACCCGCTCACCGACATTGGGCTCAAACGGTTCCTCGACGACTGGGAGAAGGTGAAGGCCCAGCTCGCGGCGAAGGCGGTCTAGGGATGCCCCTGTACGAGTACGTCTGCCGCGACTGCGAGACCGGATTCGAGACGCTTGTGCGGCGCTTCGGTGATGAGGTCGCCTGTCCCTCCTGCTCGAGCGTGCGGGTGGACAAGCAGCTGTCCGTCTTCGCGGTGGCCTCCACCTCGCCGTCCCCGCGCTTTGCGGGCTGCGGGGCGGGTCCCTGCTGTGCTCTGGAGGGGGGCAGCGAACCCGGACCGTGCGGCGGCGGGGCCTGCGGCCGGCCAAGCTAGGCGAGCAGCGTGTCCCTCGACACCCTCCGCGACAAGGTCCGCCGGGCCGAGGAAGGGGGCGGTCCAGAGCGCCGAGAGCGCCAACACCGCGAGGGCAAGCTGACGGCGCGCGAGCGCGTGGAGATCCTCCTCGACGAGGGGAGCTTCGAGGAGCTCGACCAGCTGGTCGAGCACCGCTGTCTCGACTTCGGCATGGCCGACCAGAGGGTCCCAGGCGACGGCGTGGTCTCCGGCTATGGGCGCATCGACGGCCGTCTCGTCTACGTCTTCGCCCAGGACTTCACCGTGTTCGGGGGGAGCCTCTCCGAGACGAACGCCCGCAAGATCTGCAAGGTCATGGACCTCGCCGTCGACGTGGGCGCTCCGGTCATCGGCCTCAACGACTCCGGTGGCGCCCGCATCCAGGAGGGGGTGGCCTCGCTCGCCGGCTACGCCGACATCTTTCTCCGGAACACCCTGGCCTCCGGGGTGGTTCCCCAGATCTCGGCCATCATGGGCCCGTGTGCGGGAGGGGCGGTCTACAGCCCGGCGATCACGGACTTCAACGTCATGGTGAAGGACACCTCCTGCATGTTCGTGACCGGCCCCGACGTGATCCGCACGGTCACTCACGAGGAGGTGACCAAGGAGGAGCTCGGCGGGGCGATGACCCACAACGTCAAGTCGGGGGTGGCCCACTTCGCGGTCGACGACGACCGCGCCTGCCTGGCCCTCATCCGCGAGCTGCTCGGATACCTGCCCTCGAACAACCTCGAGGAGGCCCCGCGCCAGCCCACGGATGATCCCCCCGACCGGGAAGAGCCGTCCCTCGAGTCCCTCGTGCCCCCCGACCCCGCAAAGCCCTACGACATGAAGCGGCTGATTGCGGCGGTCGTGGACGAAGGACGATTCCTCGAGGTTCACGAGCACTTCGCCCCGAACATCGTGGTCGGCTTCGCCCGCCTGGGCGGCCGCTCCGTGGGCGTGGTGGGCAACCAGCCCGCCCACCTCGCCGGCTGCCTCGACATCGACGCCTCGGTGAAGGGGGCGCGGTTCGTGCGCTTCTGCGACGCCTTCAACCTGCCGCTGGTGACCTTCGAGGACGTGCCCGGCTTCCTGCCCGGAACCGGCCAGGAGTACGGAGGGATCATCCGACACGGCGCCAAGCTCCTGTACGCCTTCGCCGAGGCCACGGTGCCCAAGATCACCGTGATCACCCGCAAGGCGTACGGCGGGGCCTACTGCGTGATGTCGAGCAAGCATCTCCGTACCGACATGAACTACGCCTGGCCCACCGCGGAGATCGCGGTGATGGGACCGGAGGGTGCGGTCAACGTCCTCTACCGACGCGAGCTGCAGTCGGCGGCCGATCCCGACGCCCTGCGTGCGAGGAGGGTCACGGAGTTCCGCGAGAAGTTCGCGAACCCCTACGTGGCCACGGATCGTGGCTTCGTCGACGCCGTCATCGAACCGCGACACACCCGGGAGAAGATCATCGCCGGTCTCGAGATGGCGCGCACCAAGCGCAGCCGCAACCCTGCGAAGAAGCACGGGAGCATCCCCCTGTGAGGGGGGAGCGAACCCGAGGCGAGGTGAGAGCCGAGAGCCGCGCCTTCCGGAAGATCCTGATCGCCAACCGGGGCGAGATCGCGGTTCGTGTGATCCGTGCCTGCCGGGAGATGGAGATCCAGGCGGTGGCGGTCTACTCCGAGGCCGACCGGGGTGCGTTGCACGTCCGTCTCGCCGACGAGGCGCGGGCGATCGGCCCCGCGCCCTCTCGCGAATCCTACCTGCACGTCGAACGGGTGCTCGAGGCGGCGGTGGCGAGCGGCGCCGAGGCCGTCCACCCCGGCTATGGGTTCCTCTCCGAGAACGCGGCCTTTGCCCGGGCCTGCGAGGATCGGGGGCTCGTCTTCATCGGCCCCCGCAGCGAGACGATCACCCTCATGGGCGAGAAGACCGCCGCCCGTCGGGAGGCGGTCGAGGCGGGGTTGCCCGTCGTCCCGGGGACGCTCGAGCCCCTCGGCGACGAAGCTGCCCTCGCCCGGGAGGCGGCCCGGATCGGATATCCGGTGATGGTCAAGGCGGCGGCAGGGGGCGGAGGCAAGGGGATGCGTCTCGTGGGCTCCGCCGCGGAGCTTCCTTCAGCGCTCGCCCGCGCGCGCTCGGAGGCCCGTGGGGCCTTTGGTGACGACCGCATCTATCTCGAGAAAGCCATCGTCCGCCCCCGGCACATCGAGATCCAGGTGCTGGCCGATCGTCATGGGAACGCGATCCACCTCTTCGAGCGGGAGTGCTCGATCCAGCGGCGGCACCAGAAGGTCATCGAGGAGAGCCCCTCGCCGCTCGTGACGCCCGAGCTGCGTGAGCGGATGGGGACCCTGGCGGTCGCCCTGGTGAAGAGAGTCGGCTATCTCGGTGCCGGAACCCTCGAGTTCCTCGTCGACGGCGACCGCAACCCGTACTTCCTTGAGATGAACACCCGGCTGCAGGTCGAGCATCCGGTGACCGAGGAGGTGACGGGGGTCGACCTCGTGAAGGCGCAGATCCGGATCGCCCAGGGCGAAGCCCTCTCTTTTGGTCAGCGGGATCTCGAGCAGCGGGGTCACGCGATCGAATGCCGCGTCTACGCGGAGGACCCGGAAGCGGGCTTCATGCCCAGCCCGGGACGGATACTGGCACTGCGGACGCCGAATGGGCCCGGAGTCCGCGACGACTCCGGTGTCTACGAAGGCTGGGAGGTGCCCGTCCATTACGACCCGCTGATCTCGAAGCTGGTCGTGTGGGGCCCGACCCGGCAGGACGCCATCGCGCGCATGAGGCGGGCGGTGACGGAGTACAAGGTGCTGGGGATCCAGACAACGCTCCCGTTCTTTCAGCGCGTCCTTCGGCACCCTTCCTTCGTGGCCGGCGACATCGACACGTCCTTCGTGGACGCGGCCTTCGCCGAGGCGGACCGCGATCGAGCCCGGGGCGAGGCGGTCCGGGTGGCGGTCGCGGCGGCGGCGATCCGGGCCTTCCGGGAGCGTCGTGCGGCCCGGCTGGAACGGTCGGGGGATGGGGCCGACCGCTCCGCCTGGTGGGACGCCGGGCTCCGCGAGGCGCAGGGCTGGCGGGGGGGAGTGTGACGGTGCGACTCGACGCGCTCGCGGAGGGCCAGACATTCCGCGTGGAGGTACGCCGGAGGGACGGTGGCTACACCGTGATCCTCGACGGCGAGGCCCTCGACGTCGACCTCGTCGAGACCGGGGATCATTTTGCAAGCCTCATCGTGGACGGCCGCAGCCACGAGGTGGGCCTCGAGAAACGGAAGGACGGCTACCGGGTTCACCTCCCCGACGAAACCGTGACCGTCGCCCTCGCGGAAGCGGCTCGGGGCGCCCCCCGCCGCCCCGGCCGCCCGACAGGGCCGATGCGGCTCACCGCCCCGATGCCGGGGCGGGTGGTGCGGGTGCTGGCCGAGAAGGGCCGGGACGTCGAGCCCGGAGACGGCCTCGTGGTGATCGAGGCCATGAAGATGGAGAACGAGCTCAAGGCGCCGCGCAGGGGCCGCGTCGACGAGGTGGCGGTCCGCGAAGGGCAGGCAGTCGAGGCCGGGGCCTTGCTGCTGGTCGTCGCCTGAGGGAGAAGCCGTGTCACGCCGACGGACGCTCTTCCTTTTCAGCCTCGTCGTCGTCGTCACCGCCCTCTACGCGCTCTGGCGCGCTCCCGACTGGGGAGCGCGGCTCATCGAGCACGCTCTCGGCGGCTACTTCCACCGCGCGGTCCGAGTCGAGAGGCTGCGCTTCCACGTCTTCCCGCTCGAGGTCGAGGTGCTTGGCCTTCGCGTCGCCGGGGCGACCGCGTACGCCCCACCCTTTCTCGAGGTGCCGCGCGCCCGGGTTCGCCCCAGCCTTGCCCCGTTGCGCGGGAACCGCCTCGTGCTCTCGCAGGTGAGGGTCGAAGGGCTGCGGCTCCGCATCAACGCGCACCCGAACCCGCCGGAGGGCCCCGGCGGTGACGACATCCCGAAGCTTGGAGGAGGACAAGGCCGCGGCGGGGGTCGGGGTCTCCAGGTGAGCATCGAGCGGCTCGTCATCGTGGGCGGCGAGTTCGTTCTGAACCATGCCCGGGTTCCCCTGGACCTCGATCTGCCCCGCTTCCAGGGGCGCCTGGCCGGTCGGCCCGAAGGGGGCGTGGCCGGGCACGTCTCCTTCGGCCCCGGCGGTCTGCGCGTCGGCGACGCCCCGACGATGCCGGTCGGAACCGAGATCGACCTCGTGATTCACCAGGGTCTGCTGACCGTCATGGGGGCCAGGATCATCGGGGAGCAGACCAACCTCGCCTACCGTGGCCGCCTCCGGCTCTCGGGTCGACCCCAGGGCCAGTTCAGCCTCAAGGGACCGGTCGACCTGGCTCTCCTCGAACGCCACGTCTTCCGCTCCGGCCTCGGGCTGACCGGGGCCGCCAACTGGGATGGTCTCGTCTCCGTCGACGGCTCCCGCCTCCGCATCGAGGGCCGGGCAAACGGCACCGACGGGACCTTCCGGGGCATCGCGGTGTCACGCTTCGCAACGTGGCTGTCCTACGACGGCACCTCGGGGTTCGTCATGCGTGACCTGGAGACCGACGCCCTCGGGGGCTCGGCCTCTCTCGCCGTCGACGTGCCCCCCACGAAGACGGGCCGCCCCGTGCATATCCGGGGATCGGTCCAGGACATCGACGGCGAGGGCGTGCTTCGGATGCTCTTCGGCTGGGGGGATATGGGCCTCGGTGCCGCCGCCACCGGCGAGCTCGACGTGAGCTGGCCGAAGGGTCGGAACCGCCTGGTGAGCGGGCGCGTCGACGTCGACATCGCCCCGCGCGCTGACGGTCGTACGACCCTCGAAGGACGGCTCGAGTGGAGCGCGGAAGAAGGAGTGCAGAGGTACGAGAGGGTTGATCTCCGCGCCCCCGAGATGCACGGACTGGCCTCCGGACGGGTCGACGTTGACGAGCGCGCCGACCTGTCGATCGAAGGCCAGACGTCGGATCTCGTCGCGACCGACGACCTGTTCACCCGGGTACGACGAGCCGTCGGCAACCCGGAGGCTCATCCGGCGGGCTTCGTCGGCTCCGGCGCCTTCCGCGGGCACTGGGGAGGGACCACCTCGTTGCCGGTCTTCCAGGGCCGCTTCAGTGGCCAGGACATCCGCTACGTGGGAGTGAACTGGGGTGACGCGGAGTGGGCGGGGACGTTCGACACCGGCGCGGAGTTGGTCGACTCTCGCTCCCTGCGGCTGCGCAAGGGGGGAGCCGAGATCTGGTGGGATGGGAGGACCGAGATCGGGTGGTACGGCCTGCGCGACGCCCTCGAGGGCAAAGTGCGTCTTTCCGGCTGGCCGATCGAGGACATCGCGACCTTCATGGAGTGGGACCTCGACGCCACCGGCGCCCTGAGCGGCGAAGCGACCGCCCGGGGCCGCCGGAGCGCGCCGGAGGGCGAGGCCCGCGTGACCCTCCGCGACGGGCGGTACTACGGTGTTCCCTACGACGAAGCCGTCATCGCCACGCGCTGGCGAAACCGCACGGCCGAGGTGACCTCGGGAGAGGCGAGACTCGGGGGAGGCACGACCACCTTCGTGGGGACTCTCACGGACGACGGCGTGCTCGACGGCTCGGCCGAGATGGACGGTGTCGACCTCGGTGCCCTCCTGCCTCCCCCGGCCGCCGACGTGGCGTTCGGCGGGCCCCTGGCCGGTCGGCTCCTGCTGGAGGGGACCCTCGCCCGGCCGCGCCTTCGCGGGAGCATCACCTCGCCGCGCCTCTTCCTCGGCGACGAGGGCATCGGCGCCCTCGAGGCGCAGCTGGTCGGTGCCGGCGACGGGAGGCTGTCGGTCCACGGTCGCTGCCACTCGGGACGGGTGGATCTCGCCGTCGAGGGCTCGGTGAGCACGCTGCCTCCCTACGAGGCGTCGTTGCAGCTGCGCGCGCGCGACACCAGCCTCGATCCCTTCGTTCGGGCGGTGAGGCCGGCGCTGCCCTCGACGGTCGCCCTCATCGTCTCCGGCCGGATGAGCCTCGCCGGACCGCTGAGTCGGCCGGTGGAGCTTCGGGCGGAGGCGGAGATCCCCGACCTTCACCTCCTGCTTCCCGACTACCCGATCCGCTCGCGAGGGCCTGTCCGGCTCGGACTCGAAGGGGGTCGCCTCCGCCTTGCTGACTTCCACCTCGCGGGCGAGGGAACCGACCTCGCGGTGACCGGCGGGGTCGACCTCGCCGGGGACGGACCGCTCTCCGTGTCGGCCCGGGGACGGGCGGACCTGCGCGCGCTGTCGCTGGTGACGCGACGGCTGCGGGGGACCGGCGCCGCCCGACTCTCTGTCGAGGTCAGGGGCACCCGCTCTGAGCCCCGGGTGTCGGGGGCGCTCGATCTCGACGGGGCGGGCCTGCGCGTCCGCGGCTTCCCCCATGGGGTCGAGGACATGACGGGCACGGTGCGCTTCACCGAGGCGGTCGCCGAGCTCGAGGACGTGGGCGGGTCCTTCGCCGGGGGCCGCCTTTCGATCGAGGGCGAGGCTTCCTACGCCGGGGGCCGCCTGACGTCCTACGACATCCGGCCCTCCGGGCGCGGCCTCTCGCTGCGCTATCCGGAGGGGCTCCGGAGCCTGCTGGACGCCGAGCTCCGCCTGTTCGGCACCGCGGACGAGCAATGGGTCACCGGGAGGATCGACGTTCGCCAGGCCCTGTATCGCCGTCGCTACGACATCGCCTCCGAGCTCCTGGGCACGGGCCGCACCTTCACCCCGGCCACGGCGGCGTCGCTGGAGGAGGGGGCGCGGCTCGACCTCCGGATCAGCGCGCCGGGAACGCTCCGGATCGACAACAACCTCGCGACCCTCACCGCGCGCGCCGACCTCGTGCTGCAGGGCACGAGCCAGGCGCCGGTGGTCACCGGTCACGCCCAGATAGAGAGCGGACAACTCTACTTCCAGGGACGCACGTACGTCATCCAGAGGGGAACCCTCGACTTCGTGAACCCCCGCAAGCTCGACCCGCTCTTCGACATCGAAGCGGAGACCCTGATCCGCTCGTACCGGGTCACGCTACGCGCCAGCGGGACCCTCGAGCGCGTCACCCCCACGCTGACGTCGGACCCACCGCTCAGCTCCCTGCAGATCCTGGCCCTCCTGGCCGGCCAGGACGAGAGCGAGGTCGCCAACCTGACCCAGACGCAGGCCCGGGCCAGCCAGGCTCAGCTCGCGGCGGCGGGGGCGGCCACGCTGGCCGCGGGACGGCTCTCCGAGTCCGTGGGGCTCGAGCGTGAGGCCGAGCGGCTTTTCGGCCTGAGCCGCTTCTCGATCGACCCCTCGCTCCTGCGGGGTGCCGGCTCCACCCCGACCGCTCGGGTGACCGTGGGCAAGCGCCTCACCCCGGACCTCAACGTCCTGTACTCCCAGGATCTGCGGGGCACCGAGGAGCGCATCCTGGCCGTGGAGTACAACCTGTCCGATCGGCTCTCGCTGCGTCTCACCCGAACCGACCCGGGCACGGCCAAGACCGGGGTCGAGCAAGGCTGGGGTTTCGACCTCAGGATCCGTCAGTCCTACTGATGCTTCGCGCGATGCTGCTCGCTGTCGTCGCGATCACCGGGGAATCCGCCCCGTCGCCCGGGGCCGAGATCGTGCACGCGGTCCGCATCGAGACGGCGGAGCCCGAGCCGCTCGAACGTTTCGTGCACATTCAGCCCGGCCTTCCCCTCGATCCCGAGGCAGTGCGCCGCACGGTCGAGCTGCTCTACGCAACCGGTCAGTTCGAGGACGTGCGTGTGGAGATCGAACGGGCAGGGGATGAGGGGCCCGTGACGGCGGTGATCCGTCCGCTTCCGGCACCTCTCCTCGTGGACGTCCGGGTGGAGGGAGATCGTGTCCTGAGCGGTAGGACCCTGCGCCGCATCACCCACCTCCGTCAGGGGGAGCCGCTGTGGGCCGCGCGGCGCGAGCGGGCCGGCCGCGAGGCCGCCCTCGCCCTCGTCGAGCGTGGCTATCTCGAGGCTCTCGTCGAGGTGGACGCGGAGCCGGCTCCGGGAGGGGCCGACGCCGTCTTCCGGGTGCGGTCGGGTCCCCGCGTCCGGACGGGACTGATGTACGTCTCCGGTGCCCCAACGACGCCCGGACTCGTCCTCGACCCCCTCATGGAGCCTCAGCCGGGCATGATCTACCGCCCGGACAGCGCCACGAGCGCCGCGGAGGCCATGCGCCAGCGCCTCGCGCGGGCCGACTACTGGCAGGCGACGGTGGACGTGCGCGAGAAGTACTCCCCCGGTGCCGCCCTCATGAACGTCGTTTTCGAGGTCGAGCCCGGCCCCCGCATGGACGCGGAATTCCGCGGGGCCGCGGTCCCGAGAAGCCTTCGCAGCGGGCTGCGGAACCTGCTCCGCGAGGGGGGGACGAAACGGGACGTCCTCGAGGCGGGGGCTGATCGCATCGAGTCATACCTCCGGGGCCTCGGGCATCGCGAGGTCTCCGTGCGGGCCTACGTCGAGCCGGCCCCGTCACCCGGATCCCCAGCGTCCGTCGTCTTCGATATCGAGCCCGGGCCGCGGGCGGAGGTGGCCTCGGTTGCGCTCGAGGGTGCGGACGAGGCCTTGTTGTCGGGCCTTGAGACGCGACAAGGACACCCGATCCAGGACTCGGTTCTCAGCCAGGATGTCTCGACGCTGACCCGCCGACTCGAGGAGCGCGGCCACTTCGAGGCGACGGTGGAGGCCGACGCCCCGGAGGGGGGTGGGGCCCTGCCGGTCGTCTTCCTCGCCCAGCCTGGACCGCGAGCGACGGTCGTCGACTTCGTGCTCGACGGGCCGCCTCTCCCCCCAACCCGGGAGGACGAGGCCCCGCAGGAGCTGGCGGTCCGTCCGGGTGCTCCCTATCGGGTGCGCGACGTGGCGGCGACCCGGGAGGTGCTTCTCTCCACCTGGCGTCGCCGCGGGTTCCTCGAGGCCCGGGTGGAACCCGAGATCGAGCTCTCCGAGGACCGGACGGAGGCTCGTGTGCGCCTGGTCGTGGAGCCGGGACCGCGCACGATCGTCGACAACATTGTCCTCGCCGGCCTCCACCAGACCCGCGAGGTCACCGTCGCCCGGGAGATGGACCTCCGCCCGGGCGAGCCCTTCTCGTTCGAACGGGTCTTGGAGAGCCAGCGTCGTCTGCTGAGCCTCGGAATCTTCGAGAGGGTGACCATCAGCGAGCTCGACCCCGACCGCGAGCGGCAGCGGGACGTCGTGGTGAGCGTCCAGGAAGCGCCGCGCACGACGGTCTCCTGGGGAATCGGGTACTCCGAGCAGGATCTCTTGCGGGGCAGCGTGGAGCTCACTCGCCGGAACCTGAGCGGGCTCGGGCGAACCGCCTCGGTCTTCCTGAGAGGCAGCTTCCGGGGCAGCCGCCTCCTTCTCAACGTCCGTGAGCCCTGGCTGTTCGGCCGCAACCTGGATTCGTTCGTGACCGCGTTCTGGGAGGAGGAGGAGCGAACCAGCTTCGACTACAACCGCAAGGGCGGGGTCGCGCAGGTGGGCCAGGCGCTCGGCTCCAGCACCACGCTCATCTACCGGTATCTGTACCAGGATACGAACGTCTTCAACGTCGACGTGCCGGAGGAGGAGATCGATCGCCAGTTCCGTACGTACACGGTCTCCGGGCCCGCCTTCTCGGTGGTCTGGGACACCCGCGACGATCCCCTCGAACCCCGGCGCGGGGCCTTCTTCGGCTCGGATCTCGGGCTCTCCCTCGACGCCCTCGGGGGCGCGAGCTACCTGAAGGGCTTCTTCCAGGCCGCCACCGTCAGGCGGCTCCGATCCGACCTCGCCCTCGTCCTCTCCACCCGGCTCGGCCTCGCCGCGACCTTCGGGGACTCGCCGCGCCTGCTGCCCCTGCCCGAGCGGTTCTTCGCCGGCGGTGCCTACGGACCGAGGGGATGGCCGGTCGACGAGGTGGGCCCCGGGGCGATCACCCCGGACGGGGAGTTCTTTCCCACCGGCGGCAACGCTCTCCTGCTCGGGGGGGCGGAGCTGCGCTACGACCTCACCCCGTCCTTCCAGCTCGCCACGTTCGTGGACATCGGCAACGTCTACCCCGAGGTTCGAGACCTCTCCATCCCCGAGCTGCGCAAGAGCGTGGGCCTCGGGGTGCGTTACCTGACTCCGATCGGTCCCATCCGCCTGGACTACGGGCACAAGATCCACCGTCTCCCGGGCGAGGCCGAGGGGCGTTTCCACCTCACGATCGGCTATGCGTTCTAGCGGTCCCCTCAGCGTCGTCCTGCTTCTCGCCGCGTCGTCCGGGGCCGCCGCAGGGCCGGCCTCCCCCGGGGAGCTCGTCGAGCGCATCCTCGTGGTGGTGGACGAGCGACCCCTGCTGCTGTCCGAGGTGCGGGCGGTCGAGGCGGTGCGCGAGCTGGACCGCACGCAGGCCCTCGAGGCGGCCATCGACGAGCGCCTCATGTATCAAGAGGCGGCACGCCTGCCCCAGGCCGGGGTCTCGGAGGAGGATCTGGAGCGCGCACTCGACGCGCTTCTCCAGACCCGACCCGACCTCACGACCCGGGTTCCCCGCCCCGAGCTGCGGCGTCTGATCCGGCGGCAGGCGGTGGTCCTCAGGTACGTGGACTTCCGCTTCCGGCCCCAGGTCCGGATCGAAGAGGACGACCTGCGAACGGCCTGGAACGAGGACTTCGAGGGCGAGCCCCAGGGGCCGGCGTTCGAAGAGGCGGCGCCGGAGCTGCGGGCCCGCCTGGAGCGCGCCGCGCTCGATCGGCGCATCGAGGAGTGGGTCGAGGACCTTCGAGGGCGGGCCGACGTCCGCTACGTCGAAGGGCCGGACTCCCCGTCGGTGCCGGCTGAGACCCCCGCCGCCCCGTAGGCCCCCCGCCCGGCGAGGAGTCGGATGCGAAGGAGATCCACGAAGGCAGCGCCGCCCCCGCCGAGGCTCACCCGGCTGGCCTCGTCGTTTCTCCACACGACCGGCACCTCGACAATCCTCAGACCGCGGCGCCGGGCGACGTAGAGGGCCTCCACGTCGAAGGAGAATCCGTCGAGGCGGCAGGTGCGAAATGACACCTCCGCCGCGCGCGCGGTGAAGAGCTTGAAGCCGCACTGGGTGTCCTTCAGCCCCGGAAGCAGGAGGCCCTGGACCACACGGTTGAAGACACGGCCCATGGCCTCGCGGTAGGCGGGCTGGTGGACCTCGATCCGGGCGCCGGCCACCGCCCGCGAGCCGATGGCGATGTCCGCCCCGTGGTCGAGCTCGCTCATCAGCCGGGGCAGCTCCTCGATCGGGGTCGAAAGATCGGCGTCGGTGATGAGACGGCGCTCTCCGGTGGCCGCCAGCATCCCCCGACGGACCGCATAGCCCTTGCCCCGGTTGGGCTGGTGGCGGAGGAGGACGAGCGCCTCCCCCCCAGCCTGGCGGGCGGCCTCCGCGGTGCCGTCGGTGGAGCCGTCGTCCACGACCACGATCTCGTGTCGATATGGTGACTCGGAGAGCCAGTCCCGCACGTGGGCGAGGCTCTTCGGCAGACGTCCGGCCTCGTTGAAGGCGGGAATGACGATGGAGAGCGGCGGTGGGCTCACGACACCTCGCTTCCGAAGAGCCCGGCCACCAGCGGAACGAGACCCGCTGGCAGCTCCCTCACCCCGAGCTCCCGGGCCCCGCACCGGACCTCGTCCAGCGCGGTCGCGGCCAGGCTCCCCTCCTCCGCCCGCCGCACGGCGAAGGCCTCCTTCATCGCCACCATGGTCCGCGCGATCGTGCGGGCCATGTCAAGGAGTGGTCCCACGCACCGAGACGGGTCTCGGCGCCCGGCCGCGAAGGCCTGTGCCACGCGGCCCATGCGGAGGCGCAGCGAGTCGTCCGTGACCAGACGCTGGACGATCGCCACCGCCTCGTCGGTCTCGGTTGGCCCAGGTGAGACTCGGGCCACCACTCCTTCTGGCAGCTCGCGAGCAGCCCCGGAGCCCGCGCTGACGAGAGTGGGAATCCCGCTGGAGACGGCCAGGGGGACAGCTGTGCCGAGGCCGGCCCGCGACGGGCATTCGAGGGCCACCACGACGTCGGCCGCCGCCAGCCGCGAGGGGAGGCTCGGGTCGGCCTCGCTTGCCTGGACCACCTCCGCCCGAGGCTCCGCCTCGCAGAGCCGCTTGAGGATCGGAGCGCCGGGCCCCGGCGGCGCCACGTCATGTGCGTGTTGGATGACGAGGATCAGGACGCCATCGTCGTCGAGCCCGAGAGCGCGGCGTGCCGGTACCCGCCCGGGCAACGGGGCGAGCCCCAGGAAGCCCAGCGGAAGGTGGACGACCGCCCGGCCGGCGACGCGGGCCGCGACCGCAGCACGCACGGCCTCAGTGGCGGCTACCACCCCGAGGCTCGATTCCAGCACCCGTTCGTTCACGGGGAGCAGCGTCGGCAGCTGGCCGCCTCGGCCAGAGAGGACCTGTCGTGCCACGAAGGCGCCCGCCTCGCCGTGGGCCCTTCGGAGCTCGCGCCGGTACGCCTCCTCGTCCCCGCGGCCGACCGTCTCGGCATGGACGAGCCGGTGCAGGCCCCACTCCTCGAGGACCACCAGGCCCGGCCTCTCGCGGAGTGCGCGGTACACGAAACCGTGAGCGGGTTCGTCGGCCACATCGTAGATGTCGAGATCGGCCTCGGGCGGCGCCGCGACCTCCGTGCCCACGAGATCGAGCCGCGTCTCTCGCGCGAGCAGTGGGGCAAGAGCCGCCGGCCACCCCCCACCCACGCGCGGGCTCCAGAGGGCGAGCCTCACCGGATCGACTCCGTCAACCGGTCCACGACCGTGTCCCAGGTGATGTGAGCCACCCGACGGCGGCCGTCCTCACCCATCTCCCGCAACCGGCTCTCGGGCAGGGAGTAGAGACGGTCGATCGCGCCGGCCAGGGCCTCCGGCTC
>JAJDNV010000040.1 GCA_022340545.1 Acidobacteriota bacterium | reverse complement strand
GGATGGTCACTATGGTGGCTTTATACCGGTACGGACCCCACGCGGTCAAGGTGGGGCCCCGACGGAGCCGACCGGGCGGCGGAGGACGGGCTGGGGGCAGACGACGGCCCTCGGGCGTTTTCGCGCACTTGACAGACACCGATTCCTTGACTATTTTGTCCAGTATGGAAGCACGGGCTGCCTGCGCCATGTGTTGTTGTCGCGCGCAGGGGCCCGTGTCTCGGGGCGCCGACTAGAGCCGCCACAGTCGGTCGTCCACACACGAGGGCCCATCACCCACAGGGAGTGATGGGCCTTTTGCTTTGGAGGAGGAAGGTTGCCCGCGGGACCGGCCGTCGGTTGGGAGTCGAGAGGGGTCACTCCGCTCGTCCGTCATCCGCTGCTCGCCCGAATCGGCGACACCCCTCTGGTCGAGCTGCAGCGTGTCCCCCGCGGCAGCGGCCTCCGGATCTTCGGAAAGCTCGAGAGCGCGAACCCGGGGGGCAGCGTGAAGGACCGGGCGGCCCGAGGCATCGTGCAGCACGCGCTGCTCACCGGGGTGCTCCCGGGACGGCGGTTGCTCGACGCCTCGAGCGGGAACACCGGGATCGCCTACGCCATGCTCGGCGGCGCGCTGGGCTTCGGGGTGACGCTCTTCCTGCCCGCCTCGGCCAGCCCGGAGCGCAAGCGGATCCTGCGTGCCTACGGCGCCGAGGTGATCGAGACCGACCCGCTCGAGGGCACGGACGGAGCCATCCGCGAGGCGCGGCAGCGGGCGGAAGACGAGCCGGACCGCTACTACTACGCGGACCAGTACTCCAACCCCGCCAACCCCCGGGCCCATGAGACGACGACCGGGCCCGAGATCCTTCGGCAGCTCAGGGGCCTGCCGCTCGACGTGTTCGTGGCCGGCCTCGGGACCAGCGGCACGTTCGTGGGGACCGCGCGGTACCTGAAGCAGGCGAGCCCGCGGACCAGCCGGGTGTCGGTCCAGCCGGACGGTCCGCTCCATGGCCTCGAGGGGCTGAAGCACATGGCGTCGGTCATGGTCCCGGCCATCTGGGACCCGGCCCTCGCCGTTTCTTCCGTGGGCATCGCGACCGAGGAGGCGCAGGAGATGACGCGTCGCCTGGCCCGCGAGGAGGGTCTCCTGGTGGGACTCTCGTCCGGGGCCGCGGTGGCGGCCGCCCTCCGCGCGGGCCGCGAGGCAGAGGCGCGGACCGTGGTGGCGATCCTGCCCGACGGGGGCGAACGCTACCTCTCGGACGGCTTCTGGGAGGCGAGATGAGCGACCCCGAACCGCGGCCCGTCCGCCTGACTCGGGCGGTTCTCGAGGAGATCCGGGCCGAGGCCACCCGGGCCTACCCGCATGAGGCCTGCGGCGCGCTGATCGGCCCCGCCCCCGGCGAGGTGCGGGAGACCCTGGCTCTTCCCAACCAGGATGAGGACAGCCCGCGCACCCGCTTCGCGGTGTCGCCGCGGGACTACATGGCGGTCGAGTCCGCCGCCGACGCCCGGGGGGTGCGGCTCCTGGGCTTCTGGCACAGCCACCCCGATCACCCGGCGCGCCCCTCGGCCACCGACCGCCGCTACGCGTGGGAGGGCCTGCTCACCATCGTGATCGCGGTCGAGCGCGGCACGCCGCGCGACATCACCGCATGGGACGTGCCCGGTCCCGACCAGCCGTTCCGTCAGCTCACGCTCGTGGCCGGCGCCCCCGAGCCCGCGAGCGCTCCACAGGAGGTGTCATGCCCGCCGTCGTGAAGATTCCCACCCCTCTCCGAGGCTTCTCCGGAGGCCGGGCGGCGGTCCCGCTCGATGGACAGACGGTCTCACGTCTCCTCGATGCGCTCCTGGCCGACAGCCCCGGGCTTCGTCCCCACCTCCTCGGCGAGGACGGCCGGCTCCGGAACTTCGTCAACGTCTTCGTCAACGGCGACGACGTGCGGGCGCTCGAGGGCCTCGACACCCCGGTCCGGGACGGGGACGAGGTGACGATCGTGCCCGCCATCGCCGGCGGCACGGATCTCTCGAACGAGGAGATCGCCCGCTACTCGCGTCACCTGATCATGCCGGAGGTGACGATCGAGGGGCAGCGCCGCCTGAAGGAAGGCAGCGCCCTGCTCGTCGGGGCGGGAGGGCTCGGCTCACCGGCGGCTCTCTATCTCGCCGCCGCCGGCGTCGGACGCATCGGCATCGTGGACTTCGACGTGGTGGACGAGAGCAACCTCCAGCGGCAGATCGTGCACGACACCTCGTGGGTGGGAAAGCCCAAGCTCGAGAGCGCCAGGTCCCGGCTCTCGGCCCTCAACCCCCACATCGAGATCGAGACCTACGATGCCGCCCTCACGCGCGACAACGCGTTGGTGATCATGCAGGACTACGACGTCGTCGTGGATGGCACCGACAACTTCCAGACCCGCTATCTCACGAACGACGCCTGTTTCTTCCTCAAGAAGCCCAACGTCTACGGCTCGATCTTCCGCTTCGAGGGCCAGGCGTCGGTGTTCTGGCCGGGCAAGGGCCCCTGCTACCGCTGCCTCTATCCGGAGCCACCCCCGCCGGGTCTCGTCCCCAGCTGCGCCGAGGGAGGGGTTCTGGGGATCCTGCCCGGGGTCATCGGCGGCATCCAGGCCACCGAGGCGCTCAAGATCCTCATGGGGATCGGCGAGCCGCTCATGGGGCGACTGCTCCTCTACGACGCGTTGACGATGAGCTTCAAGCAGCTGCGCCTCCGCCGGAACCCCGAGTGCCCCCTGTGCGGCGAGTCCCCCACCATCCACGAGCTCCAGGACTACATCGCGTTCTGCGGGGTCGAGGACGCCGAGGTGCTGAAGGGCGTCGAGGAGATCACCGCCACCGAGCTCAAGCAGCGGCTCGACGCCGGCGACGACATCGACATGGTGGACGTGCGCGAGCCCCACGAGTGGGCGATCTGCCGGATCGACGGCGCGCGCTCCGTTCCCCTGACCGATCTGGACGAGCGCCTGCACGAGTTCGACTCCTCACGAACCTATGTGATGCAGTGCAAGGTGGGTGTCCGCTCGGCGATGGCGATCGGCCAGCTCCGGCAGGCCGGGTTCCGCCGCTTGCTGAACCTCAGGGGCGGCTTGACGGCCTGGGCGCGCGAGGTCGATCCCTCGATGCCCACCTACTGACACTCCGAGTGCACTGAGCGGACGTCGCAATCGGAGTCAGTTCACGGTCAACACCGCCACCGCGGGCTTCGGCGCCCCCAGGGCCACGGCCCGTGCGCCCGGAGAGGCGCCGCCCACGGTCAGCCGGAACTCTCCTTGTTCCACGACCTCACGGCCGGTCCCGTCGACGATGGCAAGCATATCGGGTGTCACCGTGAACTCCACGGTCTCGGACTCTCCGGGGCCAATGAAGACGCGCCGGAACGCCCTCAGCGAGGTCAGCGGCACGCGCACGGACGCCTCGACGTCCGTGACGTAGAGCTGCACGACCTCCTCGCCGGCGACCTCGCCCTCGTTGGTGACGGCCACCCGGGCAGTCAGCTCCCCGTCCGCGCCGATCGTTTTCGCCGAGAGCTCGAGAGGGCCGTAGCTGAAGGTCGTGGTGCTGAGACCGAAGCCGAACGGATAAAGCGGCTCCTCCTTCATGAACCGATAGGTGCGCCCGTCCATCGAGTACTCCTCGTAGGGAGGAAGCTGGTCCATGGACTTCGGGAAGGTGAGGGGCAGCCGTCCGGAGGGAACGGCGTCGCCGAACAGGACGTCGGCGATCGCGCGGCCGCCTTCCTGTCCCGGGTACCAGGCGAAGATGATGGCATCGGCGAGCTCGTGCACCTCCGGCATGGCCACCGGGCTGCCGCTCAACACCACCACCACCAGCTTCTTCGCGCTCTCCCGTATCTTCCGGAGGAAAGCCACCTGGTTCCCGGGCAGGGAGATGTCGAACCGGTCGCCCTTGTCCGGCGAGGCGATGGCGGCGCCTTCCTCGCCCTCGAGGAGGTTGGAGACGCCCACGACCGCGATCGTCACGTCGGCCAGCCGGGCCGAGCCCGAGAACCAGTCGATGGGGTTGATGTTGGGCCGGTCCAGGAGGGCCCCCTGTCGGAAATCGACCTTGGTCGCGGTCGCGACCCTGCCGGTGACGCCCTCGAGCACGGTCGCGATGTCCTCGTTCACGCCGTAGTAGTTGCCCATCATCACCTGGGCGTCGGCGGCCAGCGGGCCCGTCACGTAGACCATCCTGAGGTCCTTCGGCAGGGGCAGCAGGCCGTCCTCGTTCTTCAGGAGCACCATCGACTTCACCGCCGCCTCCCGTGACAGCTTGCGGTGCGTGTCCGAGCCGATCACGCTCTCGGGGACGTCGGACCAGGGGACCATGTCCTCGGGGTCGAAGAGGCCGAGCCGGAAGCGGGTGCGGAGGGCTCGGGTGAGGGCCCGGTCGAGGTCGGCCTCGGTCACGAGCTTGCGCTCGAGGGCGGCGTGCAGGGCGGCGTAGCTCGTGCACGCCAGGTCGGTGCCCGCCCTCAGCGTGGCCGCGGCCGATTCGGCGGCATCCTTCGTCACCTTGTGACCCTGGTGCAGGTCGTCGACCGCCCCGCAATCGGACACCACGTGGCCGTCGAACTGCCAGGCATCACGCAGGGTGTCCTGCAGAAGGAAGTCGCTGGCGCAGCAGGGGTCCCCGTTCGTGCGGTTGTAGGCGCACATCACGATCTCGACCCCGGCCCCGACCAGGGCCCGGAAGGCCGGCAGATAGGTCTCGTTCAGGTCCTGGGGGTTGGCGATCGCGTCGAAGGTGTGCCGCAGGCCCTCGGGGCCGCTGTGGACCGCGTAATGCTTGGCGCAGGCCGCCGCCTTGAGGTAACGCGGGTCGTCCCCCTGCAGCCCTCGCACGTAGGCGCTGCCCATCTCGGCCGTGAGGAAGGGATCTTCACCGTAGGTCTCCTGGCCGCGGCCCCAGCGCGGGTCGCGGAAGATGTTGATGTTCGGTGTCCAGAAGGTCAGACCGCGGTAGCGGTCGCGGAAACCCGCACGCACCGAGGCGTTGTGCTTGGCCCGCGCCTCGTCCGAGATCACGGCCGCTACCCGCTTCACGAGATCGGGGTCGAAGGTGGCGGCCATCCCGATGGCCTGCGGGAAGATCGTCGCCCGGCCCGCCCGGGCCACACCGTGGAGGCTCTCGTTCCAGTAGTCGTAGGCAGGCACCCCGAGGCGCTCGATGCCGGGGGCGGTGGTGCTGAGCTGGTCGATCTTCTCTTCCACCGTCATCCGGCCGATCAGGTCGGCAAGACGGGCCTCCATCGGCTGAGCGGGGTCGAGGAAGGCAGGAGTGTCCGCGGCGAAGGCAGACAGCGCCACGGACAAAACGAGGACCGAACTGAGGGCCAGCTTTCGGGCAATCATGGAACCTCCTAGCCAAGCGGAAGAGCCGGACACGCGGATGAGGGCCGTCCGTACGGCCGCCTAGTCTACCTTCCCCACCGGCTCGCGGACGAGGGGAGAGCGCCAGGCGCAGAGGTCCCCCTGGGCCGACCCACCCCATCGTGTCCGGACGCTCAAACGAGCGGCCAGACGGCGCTCAACACCAGCACCTGCAAAATACCAACGAGCGCGATCACCACGAGGGCGAACGTCCAGGTCCGGAGGGTTTCGAGCTCGGTGAAGCCGCTCATCTTGCAGACGACCCAGAACCCGCTGTCGTTCATCCAGGACACGACCAGCGAGCCGAACCCGATGGCGGCGTAGACGTAGATGAGGTGGAAGGGAAGCGACTCCGGCAGAATCGCCGTCATTACCCCGGCGGTGGTGATCATGGAGACCGTGCCGGATCCCTGCGCGATCTTCATGACCGATGCGATCGCGAAAGCGATCAAGAGGTATTTCGCGCCACCGCCGCCAACCGACCACTCGCGAAGGGACGCATCGATGCCGATCCGCGAGAGCATCCCGCCGAACGCGCCGCCCGCGCTCGTGATGAGAATGATGACGCCGGCGCTCGTGATGGCGGGCTCGAGCGATTGGCTCAGCTCGTGGAGCGTCAGACCCCTCTGCCGCTTGAACACCACGGCGGCTATGAAGGAGGAGACCAGGAGCGCGAAGTTCTTGTTCCCGAAGAAGGCGGTCCACGGCGTCCAGTCCGCTCGCCCGAGAGCCCCGACGATGCTGTGGCCGGAGATGAGCACGACAGGAAGGACGACCGGGAGAAGGGAAACGAAGAGGCTCGGCAGCGCCCCCACCTCGCGAGCGGGCAGAGGGGCTCCGCGATCGGGGACCTCGAGCTTCGCGTCGACCCGGTGCGTCACGATCAGGACCACCGCCGCCGGCACGAGACTCAGCGCCAGGCCGCCCAGGATGGCGACGCCGAGATCGAGGCCAAGGGTCTCGGCCATCACCAGCGGTCCGGGCGTCGGCGGCACGAGCGAGTGCGTGATGACGGCCCCCGCGCTCATGGCCATCACGTAGAGCACATAGTGGCCGCCCGTTCGTTGACGCAGGGAGCGCGCCAGGGGCACCAGCAGGAAGAAGACCGTATCGAAGAAGACGGGGATCGACAGGAGGTAGCCGCTCCCCATGAGCGGCAGGCCGGCCCGACGCTCGCCGAATAGAGCGAGCAGCGCCCCCACGATGCGATCGGCCGCTCCGCTCCCGATGAGGCACTGTCCAATGATCGCGGCAAGAACGATCACGATCCCGATGCTCCCGGCGGTGTTTCCGAACCCTTCTGCCGTGAGCTCGAGCGCCAGCACCGGCTCGGGAAGCTGCCGGCCACTCAGGACGTGCGCCCGTTCCTCGGACGAGAGCTCACGGCCGAGCTCGTGCTCGGCCCGATCGAGCTCCATATCCATCAAGGGGCGCGGAGAGCACAGCCCGACCAGGACGGCGGCGAGGACGAGAGCGAGGAACGGGTGGAGATCCAGGACGACGATGGCCACCAGGATGAAGAGGATCGACAACGCGAGGACCAGGAAGGCCATCAGGTTCTCCGTGCGTCTGAGCCACCGAGCCGCAGTGGGTCCTCAGCCCTTCGCCACCGCCTCGGCCACCAGGTCGCCCACTTCGCTCGTGGAGTAGCCCATGCTCCCGGCGGCCATGCTCTTCAGCTTGGTGCCGGTGACGTGCTTGACCGCATCCTCGACGGCGTCGGCGGCCTGCTGCTCACCCAGGTTCTCGAGCATCATCTGGCCGGCGCACACCGCCGCCAGCGGGTTGATGATGCCCTGGCCGGTGTACTTGGGAGCCGAGCCCCCGATCGGCTCGAACATGCTCACTCCAGCGGGGTTGATGTTGCCGCCGGCGGCCAGGCCCATGCCGCCCTGGGTCATGGCGCCCAGGTCGGTGATGATGTCCCCGAACATGTTGCCGGTGACGAGCACGTCGAACCACTCCGGGCTCTTGACCATCCACATGCAGCATGCGTCGACGTGGTAGTAGTCGCGGCGGATCTCCGGGTAGTCCTTCTCCCCGATCTCGTGGAAGGCCCGCTCCCACAGGTCGTACACGTAGGTGAGCACGTTGGTCTTGCCCACCAGGGCCAGGGTGTTCTCGTCGCCCACGCCCCGGGCCTTGCGCCCGTGAAGGCGTGCGTAGTCGAAGGCCCAGCGCAGGCAGCGCTCCACCTGGTGCCGGTTGTAGACCATCGACTGAACGGCCACCTCGTGCGGCGTCCCCTTGAGCGAGATGCCGCCGGTGCCCGTGTACACGCCGCCGGTGTTCTCCCGCACCACGACGTAGTCGATCTCCTTGGGTCCCTTGTCCTTGATGGGCGTCTCGACGCCCGGGTACAGGCGTACCGGCCGCAGGTTGATGTACTGGTCCAACTCGAAGCGTGCCCGCAGCAGGATCCCCTTCTCGAGGATCCCCGGCTTGACGTCCGGGTGCCCGATGGCCCCCAGCAGGATGGCGTCGAAGCTGCGCAGCTCTTCGAGCACGCTGTCCGGCAGCGTCTCGCCGGTCTTCTTGTAGCGCTCGCCTCCCAGGTCGTAGGACGTCTTGTCCAGCTTGAACCCGAATCGGCTGGCGGCGGCGTCCAGGGCCTTCTCGGCTTCGACGACAACCTCGGGGCCGGTTCCGTCTCCGGGCAAGACGGCGACGCGGTAGCTCTTCATGGTGACGCTCTCCTTGCGGCCTGGCGCGATGTGAATGGACGAGGGTCCGGGTTCAGGGCAATCGGACCCGTGAGGAACTCCCTGTTCATACGCTGGGCCCGCCCTTCGCCGGCGCGATGGTCAGACCGTACTCGATGCTGTCGACGAGGGCCATCCAGCTGGCCTCGATGATGTTCGGGCTGGCGCCGACGGTGCTCCAGCGCTTCCCGTCCCGCTGCATGTCGATGAGGACCCGGGTGATGGCGCCGGTTCCGTTCTCGGGGTCGAGGATGCGCACCTTGTAGTCCGCCAGGTGAAGCTCGTCGATCTCCGGGAAACGGCCGATGAGCGCCTTGCGGAGGGCGGTGTAGAGGGCGTCGACGGGCCCGTCGCCCTCCGCCGCGGTGTGGTGGACCTCGCCCTTCATCCGCACCTTCACCATCGCCTCGGCGAACAGCCCCCGCCCCGAGCGGTGCTCGACGTTGACGAGGAAGTCGATGAGATCGAAAGGTGCCGTGTAGCCGGCCTCGTTCCGCTTCAGGCGCACCGCGACCGAGGCCTCACCCGCCTCGAAGGAGAATCCCCGGGCCTCGAGGGCCTTGATGTCGTTCAGCACATCGGCCACGTCGGCGCCGCCACCGGCGGCGAGCCCGTGCTCCTCGGCCTTGGAGAGGAGGTTCCCCCGGCCCGAGAGCTCGCTCACCACGACCCGCATCCGGTTCCCGACGAGCGTCGGGTCGATGTGCTGGTAGGAGTCCTCGCTCCGGCGCATCGCGGCCACGTGGATGCCGCCCTTGTGGGCGAAGGCGGAGTTCCCGACGTAGGCCAGATGCTCGTCGGGGGCGAGGTTGGCCACCTCGGCCACGAAATGGGACACATCGTGCAGAGTGCGAAGGCCCCCTTCTGGGAGGCAGCGCCGGTCCAACTTCAGCTCGAGGCCGGCAATGACCGAGCAGAGGTTGGCGTTCCCGCACCGCTCACCGTAGCCGTTGATGGTGCCCTGCACGTGGACGGCCCCGCGGCGGACCGCCTCGAGGGAGTTGGCCACCGCGCTCTCGGAGTCGTTGTGGCAGTGGATCCCGAGCGGGTGGTCAACCGCCTTCCGGGCTACGTCCACGACCTCGCCGATCTGCCAGGGCAGGGACCCACCGTTCGTGTCGCACAGGACGAGCGTCTCCGCCCCGCCCCGCGCCGCCGCCTTGAGCGTCTCGATTGAGTACGCGGGGTCGGCCCGATAGCCGTCGAAGAAGTGCTCGGCGTCGTAGATGACGCGCCGTCCCTGGGCCTTGAGGTAGGCGAGGCTGTCCTCGATGATGCGGAGGTTCTCGTCGAGGCTGGTGCGGAGGACCTCGGTCACGTGAAGCGTCCAGGTCTTCCCCACCACGGTGCAGACCGGCGTTCGCGCGTCGAGAAGCGCCTTCAGGTTGGCGTCGTCCTCGGGGCGGTTGCCGACCCGGCACGTCGAGCCGAAGGCGGCGACGAGCGACGTGACCCACTCGATGTCCCGGGCCCGCTCGAAGAAGTCGGCGTCCTTGGGGTTGGAGCCCGGCCAGCCTCCTTCGATGAAGGCCACGCCCAGCTCGTCCAGGCGCCGGGCCACGCGGATCTTGTCGTCGCCGGACAGCGAGATGCCTTCCCGCTGGGTCCCGTCGCGGAGGGTCGTGTCGTATATCTCGATCATCATATGAAGCCTTGGTGAAGCCTCGCATTCTATCCGCTTGTCGGGCTCTTCGGGGGCGCACGCCGCAGACGCCCCTCTTCATCGCCTCGGCCCGGCCGGGCCCGGCCCACGCGAGCTCCTCGCGACCTCGGAAGTCGGCCTGCTAGACTGGTCTCGCGGTGTCCACACAACCTGGAACGCTCGCCCTTTCCTGTCGGGGGCTCGTCAAGCGCTACGGCGATGTCGTCGCCGTGGATGGCCTGGACCTCGAGGTGTCTCGGGGCGAGTGCTTCGGCATGCTCGGCCCGAACGGCGCGGGCAAGACGACAACCATCGAGATCCTGGAGGGGCTGAGTATTCCCGATGCCGGCGAGATGGAGGTGCTCGGCGAGCGCTGGAGGGGTGATGGCCTGAGCCTGAGGGCCCGTCTCGGTGTCCAGCTTCAGGAGACGAAGTTCCCCGAGAAGCTGACGGTGCGCGAGGTGCTCACGCTCTTCCGCAGCTTCTACCCTGACGGGCCGGCCGTCGAGGAGACCCTGGGTCTCGTGGCCCTCCAGGAGAAGGCCAACGCTCGCGTGGGCACGCTGTCCGGCGGGCAGAAGCAGCGGCTCTCCCTGGCGTGCGCGCTGGCCGGAGACCCCGAGCTGCTTTTCCTCGACGAACCCACCACCGGACTCGACCCGCAGGCGCGCCGTCAGGCCTGGGAGATCGTGGAAGGGCTCAAGGCGCGCGCGCGAACCATCATGCTCACGACCCACTACATGGAGGAAGCGGCGCGCCTGTGCGACCGCGTCGCCGTCGTGGACCACGGGCACGTGATCGCGCTGGGAACGCCAAGGGGCCTCGTCGCCTCCCTGGTTGCGGAGCACGTCGTGGAGTTCGCGGTCGAGACGGAGGACGATCTCGACGAGGGCGCACTCCGGGGGCTGCCGACCGTCGAGGGTGTGTCCCGCGACGGGGCGGCCTGGCGCCTCACTGTGCGCCAGGTGCACCGTGCGGTCCCGGCACTCCTGACCGCGTTGACGGCACGGGGGCTGGAGCCGTCGCACCTCACGACACACCACGCCACCCTCGAGGATGTGTTCCTCAGTCTGACCGGGCGGAGCCTGCGGGATGAGTAATCCCGGAGTTCGCCCCCCCCTCGTGGAGCTGACA
This sequence comes from Acidobacteriota bacterium, assembly GCA_022340545.1. GTDB lineage: Bacteria > Acidobacteriota > Vicinamibacteria > Fen-336 > Fen-336 > JAJDNS01. Next base: position 7,259 of record JAJDNV010000040.1, on the reverse strand, counting down.
CTCGCACGCGTGCGCGAGCTCGTGCGCGAGCCCGAGGCGCTCTTCTGGGTGTTCGTCTTCCCGATCCTTCTCGCCGGCGTCCTGGGCCTCGCATTCCGCAGCCGACCTCCGGAGCCGCTCCCGGTGGCCATCGTCGCGGGGACGGAGGCCAAGTCACGGCTCTCGGCGCTTTCCGAAGATCCGGAGCTCGACCCGAGGCTGCTCTCGGAGAAGGAGGCGCAGCAGGCGCTCCGGCGCGGGGGCGTGGTGCTCGTGGTCTCGGACGACCCGGTGCCCGAGTACACCTTCGATCCGGTCCAGCCCGAGAGCCGGGCGGCCCGGCTTGCGGTGGACGCGGCACTGCAACGCGCGGCGGGACGAAACGACGTGTTCGAGGCAGCCCGGTCCGAGGTGACCGAGCCCGGGGCCCGCTACGTGGACTTCCTGGTGCCCGGCCTCCTGGGAATGAACCTGATGGGGACCGGCATGTGGGGCATCGGCTTCTCCCTGGTCGTCGCCCGCAACGGCAACCTGCTGAAGCGCTTCGTGGCCGCCCCGGTGCGTCGCAGCCATCTGCTCGCCGCGCAGCTCCTCTCGCGCTTGATCTTCCTCGTGCCCGAGGCCGGGGCGCTTCTGCTCTTCGCCTGGCTGTTTCTCGACGTGCCCGTGCGGGGCTCCTGGCTGCTGCTCGCGCTCGTGTCGCTCCTGGGTGCGCTGACCTTCAGCGGCCTCGGGTTGCTCACCGCCGCCCGACCTCGGACCATCGAGGGCGTGTCGGGCATCATGAACTTCGTCATGGTCCCGATGTGGATCGGCTCAGGCATCTTCTTCTCGACCGACCGCTTCCCGGCGGCGGCGCAGCCCTTCATCCAGGCCTTGCCGCTGACCGCGCTCAACGACGCGCTGCGGGCGGTCATGCTCGAGGGCGCCGGCCCCGCCCCGTTGCTGCCGGAGCTGGCGATCCTCGTGCTCTGGGGCGTCGTGACCTTCGCCCTCGCCCTGAAGGTGTTCCGCTGGCAGTAGGAGCTGCTAGCCCCTCCCCACGTAGGGCATCTTCGTCGCCATCACGGTGATGAACGGGACGTTTGCGTCCAGAGGCAGGTTTGCCATGTAGACCACGGCGCGGCCGACGTGGGCGACGTCCATGATCGGCTCGGTGGCAATCGAGCCGTCGGCCTGGGGCACGCCCTTGGCCATGCCCGCCGTCATCTCTGTCCCGGCGTTGCCGATGTCGATCTGGCCGCAGGCGATGTCGAAGGGCCGGCCGTCGAGGGCGAGGCACTTCGTGAGGCCGGTGACCGCGTGCTTGGTCGCGGTGTAGGGCGTGGAATGGGGCCTGGGGCTCTGGGCCGAGATCGAGCCGTTGTTGATGATGCGGCCGCCTCGAGGATCCTGGCTCTTCATGAGCCGGACCGCTGCCTGCGCGCATAGAAACATGCCGTTGAGGTTGACGTCGACCACGTGCTTCCACTGGTCGTACTCGAGGTCCTCGATCGGCACCGGGGGCACTCCCACGCCGGCGTTGTTGAAGAGGACGTCGAGGCGCCCGAAGGCCCCTCGCGTCCGGTCGAACAGCGTCCCGACCGCGGCGGGGTCGGTCACGTCCGTCGGCACAACGAGGGTGTGCGAGCCGGCCTCTCCGGCCCCGCCGACGGTCTGTTCGAGCTTCTCCCGCCGACGACCGGCGAGGACGACGCGATAGCCCTCCCCCAGGAGGGCGAGGGTGGCCGCCCGACCGACGCCGGAGCCGGCCCCCGTCACCATGGCCACCCGGTTCTCTGAGCTCATCCCGTCTGTCCAGTCTCTGGCCGGGCCGGGCCCGCCCGACCGAGTGATCGGGATTCTAAGCGATGGCGCGTCGCCGGGGGGAGGGATCGGAGGTCGGGTACGATTCGCCGGAGTGACCCACCCTTTTGTCACGCACCCGCACCGGACGCTGCTCGCCCTCTCGGCACCGGTGATGGTTTCTCTAGCTGCCGAGCCCCTGACCGCCCTCGTCGACACCGCCTTCGTGGCCCGCCTCGGCCCGGCCCCCCTCGCCGCCCTTGGCGTGGCCACGACGCTGCTGTCGAGCGTGCTCTGGGTCTTCAACTTCCTCAGCATCGGAACCCAGACCGAGCTGGCCCGGTCCCACGGGGCGGGCCGGGAGCAGGAGGGCCGGCGGGTCGCCAGCCTGGCCCTGGTGCTGGGGGCCCTGCTCGGCGTGACGCTCGCCCTGGTGGCCTGGCCCCTGGCGCCGGCGGCCGTGCGGCTGATGGGACTGGACGACGCGGGCGTTGCCAACGGGACCGGCTACCTTCGAGTGCGCCTCATCGGGGCGCCCGCGGTGCTGCTGACCGTGGCGGCCGCGGGGGCCCTGCGCGGCCGCCAGGACATGCGCACACCCCTCGTGATTGCTCTCGTGGTCAACGCCCTCAATCTGATCCTCGATCCCCTGCTGATCTTCGGGCCGGGTCCCTTCCCGCGCCTGGAGCTCGTCGGCGCGGGGTGGGCCTCCAGCGTCAGCCAGTGGCTGGGAGCCGCCCTGGCCGTCCTGGCCGTGAGCCGGCACACCGGGCTGACGAGCGAGCGGATCTGGCGCGATGCGGGCCGCCTGTTCTCCATCGGCCTGGACCTGTTCCTGCGCACGGGCGCGCTGCTGCTGTTCCTGGCCCTGGCCACGCGGGCGGCGAACCGCCTCGGCGTGGAGGCCGGTGCCGCCCACCAGGCGGTGCGTCAGTCCTGGGTGTTCACCGCGTTCCTGCTCGACGCCTACGGGGTGGCGGCCCAGAGCCTGGTGGGCTTCTTCCTGGCCACGGGGCAGCGCCGGCTGGCGCGCCGGGTGGCCGGGATCGCGTGCCTCTGGGGCCTGGGCACAGGGGCGGTGCTGGCGGCGGGCATGCTGCTCGGCACCGGACCCGTGACGGGGCTGCTCGTGCCCGAGGGCGCGCGGATGGCCTTCCTGGGGGCCTGGCGGATGGCGGCACTCTTTCAGCCGCTCAACTCCCTCTCCTTCGTCACCGACGGCATCCACTGGGGCACCAGCGACTACCGCTTCCTCCGCAACGCGGTGAGCACCGCCACCGCGACCGGGGGCCTGCTCCTCGTGGTCCTCGAGCGCAGCTCCACCTTCGACCTCACGCAGGTGTGGCTGGTCACCGGGGTCTGGATCGCCGTCCGCGCCGGCTTCGGGGTCGCCCGCATCTGGCCCGGGTTCGGGGCCGCTCCCCTGCGCCAGCCCTGACCGCGCGGTCCCGAGCCCGGTCCCTCGCGGGCGCGGGCGCACGAGCGATGGCGTGGCACCCGGATGGTGCGTATATGATCCTCCCGGCCACGGGCCGGAGAGGAGAGGCGTCATGAGTCAGGGCATCAGAGTTCCTGGGGTCGTTCTCGCGGCCCTTCTGATCCTGGGCGGGTGCACGACGGCCGAGCCGCCGGTGGCGGCGCCCGAGAAACCCAACTTCGTGGTCGTCTTTGCCGACGACCTGGGCTACGGCGACCTGGGCACGTTTGGGCATCCCGTGTTCCGAACCCCGAACCTCGACCAGCTGGCGGCCGAGGGGCAGAAGTGGACCCAGTTCTACGTCGCGGCCAACGTCTGCACTCCCAGCCGGGCGGCACTGCTCACCGGCCGCTACCCCATCCGCAGCGGCATGACGAGCTCCGTGCGCGGCGTGCTCTTCCCTGACTCCGGGGGTGGTCTGCCCGCTGACGAGATCACGATTGCCGAGGCCCTCGCCGACGCCGGCTACATCTCCGGGGCCTTCGGCAAGTGGCACCTCGGCCACCTGCCGCAGTACCTCCCCACCCGCCAGGGCTTCGCGACCTACTGGGGCATTCCCTACTCCAACGACATGGACAAGGTTCCGGGTTCGCCCGACTACCGTGCCGAGGCCCGGGCGAACGCGCGCTGGCAGGCCGACCCCGCCGACTACAACGTGCCGATCCTCCACGACGAAGAGGAGATCGAGCGCCCGGCCGACCAGTACACGATCACGCGACGCTACACCGAGAGGGCCATCGAGTTCATCCGGGCGAACCGCGACCACCCCTTCTTCGTCTATCTCGCCCACTCGATGGTGCACATCCCGCTGTTTGCCTCGAAGGACTTCGACGGCCGCAACGCGTCGCGCTACGCGGACGCCATCGAGGAGGTCGACTGGAGCGTGGGGCAGATCGTCGCGACGCTGAAGGAGCTCGGTCTGGAGGAGCGGACCCTGGTCGTCTTCACGTCCGACAACGGGCCCTGGCTCGTCTTCGACACCCACGGGGGCACCGCGGGGCCCCTGCGGGGCGGCAAGGGCGAGACCTGGGAGGGGGGCCAGCGGGAGCCGACGGTCGTGTGGGGTCCGGGGATCGTGAGCCCGGGGGTCGTGCGCGGGATGGGGTCGACCCTGGACCTGCTTCCGACCTTCTGCGCGCTGGCCGGCGTCGAGCCCCCGAGCGACCGGGCACTCGACGGCTACGACCTCAGCCCGGTCCTCCGTGGCGAGGGCGAGAGCCCCCGCAACGAGATGATGTACTACCAGGGGGTGGAGATCTTTGCCGCGCGGGTGGGCCCCTTCAAGGCCCACTGGACCACCTTCACCAACTATCGGGGCGAGAACCCCGTCCCCCGTGACCCCCCGCTGCTCTTCAACCTGGAGGAGGACCCGTCCGAGAAGTACGACGTGGCGGCCCGCCACCCCGAGGTGATCGACCAGATCGCCGAGCACGTGGAAGCCCACAAGAAGACGGTGGAGCCCGTCCCCGATCAGCTGGCGATCCCCCTGGAGCCCTGAGCAGGCGGCCCGGGGGCGCGGGTCTCGTCAGGCTCCGATGACGACCGTCCAGGGCCGGATGCGCCATCGGGTCACGATGCCGTTGGCGACGTAGGGGTCGCGGCGGACGAAGCCCTCCGCGGCCGACGGGCCTTCGGCACGGAAGACGAAGACCGCCCCGTCTACCGGGTCTGCGTACGCCCCGGCCATGACCAGCTCGCCGCGCTCCTCCGCCTCCCGGGCCAGCCTGACGTGCTCCTCGCGGAACGGAGCGCGGCGCTCCACGGCGTTCTCGACGTAGTCGTACAGGAGCAGGTAGTGCACGGGTCACCTCGCGATCCAGAGACAGGCTGACGTCGGCATGCTACGCTTCCGGCTTCGTGACCGGCAACCGTCCCGCTGCGGGCCCCACGGTCCCTCCGGCGACGGACTCCGGGGACCTTCCGAGCGCGCAGACTGCGCTCCGCCCTTGACGAAACGAAGGAGCCAGGCCCATGACCACCGACAAGAAGATCATGCTCTCCGAAAGCGACATCCCGACGCACTACTACAACATCGCGCCGGACCTCCCGACCCCCATGGAACCGCCGCTCCATCCGGGCACGAAGAAGCCCATTGGTCCCGAGGACCTGGCTCCCATCTTCCCGATGGAGCTCATCAAGCAGGAGGTCTCGCAGGAGCCGATGATCGAGATCCCCGACGAGGTGCGCGACATCTACCGCCTCTACCGACCGAGCCCGCTGTACAGGGCGCGGCATTTCGAGGAGATGCTCGACACCCCGGCGAAGATCTACTACAAGTCCGAGCACGTCAGCCCGGTCGGGAGCCACAAGCTCAACACCGCCCTCATGCAGGCCTGGGCGAACAAGCAGGAGGGGGTGAAGCGCCTGGCCACCGAGACGGGGGCTGGCCAATGGGGCAGCGCCCTCGCCTGCGCCTGCCAGCTCATGGGCCTCGAGTGCATGGTCTACATGGTCCGGATCAGCTACGACCAGAAGCCCTACCGGCGGGTGATGATGAAGACCTACGGGGCCGACATCGTCCCCAGCCCGTCGAAGCTCACGAAGGCGGGGCGGGCCATTCTGGAGAAGGACCCCGACTCCCCCGGGAGCCTGGGGATTGCCATCTCGGAGGCCATCGAGGACGCGGTCGGTCGCGACGACACCAAGTATTCGTTGGGCAGCGTCCTCAACCACGTGCTCCTGCACCAGACGGTGATCGGCCAGGAGGCGAAGAAGCAGATGGAGATCGCCGGGGACTACCCCGACATCCTCATCGGGTGCCATGGAGGTGGGAGCAACTTCGGCGGGATCGCCCTGCCCTTCCTGCGGGACAAGATCAAGGGAAAGAAGGACCTCCGGGTGATCGCGGCCGAGCCCGGGGCCTGCCCCACGCTGACCAAGGGGCCGCGTGAGTACGACTTCGGCGACACCGCGGGAACGACGCCCTTGATGATGATGCACACGCTCGGCCATGGGTTCGTCCCGCCCCCCGTGCATGCGGGCGGTCTGCGCTACCACGGCTCCGCCCCGCTCGTGAGCCACCTCCTGAACGAGGGCCTCATCGAGGCCGAGGCCTATTTCCAGGGCGAGGTCTTCGAGAGCGCGGTCAAGTTCGCGCAGTCCGAGGGGACGATCCCCGCTCCCGAGACGGCCCACGCCGTCCACAGCGTGGTGCGTCACGCCGAGAGGGCCAAGGAGGAGGGCACGTCCCCCGTCATCCTCTTCAACTTCTCGGGCCATGGGCACTTCGACCTGAGCGCCTACGACGCCTACTTCTCGGGCACGATGGACCCCAACGCCTGACTAGCGCCGGAATCGCCGCACGGCCCGACGATTCCGGTGCCGCGGGTACGCGATGTCGAGCTTGCGAGACGAGCGTCCACCCGCGGCCACGCCGCGACGCGCCAGCGTCGCCTCCGGTTTGACGCCTCCCTGAGGACAGAACGGAATACTCCGGGAACGTCGGCCAAAGCGGCGTTCCCGGAGTGGTCCAGGGTGGGGGGTCAATGAATACTTCGGGCCAGCCGCGTGATAGCTACTCGAAGTACGCCTCGACCGCGGCGAAGAAGTCGGCCTTCATCGCCGCCGCGTCGATGCTCGAGTACATCCACACATTGCGCGGGGTGTTCTCGGGAGGTGTCTGCACCTCCGTCTCGGTGGCCAGCTCGGGGTGGATGAGGGCCTCAATAACCGACAGGTCCCAGATCGTGCGCTCCAGCCGCCCCGCGTCGACGTGCTGCTCCCAGCGATCCACCAGGAAGTCGAGGAGCGGCGCCCGTCCGCGGAATCGTTCTCGCACCTCCTTGATCTCGAACCGCATGGCGCCGGACACGGTGACCGGCATGATGTGGAGCTCGAGGCCCTCGGCCTCGAGCATGACGTGGAGGGCCCGCGGGTCGTTCATGACATTGAAGTCGAGCCGATGCCAGGCTCCCCGCGCCTGGTCGTAGCCCGTTCCCAGGAAGTGGACGCGGATCTTCGGGGCGATGGTGGGATCGATCAGCAACGCCGAGGCCACGTTGGTGGAGGCGCCCAGGAC
>JAJDNV010000038.1 GCA_022340545.1 Acidobacteriota bacterium | reverse complement strand
CGTCGCCGGCTGCAGTTCGGGTCGCTCGAGAGAGAGCAGGGCCAGCCCGGTCTGGTGATCGACGGCAATCGACTCCGTCGGATTGGCGCGACCGTCGATCGCGCTCACCTCCACCTGTGAGGCCCCAAGCACGAGGTAGTGAACGGTGAGGACGCGGTTGGGGCTCACCGCGACCCCGGCCCCCATCCGCTCCTCGCCGAGAACCGCCGCCGACGGGTGTGTGGCCGGGATCTCCGCGCGCAGGAAGACCAGCGACGCGGCGGCCCGACGCGGGATGGAGACGGGAGAATCCGTTTCGAGGCCTCCGTGAGAAGCGAGGTTGTGATTATAGGCTGCGGGCCGCCGCCGGCCGCAGACGGACGATCAGCTCGGGCAGGCTCTCGACCCGGCAGCGGGGGCGGCGGCCCCGGACCGAGCGTCCGTCGTCGACCCAGCAGAACCGCACCCCGGCCGCGCGGGCGGCGCCGCCGTCGGTCGCCGGGTCGTCGCCCACGTAGAGGGCGCGCCTCGGCGAGACCCCGAGCGCTTCGAGGGCCACGTGAAGGATGCGGGGATCGGGCTTGGCGAAGCCGCACCCCTGCGAGGTCACCACGACCTCGAAGAACGCCTCGAGACCGGCGATGGCGAGCCGCGAGCGCTGCACACGGTCGATCCCGTTCGTCACGACGCCGAGCCGATAGAGCTTCCGAAGCTTCTGGAGGACGGGCCGGCAGCCGGGCAGCCGGTCACCCCGGCGGGAGAGGTGGTCGAGGTAGGTCTCGCCGAGTCGCCGGGCCCGCCGGGAGGAGGCCCCGATCTCCCGGAGAAGCCGGCGGAATCGCTCGCGGGCGAGCTCGGGCTGGGAGGTCTCGCCCCGGCGATAGGCAGCCCACAGCTCCTCGTTGATCCGACGGTAGGCGGCGAGGGTCGCGGGGGTGTACGGCAATCCCAGCGCGAGTAGCGCCCCCTTCAGGGCGATGCGCTCGGCCCGTTCGTAGTCGAGAAGGGTGTGGTCGACGTCGAAGAGGACGGCGCGGAGGGGGTTCAGGGACCTACTTGGCGCGGTAGGTGATGAGGCCGCGCTTCAGGTCGTAGGGGGACACACCGACGGTGACTCGGTCGCCCTCGATCACGCGGATACGGAACTGGCGCATCTTGCCGTTCAGACGGCCCAACACCTCATGGTTCTCGCTGATGCGGATCTTGTAGTTGCCGCCAGCGAGGACGTCCGTCACGACTCCCTGTAGCTCGATCAGATCATCCTTGGCCATTCACGCTCCTTGGGAACCACCGGCCGTGCTGACCGGCTGTCCGCCAACTCCCAATTATCCACTCACTTGCCGGCGCGCGTCCAGTCAACAAGCCCCGGTCGCGACGCCGGCTGGCAGCGTGGGCAGAACCAGGCGTCCATGCCCCGGACCCCCGCGGTGCGGATCCTCGCCCCGCAGCGCGGGCACGTCTCCTTCCGGCGGACCTTGAGGAAGTCGCGGACCTTGACGTCGATCGGCTCGGCCCGATCCTCGACCTCGGCGACGGCCTCGCTCATGACCTTGACGATCGCCTCGTGGAGCCGCACGCCGTCGTCGTGCGAGATCGAGCGGCAGAAGGTCTTGGGGTGAATGCCGGCCTCGAAGAGCACCTCGTCGGCGTAGGCGTTGCCGAGGCTGTCGAGGACCCTCTTGTCGAGGAGAAAGACCCGCACCTGGTCGCGTCGGTGCTTCAGGAGGCTCACGAACCGCTCGCGGGTGAACTCGGGCGAGAGGATGTCCACCCCTCCCGTCTGCAGGCCCGGAATGGCCTTCCAGTCGTCGGTAGCGATCAGGTAGGCCTTGCCCATCTTCTTGTCGTCCAGGTAGCGCATCTCCACGTTCCCGAACCCGAGGGCGAAGCCCAAGGTCCTCTCGTCACGCCCGCCCGGCTCGGTCAGGCGGAAACGCCCGGCCAACATGGGGTTCACCGCCAGGTCGAGGCCCTCGAAGCGGAACACGAGGAAATGGGACTTGCGGAAGACCTCGGCCAGCGTCCGACCGAGGAGGAGTGAGAGGTTGCCTCGTACGGTGCACCGGAGGACGACGGGCTCGCGCACGCGCTCCGCCGTCACCTCCCGGCCCAGCAGCCGCTCGCGCAGGCGGGCCAGGATGTACAGCAGGTCGGGGAGCTCCGGCATCGCGCGTCCCTTCCGAGACCCCGGATTCTAGCTCTTTGGCCGCTCCTTCGATAGAATCGGCCCCTCGGCGGTGCGATCCGCCCCCAGGAGAGACCGTGAATCAGCGTACTGGGCCGTCTCGATCGGCGCTCGCCGGGTTGTCCCTGCTCCTCGTGGCTTCCGCGGCCCTCGGGCAGGAGAATGCCGGCTCTTCCGCGGATCCGACCACCCGCAGCGCGATCGCTGGCGAGCGCTACGGGGCGGGCGCCATCAAGCGCTTCCTGGTCGGCAGCGACTACCGTGCTTTGTGGACCGCGCCGATCGAGGTCGAAGTTCTCGACATGGGCTCCTTCGCCGGTGGGCTGACGCCGGTCATGAGGGTGGGGGGGCAGCAGTCCCTTGGGCTTGCCCTGAAGGGGGCGGACGGGCGCGACTATACGTTCCGGGCGGTGGACAAAGACCCGTCCTCCATCCTGCCCGAGGATCTGCGGGGCACCGTGGTGGACGAGTTCGTCCAGGACCAGATCGCGGCCTCGCACCCCGCGGGGTCGCTCATCGCGGAGGTGCTGTCCCGTGCGGCCGGCGTGCCGGTCGTGGCGACCCGCCTCGTCGTCCTCGGGGACGATCCCGCGCTGGGAGAGTTCCGGGAGGACTTCGCCGGCACGCTCGGCACGATCGCCGTCTACCCGCAGCCGGTGTCCCAGACGAACCCCGGCTTCGAGGGGGCAACGGAGATCCTGGATCACCTCGAGCTCTACGCCCGGCTCCGGGCCGGCACCTCCGACCGTGTCGACCATGAGGCCTTCTTGCGGGCGCGGCTCTTCGACGTCTTCATCGGGGACTGGGACCGTCACCGCAAGCAATGGCGCTGGGCGAAGATGCCGGGCCACGACGCCTGGCAGCCGATTCCCGAAGACCGCGACCAGGCCTTCAGCCGCTACGAGGGCATCGTGCTGGCACTGGCGCGCCCGCGACAACCCCGCTTCGTGGTCTTTGGCCCCGACTATCCGAGCATCCTGGGGCTCACCTGGAACGGCTGGGAGCAGGATCGGGTCCTCCTGACCGGACTCGAGTGGCCGGACTGGGAGCGGACGGCTCGGGATCTTCAACGGCGGCTCACCGATGACGTGATCGAGCGGGCGGCGCGGCGGATGCCCCCCGAGTACTTCGCGATGGACGGTGAGCGTCTCACCGAGGCCCTCCAGCAGCGACGGGAGACGCTGCCGCAGGCCGCGCGCAAGTACTACGAGCTCTTGGCCGGGAAGGTCGACGTCCACGGGACCGACGAGGCCGAAGCGGCCGAGATCCGCCGACTCCCGGACGGCGACGTCGACGTGAAGCTGTCCGCGGCCGGCGCCGACGGGTCACCAGTGGGAGAGCCCTTCTACTCTCGCCGGTTCCACCCCGACGAGACCAACGAGGTGCGCGTCTTCCTCCACGGCGGCGACGACCACCTGACGGTGCAGGGCGGCGCGGGAGGCTCGATCGGCCTGCGAGTGGTGGCGGGCGACGGGCAGGATGTCCTCGACGACTCGCAGGGCGGTGGGACCCGCCTCTACGACGCCTCGAAGGCGACCGACGTGCGCAAGGGACCCGGCACGAAGCTCGACACCCGGCCCTACGAGGCCCCGATCCCGGTGGCCCACGTCCCGTGGCTGCCGCCCCGCGACTGGGGACACCAGACCCTGAGCGTGCCCTACTCGGGCTGGAGCGCGGACTACGGGCTCTTCCTCGGCACCGGGATCGACTGGAAGCGCTACGGCTTCCGCAAGAACCCCTACTCGAGCCGACACGTGGTTCGGGGCGGCTACGCGTTCCGGGCCAAGGCCGCCCGCTTCGACTATCGCGGGGAGTGGCGACGCGAGAACTCGGAGGCCTATCTCAGCCTCCGGGCCTTCGCCTCCGGTCTCGAGCTGCTGCGTCTTCACGGGCTCGGAAACGAGACGAGCGACGACCAGCCGGACGATTTCTACAAGGTGGAGCAGACACAGTACCTTATTGCCCCCTCCTACACCTTCCCGCTGCGGGGGGGGCTCGAGGCGACGCTCGCCCCGCTGGCCAAGTACGCCACCACCGAGCACGAAGACGGACGGTTGATCGGCGAGCTGGAGCCCTACGGGGCCGACACGTTCGGCCAGATCGGCGGTGCCCTGCGTCTCGAGCTCGACACGAGGGACAACGAGGCGGCGGCGACCAGCGGCCTCCATCTGAGAGCCACCGGGGCCGTCTATCCCAGTTGGTGGGACGTCGAGGAGACCTTCGGGCAGGTCTACGGAGACGTCTCCGGATTCCTGACCGCGCCGGGGCGGTTCGAGACGACGCTCGCGGTGAGGGTCGGCGGGCAGCAGAACTGGGGCCGGTACCCCTTCCACGAGGCCGCCTTCATCGGAGGAGGGGGGTTCTTCGGCGGCTCCCAGACCGTCCGCGGTCTCCTCCAGAACCGCTATGCGGGTGATGCGTCCGTCTACGGCAACGCGGAGATCCGGACGCGGCTCGGCCGGATGACGCTGGTCCTGCCCGCCGAGGTGGGCCTGTTCGCCCTCGCCGACGTCGGGCGGGTCTTCCTTGAGGGCGAGGACTCGGACAAGTGGCACCCGGGCTACGGTGGGGGAGTCTGGATCTCCTACCTGAACCGGAAGAACACCTTCTCGATCGCGATGGCCGAGAGCGAGGGGCGCCTGGCGGCCTACATCCGGCTCGGGTTTGCGTTCTAGCTCCCCCCGACCAGCTCCCTCAGCTCCTGTTCCAGAAACGGAGCGCAGATGACGGCGTTGCCGCCGTGGATGGAGCGGCCTCCGTCGAAGTTGAAGAAGCGACAACCCGCCTCCTCCGCCAGGATCACGAAGGGGGCGATGTCCCAGGCGTGGGCATGGAGCTCGATCCAGGCCTCCGCCCGTCCCGAGATGACGAGGACTGCATCCTGGCAGCCGCCCATGCTCCGCACCGCCCAGTAGCGGGCCATGTACTCGATCATCTTGTCGGCGAGCGAGGTGGCGCCAAGGTCGGGGAACGCGGTGAGGGCGAGGACGGCTCGGTCGCGCCGGTGGATGGTCGAGACGCGGACGGGCGTCTTGTTCATCCACGCGCCCTCGCCCTTGACCGCCCAGTAGAGCTCCCCCTGGGCCGCCAGGTTGCAGACGCCGAGGACCACCTCGCCGTCCGCCTCGAGGGCGATCAGGTTGCTCCAGGTCGGGAGGCCCCTCAGGAAGTCGCGGGTTCCGTCGATCGGGTCGATGATCCAGCGCCGGCCGCTCCACCCAGGGTCGTTGGCACCCTCCTCGCCGAGGAACCCGTCCTCCGGGAAGGTCAGACCGAGCTCGGAGATGATCAGCTGCTCGCAGGCACGGTCGGCCTCCGTGACCGGCGAGTCGTCCAGCTTGTCCTCCCGCTCCACCCCGCGGCGCGCGTGCTCGAGGGCGAGCTTGCCGGCCTTGCGGGAAACCCGCCGGCAGACCTCGATCTCCTTCTCCCACGCCATCGGCGCCATTCTGACACCAAAGCCGGGGGACGCGGGCGGTGCGTCCCCCGGGGTCCGTCTTCACAGCAGCTTCACGACCCGCTCGGCGAGACCGCCCTCGCCGAGCACGACCGACAGCCTGGCCTTGCCCGCGACCTTCTCGAGGACCTCGAGCTCACGCAGGCGCATGAGCGTCGGGTTGGTCTCGAGAATCTTCGCGGTGTTGGCCTGCGAGCGCATGGCCGCGGTCTCCTCGCGGCGAGTGATGAGCGACGCCTCCGCAGCCTTGCGGGCCTCGGTGACCTTGTTCATCAGCTCCTTCATCTCGCCCGGCAGGATGACGTCCCGGATACCCAGCGAGACCACCTCGAGTCCGATCGCGGCCACGCGTGCGCGGAGCGCCTCGTCGAGCTCGCGGGCCACCGCGTCCTTCTCGCCGAGGAGCGCGTCCAGCTCCCGCGCGCCGATGCCGGCGCGCAGCACCAGCTGCGCCTCACGGTAGAGGGCCTGACGGTAGTCCTCGACGGACGTCACCGCGACCAGGGGATCGGCAACCTTGAAGGTCAGGACGGCGTTGAGCCGCAGCGTGACCTTGTCCGCGGTCATGATCTCCTGGCCGGCCACGTCGAGCACCTGCTCTCGCCGCTCGACGGTGACGACCTTCGCCCGGGCGACGCCCTTCCAGAGCCCGTAGACCCCGGCGGCGAGCGTCGCCTCGTGGCGCCCGTTGCGGAAGAGCAGGCCGACCTGACCCGCCTCGACCTCGACCGCCTCGAGCAGCACCGGCGCTCCCCGCGCGACCAGAATGGTCGCGAGGTCGGCGCGCTCGAAGAGAGCTCCACGGGCGTCGACGATCTCGACCTCGACCGCATAAAAGACGGTCCACAGGGCGTACAGACCCGGCTTGAGGACCGCCTCGAGACGGCCGTCGATGCGGACGATGGCCCGCTCGTGGTCCTTCAGGTCCACGATGCGTGCCTCGGCCCGCAGCGCGCGCGACCGCGCGATGACGTCGAGCTCGGCGTGATCGATCCAGGCGTCCCGGATCGACAGGATGTCGATCCGCAGGCGCAGGAGCGGGTCCCACCGCCAGTGGACGCCCGGGCGCAGCACGCCCTCGAACGCGTTTTCCCGGAAGACGAGACCACGCTCGTACTCCCGAACCTTGATCCGACGAACGATGGCCCACACGGGGCACCTTCCTTTCTACGACCGGCAACGACACCTGCCCGACTACCGACAACGACAGATGAGACCGGGGTAAGAACCTCCGGAGAGCGTCCCGTCCGACCCGCCACACCTTCGAGTGTGGAGCCTCGCTTGAGGCCGGCCCTCCGCGTTCCTCCGCCACCGGCGCCCGAGAGCCCGGCGAGCCCAGGGGCGGGCGCTCGTCCGAGGCGTCTCGGGCGCCGGGGCGCTCGGGACCTCTGAGGCCGGCCGGTATCCGCGGGCTGCAGGACACCGTTCGGTGCCGTCTGGCCCCGGCCCATGCGGGCGCCGCGGCCGGACCGGCGGACCGGCGCACGCCCCCCGAAGGCGTACGACGGGTACGACAAGTTGTGTGCAGGATTCGAACCTGCGACCTCCGACTTTCAGTCGGTGCTCTTGCCCACTGAGCTAACCCAGCGTGACCAGCTGGTGGTGCCGACACCTCCCTTCGTTAGAACCCGTGCACGGAACGCACCCTGCTGACCGCCGTGCGGGGCGGGTGCGCCGCCGGCCCGGGAGACAGCGGCTTCGTTGATGCGCACCGATTGGTGCCCCCGGCAGGGGTCGAACCTGCAACGCGCCGGGTCTGAGCCGGCGGCCTCTACCGAGTTGGGCTACAGGGGCTCGGGCGCACGCACTCCTCCTCTTCGATCGGCGCTGCCGATCATCAGACAAACAAAAAGGCCCTCCGGGTTTGCTGCCCGGAAGGCCTCGAATACGAAATGAGTTCAGGCCGTCTCTAGGGCGCAGACCCCTCCTTGCGGATGCCGGACACACGAAGGTCGCGTGGGCACTGCGGGTGCGCAGACTTCCGCGTCGCGTTGAATGAACTCGTCATTGCGATCTCCACTCCGTTCAACACAGCGTCCCAGAAGCTAGGCATCCAAGGCGATCCTGTCAACTAGAAAAGCGCACCCCGCGCGATTCTCTCTCAGTCGAGGAGAGCGTCGAGACGACGCAGCACCGCGAGCGCACCCTCGGCGAAGCTCAGCGTGCCGGTCGGCCCCTGGGGCTCCCGGGGGTTGATGCGGATCAACGGGGCGTCCAGCAGGCTCGCCGTGCCCTCGCACTTGAAGCGGACGGTGGGTACGGAGCGCCCGGCGCCGAGCTCCACGACCGCGACGCGACGACCTTGAAGTGGTGAGAGCCACGACTCGAGGGCCCGAAGCTGTCGGTGGGTCCGGTGGGGGAGCCAGCCGCCGTCACCGAACATCAGGATGTTGGGCCGGGCGACACCTCCACAGTCCGGGCATGCCGGCAGGGGCGGGTCGGCGCGGAAGGTCCGCTCGTCCACACTCACCGAGTCGTCGTTCTCCCAGATCGCCTCCGAGCACGGGACGCTGCACTGGAGATGGTGGATCGATCCGTGGCATTCCACGACTCGGTCGGGTGGGAACCCGGCCCTCTGGAACTGCCCGTCCACGTTCGACGTGAAGACGAACGACCCGTGGGCCATCCTGGTCGACCAGCGGACGAGCAGCTCGAAGCCGTCGTGGGGCTCCGTGCTCCGGTACAGGCCGAGCCGGTGCCCGTAGAAGCCCCAGGCGAGCGGCGGGTCGGCCTCGAACCACTCCGGGCTGGCCAGGTCGACGAAGGAGAGGCCCCTCTCCGCGAACGGCGGATAGGCCTTCCAGAAGCCCTCGTTGCCCCGGAAGTCGGGAAGCCCCGAGTCCACGCCCATGCCCGCCCCGGCGCCGATCAGCAGCGCCTCGGCCTCTCGAATCGCGGCCGCGGCCTTCTCCAAGTCTGCGGACGAGGACATGTCGAGCCCATTATGCCGCGCCGCCGCGACCAGGAGCCTTGACGCGAGACGCGCATCCCGGGGTGGCGTTGCCGGCATCTTGACATGCCCCGGGTGCGCCAGTAGCGTCCCCCAGGGCGCTCGGGTGGCCGGAACCAAGGGAGGAGGCGTGGACTTCTACTACCACGACGTCCAGCGGGACGTGCTGATTCTCAAGGCCGACGGGGGGATCGACGCGTCCAACGCCGAGGAGGTCGTCGCCGACCTGACGCGCCTGGTCGAGACCGGCATCCGCAAGCTGGTGATCGACTGCTCCCGTCTGGGCTACATCTCGAGCGCGGGTGTCGGCGTTCTGGTGCGGCTGCAGAAGAGTCTGCAGAACGTCGGCGGCCAGGCCAAGGTCGCGGCGGTTCACGGGCCGGTCTTCCGGCTTCTGGAGCTGACCGGGATGGCGGAGGTGTTCGAGATCTACCCGACCGTGACGGAGGCGCTGGAGACCTTTCGCAAGGACGCCTGAATGTCCCCCTCTCTCGTCGTGGGCCTCAACGCGGTGATCGTCGCGGTGACGGACGAGACCCCTCGCCTGCTGACCGTGGAAAGGGCCGAGCACGGTCTCGGGGTGCCGGGGGCGGACAGGCCGGCGCTGCCCTTTGGTCCCCTGGACCCCGCGGGACATCGCACGCTCGAGCTGGGCCTGAGGGACTGGGTCCGCGAGCAGACGGGCCTGGAGCTCGGCTACGCCGAGCAGCTGTACACTTTTGGCGATCGGCACCGCGATCCCCGGGAGCGCGCGGGGGGGCCGCGAGTCATCTCCATCGCCTACCTGGCCCTGGTGCGGGAGGGACGGGTCTCCGGTGCCGGCCGGGCGCGGTGGCGGGGATTCTACGAGTTCCTGCCCTGGGAGGACGGACGCGCGGGCCGCCCGGCGCTCATCGACGATGTGGTCGCGCCGGCCCTGGCGCGCTGGGCCCGGCAGGCGGCCGACGCGAAGGCCCGACGCGCTCGAACCGAACGGGCGGACATCACGTTCGGCTTCCGAGGGGCGGCGTTCGACGCTGAGCGGGTGCTTGAACGCTACGAGCTGCTCTACGAGGCCGGTCTCGTATCCGAGGCCGGGCGCGACCGGCGCGGCGCGACGCGTGCGGCGACGGAGAAGATGGGCGAGGCGATGGCCCTCGACCACCGGCGACTCATGGCCACGGCGCTCGGCCGCCTGCGCGGCAAGCTCAAGTACCGGCCGGTGATCTTCGAGCTCGTGCCGCCCACCTTCACACTGCTGCGCCTGCAGCGGGTGGTCGAGGCCCTCGCCGGGGCGCGGCTCCACAAGCAGAACTTCCGCCGTCTGGTCGAGAAGGGAGGCCTGGTCGAGGGGACGGGGGTCGTCGAGCCCCGCGGGGTCGGGCGCCCGGCGGAGCTCTTCCGCTTTCGGCGGGAGGTCCTCCGCGAGAGACGGGCACCCGGCGTCGGCCTTGGCCGCCGGTAGCCTTCGGCGGTCCCGAGCCGAGCTCTCCGGCCGTTCCGCGGAGCGTGCGACGCGACCGCCGTCCCTTGACTTTTATGCTCTGAAGTAGCATATTAAAAATGGTTTGGGCGGTATGGCCGCCCTTTCTTGTAGCGCCTATTATGCTCAGAGAGAGCATAAAGGAGGCCACGATATGAGCACGACTCCCCGGGTCTCGGTGGATGGAGAGCCGGTCTACACGCCTGAGGTGGCGCGCCGCACCGCGGCCGTCCTCGAGCGGGTTCGCCGCGTCGTGCCGGAGATGGAGTGGCCGGTCCACGCCCCGTACGTAGACGCGATCCGCGATTGGAAGGCAAGACGCAACGCGGTCATCCTGGCCCACAACTACCAGACGCCCGAGATCTTCTACGGTGTGGCGGACATCACGGGCGACTCGCTCGCCCTGGCCCGGAGGGCGGCGGAGACCGACGCGGACGTCATCGTGATGGCCGGGGTGCACTTCATGGCGGAGACGGCCAAGATCCTCAGCCCGGAGAAGACGGTCCTCATTCCCGACCTGGAAGCCGGATGCTCGCTCGCCGAGTCGATCACCGGTGCCGACGTGCGGCTCCTCCGTGAGCGCTATCCGGACGCACCCGTCGTCACCTACGTGAACACGTCGGCCGACGTGAAGGCGGAGTCCGACGTGTGCTGCACGTCGGCCAATGCGGTGGAGGTCGTCGAGTCGCTGGCCGCCAGACGCGTGATCTTCCTGCCCGACGAGTATCTCGGCCGCTACGTGGCGTCGAGGACGACGACCGAGATCATTCTCTGGAAGGGCCACTGCGAGGTGCACGAGCGATTCACCGGAGAGGAGATCGAGGTCTACCGGAAGCAGCACACCGATATCGCCGTCCTCGCCCACCCGGAGTGTCCGCCGGACGTCCTGGCCGCGTCCGATTTCGTGGGCTCCACGTCGGGACTGATCCGGCACGTGGAGGAGCGCCGGCCGGCCAAGGTCGTCCTCATCACCGAGTGCTCGATGAGTGACAACGTAGCCGTGCAGTTTCCCGAGGTCGAGTTCATCCGTCCCTGCAACCTGTGCCCCCACATGAAACGCATCACCCTCCCGAACATCCTCCGCTCGCTGCAGAAGATGGAGCACCGCGTGGAGATCGAGCCGGAGGTGACGGCGCGGGCCCGGACCGCGGTGGAGAGGATGCTCGCCGTGGGTCGGGGAGCGGGACGATGAGCGAGCGGCCACACGCGATCCGCGAAGCCGAGGTCGTCGTCCTCGGTGCCGGGGCCGCCGGATTGAGCGTGGCCCTCGGTCTCGCCGGCCGCCGGGTGGATCTCCTGGCGAAGGGCCCCCTCACGGACACCGGCAACAGCCCGCTCGCCCAGGGTGGCGTGGCGGCCGCGGTCGGTCCCGGCGACACCCCGGAGCAGCACGCCGCCGACACGCTGGCAGTGGGGGGCGCGATCGGCGACCCCGAGGCGGTGGCCCGGCTGACCTCGGAGGGCCCGGCCCGCCTCGCGGATCTCATCCAGCGCGGGGCCCGGTTCGATCGGACCGCCGACGGAGCGCTCGACCTCGCACGAGAGGCGGCGCACTCCCGCCACCGCATCCTCCACTCTCGTGACGCCACCGGGGCCGAGATCGTGCGCGCGCTCCGGGACGGCGTTCGGGAGACGGGCGGCCTCACCGTGTTCGAGCACAGCGTGGCGCTCCATCTGGTGGCCGACTCGGGCCGGGTCGTCGGGGTCCTGGTGCGGCACGCCGACGGTGCCCTCGTTCTGCATCGCGCGGCCGCGGTCGTTCTGGCCACGGGCGGGGCCGGCCGGGTCTTTGCCCGCACCACGAATCCCGCCGAGGCCACCGCCGACGGTCTCTCCCTGGCCTGGCGGTCCGGGGCCCGCCTCGGCGACCTCGAGTTCGTCCAGTTCCACCCCACCGCGCTCGATGTCGGTGGTGACCCGATGCCGCTGCTCACCGAGGCCCTGCGCGGAGCGGGGGCCCGGCTCGTCGACGAAGGCGGCCGGCCGATCTTCGACGCCCCGGGCGGAGAGCTGCAGGCCCGCGACGTCGTGGCGCGGGGCATCTGGACGGCGCTCGAGGACGGCCGACGCCCGCTCCTCGACGCGCGCGAGGCCGTGGGAGACACCTTCCCCGAGCGGTTCCCGACGGTGTTCGAGGCCTGCCAGGAGCGAGGGCTGGACCCGCGCTCCGAGGCCATTCCGGTGGCGCCGGCCGCGCACTACCACATGGGAGGCGTCCTCGTGGACCTCGAAGGACGCACCTCGCAGCCCGGCCTGTGGGCCGCGGGCGAGGTCGCCTGCACCGGCGTGCACGGCGCCAACCGGCTCGCGAGCAACTCCCTTCTCGAGGCGCTCGTCTACGGCGGACGCGTGGCCCGCTCGGTGGGGGAGAGCCTCTCACGTGAGGGGCACCGAGCCCGGCTCCGGGACGTGGCCTCGGTCGTGTCTCCGGGGGAGTCGTCGACCGACACCTCCGAGCTGGAGGGCCGTCTCCGCCGGCTCATGTGGGAGAAGGCGGGCCTCGTCCGCACCGGACAGGGACTCCGCGAGGCCCTCGCGGCGATCGACGAGATCGAGCGTCAGACGCCACCCGGGGCGCGGGAGCTCCGCAGCCTGGTCACCGCGGGGCGCCTCATCGCTCGCGCGGCCCTCGCCCGTTGCGAGAGCCGCGGCGCGCACTTCCGCCTCGACTTCGCGAAGCCCGACGCCGCCTGGCGGGGTCGGCTCGTACTGAGTCGGATCGGAGGACACGAGCAGATCGGCTTCCACCCGGCCTCAGTCCCGAGGGGGACGGGGGAGGAGGTCTCGGCGTGACCCTGCCCGCACCCC
>JAJDNV010000035.1 GCA_022340545.1 Acidobacteriota bacterium | reverse complement strand
GAGACGGAGGACGCCGCGCGCCTTCTCCCATTCCGTGAAGGCCGCACCGACCTCCGCCCGGTTGGGCGGGGCCTCACGGACGACCAGGGTGATCCGGAGTCCCTCGGCAACCGGCTCGAACTCCATCCAGGCGTGATCGAGGAGCCCGGTGGCCTCGATCTTGTCGAGGGCCCGCAGCCCCCGGCTCATGACGAAGCCGGGCCCGACGGGGATGTTGAAGGTCCGACGCAGCACCCGCTCGCTTATCCGGTCGTTCCCCCGGACCGCCACCTCGGCGATCCGGGTGCCGTCGAGGACGTGGGCCGGCACGGGTCGCGTGCGCGGCGTGAGGTCGCCGCCCACACCCGCGGCCTCGAGCTTCTTCCGGATGTCCGGCAGGGCCGCCTTCATCGCCTCATAGCCTCGCTCGATGAGCAGGTCGAAGTCGGTGTACCTCGTGGTCGGGTGCTTCCCGAGATCGGGGCGAACGAGCACGTCGGCCTCCGCGGCGAAGTCGGCGTTCCGTCTCTCCGTGAGCAGGTTCATGAGCTGCTCGGCCACACCCAGCGAGCTTTCGTAGTCCTCCGGCTCCAGGGGGGGGCTCCCGACGTCCACCGCCACCACCACAGCCGCCCCGAACCCCCGGGCCACGTCCACCGGCAGGTTGTCCACAACCAACCCATCCACGAGGTGGTGCCCCTTCCACTCGACGGGGGGGAAGGCGACGGGGATCGACATGCTCGCCCGCACCGCCAGCGCCAGGTCTCCTTCGGCCAGCACTACCCGGTGGCCGTCGTCGAGATCGGTGGCGACGCAGCGGAAGGGGATGGGCAGGCGGTCGAAGTGGTTTTCGGCGGCGAAGCCCGCACCCGCGAGCTCCCGGATCAGGAAGCGGTTGACCGGGTGCTCGCCCAGGAGGCCGGAGCCGAGCTTCAGCTTCTTCCAGGTGAAGTCCACCCCGGCCAGGGTCTCGAAGCGGTCGTGACGCCGCGTCACCGGCACGATGCGGCGGTCCGGCCGACCGCTGAACAGCGTCCCCCAATCCACGGAGAGGACGGTCTTTTCCAGCTCGTCCGCGGTACGCCCCGTCGCGTAGATCCCGCCCACGACCGCCCCCATGCTGTTGGCGGCGATCGCGTCGACGGGGATGCCGGCCTCTTCGAGGGCGCGGAGGGCACCGATGTGGGCGATCCCGCGGGCCCCTCCCCCGCTCAGGGCCAGGGCGAGGCGGGGGCGATCGACCGGGGGCTCAGCGGGCGAGCTGACTTCCTCGGCAGCCCCTGCCGTGCCGGAGTATGCCCACAGGAGCCACAGGCCGACGGCCACCCACCTCCCCAGCATGGTTGGGAGTCTATTCCGAGTCCGATGTCCAGCACAGCGGACTCGCAGTGTCTGGAACGGAGAGATTCCGAGTCCGACGTCCCGCCCGGCGGACTCGGAATGAGAGAAGGGAGGATTCCGAGTTCGGAGCCCTCGGCGGCGAACTCGGAATGGGAAGAACGGAATATTCCGAGTTCGAACCTCAGCGCTGCGAACTCGGAATGTTGACGCGTCCCTTGACGCCCTCGTGCTCGATGCTGCCCGAGCCGTCCTTCTCCACGGTGAAGTCGCCTTCGACGTCTCGAACCCGGATGCTGCCCGAGCCGTCCCGCCCGATCAGGACGTCCTCCCCGACCCCGACGATCTCAATGCCCCCGGAGCCGTCCTCCTCGACGGTGACGGTCCCCCTGACGTCCTTGATGTCGATGTCGCCCGAGCGGTCTCGGATCCTGACGTCACCTCCCACGTCCACGAGGTCGATCTCGCCCGAGCCGTCGTCGATGCTCACGTCCCCCAGCACGCCCGTGATGTCGATCTCCCCGGATCCGTCCTTCACGCGAAGTGAGGCCACGTCGTCCACCTCGATCTCACCGCTGCTGTCCTCGACGTCGACCGCCAGCCCCTCGGGGACCCGCAGCTCGAGGTGGAGCGCGCCGCTGTCTCCCCACCCCTCGGGCGTCTCGACCACGACCCGGACCTCGTCGCCCGAGCGGTCCGCCCGGAGCTGCACCTTCTCGAGCGCCCTTTCGTTCTCGGCGCACGCCGTTCCCCGCGCCTGCACCTCGTCGAGCCCGGACTCACCGGTGATCCTGAGCGAGCCCGCCTTCGCCTCGACCCGGACCAGCGTCGCCCCGGCGGCATCCACCGTCTCCCCTCGCGGCTCCTGGACGTGACAGCTGTCGTACGCACAGGCCACCGTCGGTCCGGTCAGGGCGAGCGGCGCCAACAGCAAGAGAACCCCCAGCGTCTTCATTGAGCACACTCCTTCCTCTCGGATCTCACCCCGGGATACGCACCGGGTCGCAGCAAGGTTCAAGGAATTGGCCCGAGGGCAGGGCAATGGGGGGCCGGTCAGGCGGTCACACCGGCCAGGTTGCGGGCGAGCGTCACCGCCGCGCTTGCGTCCGCGGCGTAGCCGTCCGCCCCGTACTCCCGTGCCACGTTGTCGTTGATCGGGGCGCCACCGATCATGACCTTGACCTTGTCCCGCAGCCCCGCCTCGCCCAGGGCCTCGATCGTGGCCTTGATGTTCGGCATCGTCGTCGAGAGCAGCGCGGAGAGGGCCAAGAGGTCCGCCCCCCCCTTCGCGGCGGCGACGAACTTGTCGACGGGCACATCGCAGCCGAGGTCGACGATCTCGAAGCCCGCCCCCTCGAGCATCATACAGACGAGGTTCTTCCCGATGTCGTGCAGGTCGCCCTTGACCGTCCCGGCCACGACCCTCCCCGCCGGCTTCACGTCGGACTCGACCAGGAGGGGTTTGAGGAGCTTGAGACCTTCCTTCATCGCCCGCACGGAGATCAGCATCTCGGGGACGAAGTACTCGCCGCACTCGTACCGGTTGCCCACGTCGTCCATGGCCGGCACCAGGGCCTCCAGAAGGATGCGCTCCGGCGGGAGGCCCTCGGCCAGGGCGGCCTCGGTGGCCTCCTTGGCCGGCATTGCCTGCCCCTCGACCACTGCGACCTTCAGCCTGGCCAGCGACTCGCTCATGGCCGTCCCCTTCCCACGGGCGCGCCGCGCCTGAACGGGCACCCGGCGCGGTCACTTTGTACCATTCGGCGGCCTCAGCGCAATGGGGCGCGCGACCTTTCGGACGACAGGACGATCACGCGGAGGTCGACCGAAGTGCTGCGGTTCCAACCCTGATTGCGACCAGAGCGTCCCATCATCCGAAGGCGGAGATTCGTCAACCTGGAGGGCGCCGAGATGAACTGGTCCGATTTCCGACAGGATCTCAAATACACGGTTCGCAACCTGAGCCGCTCCCCTGGTTTCTTCTCCGTGGCCGTGGTGATTGTCGGGCTGGGGATCGGCGCCACCGCGGCGGTCTTCAGCGTCGTCAACGCGGTCCTGCTCCGCCCACTCCCCTTCTACGAACCGGAGCGCCTGGTGCGGGTCGCCAACACCGGAGAAGGGGGTCTCTCCGCCGTCACATCGCGGTCTTCGAACCTGCGCGACTGGCGCGAGCTCAACCGGTCCTTCGAGTCCCTGACCGGCTATTTCGCCTTCTACGATTACAGCAGCTTCACGCTGCGCGGCGACGGCGACCCGGAGCGGCTGGTTGGAGTCGGAGTCGCCCAGAACTTCCTGGACGTGCTGGGCGTCCGGCCGCAGCTCGGCCGCAACTTCGTGGACGAGGAGTGCGTCTGGAACGGCCGGGGCGCGGTGATCCTGAGTCACGGCTTCTGGCAACGTCGGTACGGTGGGGATCCGAGGATCGTCGGGGCCTCGATCACGCTCAACGACCAGCCCACGGCGGTCGTCGGCGTCTTGCCCGCCTCTTTCGACTTTGCCTCGATCTTTGCTCCCGGCTCGAAGGTCGACTTCCTCAACCCGTTCCCGGTCGTCGACGAGACGGATCGGTGGGGCAACACGCTGGCGGTGATCGGACGCCTCGCCCCCGGAGTGTCCGCGGCAGAGGCCCAGGCTGACCTCGACCTCGTCAACCGGCAGCTTCAGCAGGCCGACCCCGGCCGATGGGGCCTGGGCGCCGTGGTGACGGGGCTCCAACAGCAGGTCACGGGTCGCTTTCGCCGGCCGCTGCTGGTGCTGGCGTGCGCGGTCGGCCTCGTGCTGCTGATCGTCTGCGTGAACCTGTCCAACCTCCTGCTCGCTCGAGCCTCCTCCCGCAGCAAGGAGATGGCCATCCGAAGCGCGCTCGGGGCGAGTCGCTCGCGGCTGGTGCGCCAGCTGCTCACGGAGAGCCTGGTGATGTCGGGCTGCGGGGCTGCGCTGGGAGTGGCCGTCGCGTACGGCATCACGCGAGCGGTGGCCGGGACACGGGCCTTCAGCATCCCGCTGCTGAGGTCGGTGGCGGTGGACGGGGACACCCTGCTGTTCGCCCTCGGCGCGGCCCTGGTCACGGGCCTGCTCTTTGGCGTCGCCCCGGCTCTCCTGGTCTCCGGAGCCCAGCAGCGTGAGGCCCTGTCCGATTCCAGCCGCGGCTCGAGCGACACCCGGGCCCGGACCCGGACTCGGGAGGCCCTGGTCGTCGCCGAGGTGGCGCTGGCCTGCGTCCTTCTCGTGGGGGCCGGCCTCCTCCTCCGCAGCTTCGTCACCCTGCTGAACGTGGACCTCGGCTTCCGGCCCGACCGGGTCGTCGCCTGGCGCATCGAGATGGCCAACCGTGGCGACGGCGACGAGCGAATGACCTTTCTCGAACGGCTGATCGAGAGCGTCCGGGTCGTGCCCGGAGTCGAGTCCGTCGGCCTGACCGACTCGCTCCCGCTTGGCCGCAACCGCAGCTGGAGCGTCGGCGCCAAGGGCGAGATCTACGGCGAGGGCGAGCGGCCGAACGCATTCCCCCGCATGGTGAGCAGCGGCTACATCGAGACGATGGGGATCCGCCTGATCAGCGGACGTCACCTGACACCGCGGGACTCGGCGGACACGGAGCTCGCCATGATCGTCAACCAGACCATGGCCGAACGGCTGTGGCCCGGGCGGGACCCCGTCGGCCAGGTCGCGCAGGTCGGCGGCTCGGACTGGCACGTCGTGGGCGTCGTCTCCGACGTCCGACACAGCTCGCTCGAGGAGAAGGCGGGCCTCGAGATGTACCTGCCGATGAGACAGCACCGCGACTGGGGCTCCCCGGACCTGGTCGTCCGGTCGAAGCTGGAGCCGGAGTCGATCGTGGCGAGCGTGCGCGCCGCACTCCGAAGCGTCGACCCCAACCTCCCCACCGCGGAGTTCCGGACGCTCGAAGCCACGGTCGATCGCGCCGTCTCGCCGCGCCGCTTCATCCTGCTGCTGGTGGGCTACTTCGCGTTGGCCGCGCTGGTCCTGGCCGCGGTCGGGATCTACGGCGTCGTCTCGTACTCGGTGAGCCAGCAGACCCACGAGATCGGCATCCGCATGGCGCTGGGCGCGACTGCGGCCGAGGTGCAGGCGCGCGTGGTCCGCAAGACACTGAAGCTGACGGCCCTCGGCATACTGGTGGGGTCCGTGGGGTACTTCGTCGTGTCGCGGCTGATGACGTCGCTGCTCCACGGTATCAGCGCCACCGACCCGGTGACCCTGGTCCTGACGGCGGTCCTGTTGGCACTGATCGGGACCCTGGCCGGCTACCTGCCGGCGCTTCGGGCTTCGCGGACGGATCCAGCGGTCGTCCTGAGATCCGTGTAGCCCGGGAGCGGAAGCCCCGAGGACCCGCCGATACCACCCCCCGGCGGTTTTCGGGTAGGGTTGCGGGAACAACCATGAGACAGGGTCTGGGCACGATCATGGTCGAGGCGGGCCTCATCACCCAGGACCAGCTCGACGAGAGCCTGGAGCTCCAGAAGCACTACGGCGAGAAGCTGGCCAGCATCCTGGTGCGCCAGAACCACCTGACGGAGAAGTTCGCCGTCACCTACCTGGGCCGACAACTCGGTGTGCCCAGCGTCGACATGTCCAAGCACGTGATCAGCCTGGACCTGCTGCGCCTGATACCCCTGGTGGTCTGCAACAGCAAGCTCGTCTTTCCCGTCCGGATCGAGGACGGCCTCCTGCAGCTGGCCATGGCCGATCCCCTCGACCAGGAGCTCGTGGCGGAGCTGGCTCGAGAGCACCACGTGCGCCTGCGGCCCTGCATCGCCCTGGAGGCCGCGATCAAGAACGCCATCGAGGAGGCGGCATTCGCGGTGAAGGCCGGGAGGCGCACATTCAAACCCAGCGCCCTCCACGATCGCCTCGCCACCTTCTCTCTCGACCGCAGCCGGCGTCCGCTGCCGCCGGGGACCGGCCCGCTGCCGGTCGTCGCCCTCGAGAAGGATCGCTCGGCCCCGATCGTGGAGAAGCTGGGCGGCGGGACCATCACCTACAACCGGAGCTTCACCAAGACTGGCCTGAAGGCCGTCTCGGACTCCCCGCCGAGCGAGGAGCTGCCGGACCACGAGCCGGCCCCGCCCCCTCCGGAGGCCGCGCCGGTGGCCGAAGCGCCGGAACCCGCCGAGGAGCCGACCCCGCGCAAGGTGATCCTGGTCGACGGCAACCAGGTCACCCGTCAAGCCATGGCGGAGCTACTGGGCAAGTCCGAGGCGCTCCACGTCGTGGGCGCGGGCAGCGCTGCGGAGGCCCTGCCGCAAATCGCCGACGCCTCGTTGCTCATCGTCAGGCGGGGCCTGCGGAACGAGAACCCCCTCGAGCTGTGCCGCCAGGCCCGCGGGTTGAGCACTGACCTGCGAATCGTGCTCGTCACGCCTACCGGGCGAGGGTGGGCCTACCAGGCGGACGTGCGGGACGCGTTCGGGGTCGATCTGGTGGTGGCTCTCCCTGTGGACGGCCCCCAACTCCGTCGGCAGATTGAGGAGCTGGTGGGTCTGGGTACGGGCACCGACGACGAGCGAGAGGCCGCCGTCCAGAAGAGTCTCAGGGCAGGAGTCGCCGCGCTCAAGCGCGAAAGCGTGGACGAGGCCATCGAATCGCTGCAGGACGGGCTGGAGAAGGACCCCCGCAGCGATCTGCTCCACTACTACCTGGGCAAGGCCCACGAGCGGAAGGGCCGTGCCCAGGACGCGATCGAGTACTACGAGCAGGCCATCGAGACGAACCCCGAGTTCGAGGACGCCCTGATCCGCCTCGCCACCCTCTACGAGCGGGCCGGCATGCCCCGCAAGTCGGTCGAGATCTGGCAGCGGGTGCTCTCGACCACGCCCGACGCGTCGTCCCGGGAGCGCATCAAGTCCCACATCATGGAGCTGCTCTAGCCGCCGCGGCCCGGCCGCGGGACCGATCTTCCACGCTTCACGACGCGCGCTCACCTCGCCTCGAGCAGCTCCATCAGCTCTTTGTCGTGGTGGGCACGGACCTCGCTCTCGTTGTCGAGCACCATCGTGGCGCCGTTTTCGGCGCTGTAGGCCGGCCAGTCGGGCAGCCCCGAATGGTTCGGATTGCCGGTGCGTGCGAACTGCACCCACGTGCCGCTGATCGTCTTCGCGAGGGCGTAGGCCTCGGGCCCCGCACCTGTGTGTTGCTGCGCGAAGTCGATGCTGTTGAAGACGAACGGGATCTCGAGGCAGTGGACGCTCTTGAGGATCCCGTCGAGCACCGGGGACTCCCACGCGAAGAGATAGACGTAGACGGGAGCCGTCCCGGCCGCCGCCCGCTGGGCCGCCTGCCGAAGGACGCCCGGCCGGAACATCGTGTCCACGTCTACCAGGTCGGAGGGCCTCGAGAACCGCGGATAGGCCTTGCGGACCGCGGCCACGTAGGCCTCCTTCTTGTCGCCGTAGCGCGTCTCCAGGAAGGCGTCGGCGGCCTCAGGCGTTGGGTTGCGCAACGTCGGGTCGAAGAGAGACGACAGGAACTCGGTTCGGTTCGAGCCGATGATCACGGGGACGTCCTTCGACAGCTCGAGAGCCCGGGGATCCGTCCCCTGATACGGTAGGAGCGCGCCGTCCACGATCGGCGCCCAGCCCAGACGGAGACCCAGCCCCGTGGCGCTACCCGCCCGCCGCTCCCGGAGCGTTGCGAGCGCGGTGCGCCCGGCGGCGGCCAGCTCGTCGTAGCTCAGCTCCCGAAGCTTGTCGACCTCCGACGGCTGCAATCCGGCGGCCACGAGCACCAGGGAGGCCAGCTCCTGCGCGTCCTTCTGCTCACCGAACGTCGACAACGGCCCGCTCTGGATCGCCGCCTTGTGGAACAGCCCCTTCGCCGCCGGGCTGGACAGGAGCGTGCAGACCTTCCCGCCCCCACCCGATTGGCCAAAGATCATCACATTGCCCGGGTCGCCACCGAACGCGGCGACGTTGCCGTTCACCCACTGGAGCGCCGCCACGAGATCGGCGATCCCGGCGTTGCCCGAGCCCGCGTACTTCTCGCCGTACGCCGACAGGTCGAGGAAGCCCAGGATGTTGAGGCGATGGTTGACGGAGACGACGACGACATCACCGGTGCGGGCGAGATTCTCGCCATCGTAGAACGGCAGCTCGATCGAGGACCCGCCCGAGTAGCCGCCACCGTGCAGCCACACCATCACCGGGCGCTTCTTTCCATCGTTGATGCCCGGCGTCCAGACATTCAGACGCAGGCAGTCCTCGGTCTCGAAGCCCCAGTGGTGCTGCTGCGCGAACTCCATCTCGTCGGACAGCAGTCTCGGCGTCTCGATCGGGCACACCCGGACGTCGGAGAGCGCCGTCCGCACGCCCTCCCACGACTCGGGCGGCGCGGGCGGCATGAAGCGCTCCGCGCGGGCGTACTGGATGCCCTTGTAGTTGTAGATCCCGTCGTGGATGAAGCCACGGACGTTACCGTAGGCTGTCTTCACGATGGCGGTCTCGGCGTTGGCGATGACGCGGTCGTCCGGGCGGTCGGCGGCGGGTGCGGCGGCCACGGTGACGACAGCGACCGCCGCGCCGGCCAGTACGCGTGCAAGTGAGCGTTTGCTGGTCATCTCTGGATTTCCTCACAGGACAAGAAAGGCGGTTGGTGTCGGCCCCGGGGTGTTCCTTCCTGGGGCGATCGCCCAGGGCTCCGGGGCGTATTCTCTGCCATTCACCGGTTCTTGACCACCAGGTGTGACTCTCTTCAGTGCCAGACTGTCCGCAAGACGCCGACAGGCCGCGGCACAGACAGTGTCGGACGGGCGCCCAAAGGGGAGTTGTTCGCCAATCCAGGGCCAGTCCGGATGTATATTCGGACCCGCGGGGTCACGCTTCGGACAAAGAGGGAGGTTCTTGCACCATGAAACCGAACCGACGCCGATTCTTCCAGATGATGGGCGCCGGCGCTGCCGGCCTGACCGTGGGCACAAGAGGCGCGTCGTCGGTCCTTGCCGATTCGAGGGGCGCGGCCGAAAGCGAAGACGATGGGCCGGTCCTGCAGATCGGCGACGACGTCGCCGTGGCCAGGACCCGGTACGGCAGGGTCAGAGGATACGTCCTTCGGGGGATCCACTACTTCCTCGGGATCCCCTACGGGGCAGACACCTCGGGGGCCAACCGCTTCCTGCCGGCGCAGACACCGAAGCCCTGGTCGGATGTGTACCCCGCCTGCTGGTGGGGCAACTCGGCCCCCCAGCCCATGGACAACCGGTACGCCAACAAGTACTCGGCCTTCCGTGACCACTGGAACTACGACGACGTCAGCGAGGATTGCCTGCGGATCAACGTCTTCACTCCCGCGATCGGCGACGGCAAGAGGCGGCCCGTCCTGGTCTGGCTGCACGGCGGGATCTTCACCTTCGGCAACGGCATCGAGCAGGATGGATACAACGGCGAGAACCTGGCGAGGCTCGGGGACGTCGTGTTCTGCTCCATCAACCACCGCCTGGGGCCGCTGGGCTTCTGCAACCTGGCCGGCGTGGGCGGCGAGAAGTTCGCGGACTCCGGCAACCTCGGCATGCTCGACATCGTGGCCGCCCTGGAATGGGTGCGCGACAACATCGAGAACTTCGGCGGGGACCCGGGAAACGTCACGATCATCGGCCAGTCCGGCGGCGGCGGCAAGGTCCTCACGCTGACCGCGATGCCGGCGGCGAAAGGCCTCTTCCACAAGGCGGTGTCGCTGAGCGGGGCGGCCGGCCGGAGGTTGGCGGAGAAGGACTACTCCGAGAAGCTCGGGGCGTACGTCCTCGAGGAGGCGGGCCTCACCCCCGCGGAGATCGACAGGCTGCAGGCGATGCCCTGGAAGGACTACTACGCCATCGCCACGAAGGCCCAGCAGAAGCTGCATCAGGAGCTGTCCGGTTCCGGCGGCATGCCCCATACCCCGGGGAGTCATCTCCTTCGCCGGGGCTGGGTTCCGGTGGTCGACGGGGCCGTGCTCCCACAGGACCCGTACTATCCCGAAGCGCCGCCCACGGCCGCCGACGTCCCGATGATCATCAGCGGGACCTTCAACGAATACGCACCCGCCTGGACGGACGCCGCGCTCGAGAAGATCACGCTCGCCGAGGTGGTGGAGAAGCTGAAGGTGCGCGCCGGATTCATCGCAGGCCTCGGCGAGAAGGCGCAGGAGGTGGTGGAGGCCTACGCGAAGGCGTTCCCCGACAAGAGGCCGGTCGAGATCTATTCACTCGTGGCCAGCAACCGACAGAACGAGGTGGCGGTCGCCGACTTGAAGTCGAAGCAGCCCGCGCCCGTCTACGTGGACTGGTTCGGTTGGCAACCGCCTCTCTTCGACGGTCGCGTCGGCGCCTTCCACTGCGTGGACATCTGCTTCTGGTTCTACAACACCGACCTGATGCTGAGTCACACCGGCGGCGGGGCACGGCCGAGGAAGCTGGCCGAGAAGATGGCGGGCTCGCTGCTCAAGTTCATGAAGACGGGCGATCCGAACGGGGGAGGGCTTCCCCCCTGGCCGAGGTACACCTCGGCGAACGGGGAGACCATGATTCTCGACGACGTCTGCGTGGTCCGAAACGATCCCGATCGGGAGGCCCGGAGGGCCCTGCCGCCGGTGTGAGCCGGTGGGGCCGAACATGGCCCCGTGGGGGCGCACAGACCGGGCCCGGAATCGAGGATCCGCCGCAGGGACCTGGGGTTTTCGGCCCCAGGTCCCTCATGCCTCACAAGCCTGGGATCGGGCTCTCGACGGTATGGCCGGTGTAGACCTTCGGCGTCCAGATGTTGGCAATGCCAACCCTTCGCCGGTCAGGGCCTCTTCCACATGCAGGGCTTCCGTGGGGGTATCCAGAGCAACGCCCCCGATTCGCCTGCCGAGGGGGGGGTTCCCCGACCCGCAATCCATCCGAGGTCGTTGAGGCGAATGGTGGAGACGAAGGCCACGCCCTCCGGGGAGTCCAACTCTTCGACCGTCCAGCCCCCGTCCCGACGTCTGGACCACACGACGCCACGCGTGGAGAGAGTGGTCGCCCCCTCCTGGACGAGCACCGTCCCCGCCACGCGGCCGAACGCGTTGATGTCCCTCGCGGAGGCGCTGGCGAAGCCCTCGGGCACCGGCAGCTCGATCGGATCGCCATACTGTCGGCTGTGCTTCGGCCAGTGGTGTTTCTTCGAGCGGTTCCACTTCCACAGGAGCGGGCGCGTGGTCGGGACGCCGCCGATCGTGCCCGCGGCCGTGGCCACGACGTCGCCGCTGAGGCTGATGGCCGGGTCCTGGTTCGTGGGCAGACCGGGGAGAGGCGTGAGAACGACGGGTGATCGGTGACAGGACCCGCTTCGACCCAGGGTCCGGCGCCAGACCAGGATTTCGGAACGAAGAACCCGGCGGCCGTCCTCGAACTCGGTCCGAAAGGCTGTCCCGACGACGTCGCCACGCTCGTTGATGGCGGCACCCCTGCTCTGGAACCCGTCCGGGGTCTCGAGCTCGGAGACCGAGTAGGCGCCATCGCGCCCCCGCTTCCACAGGACCGCGCGCTGGACGGCATCGTCCCCAACGACCTCGCCCGCGTTGCCGGCCCACCCCACGATCTCTCCGCGGGAGTTCACCCCGGCGGCGAGGGCGTCGGTGAACCCAGGCGGTGGCTCGAGCTCGACGGCGTCCCAGTCGCCTCCAGGGCCCCTCTGCCACACCAGGGCTCGGAACGAACCGGAGCTCAGAAACGAGAAGCCGACCGGGATGCCGCTCCGGGAGATGGCGGTGGCCTCGCTGTTCTCCATCTCAGCCGGGATGGGCAAGGGCTGGACGGTCGCGGGCCTCCAGGGACGCCAGCGCCACAGGACCGCCTGCAGCAGGGGCTCGCCGGGCTCTCCGGCGAAGGCGGCGCCCACCACCTGACCGCGGTTGTTGAGATCGAAGGTCGAGGCCCGTTGGTATCCCGGCAGCGTCGGAAGGGCGAGAGGCTCCTCGCCCGCAGCCGTCGAGCCAGGAGCTCCGAGAGCGAGGACAGCAAGGCACCCCCGGCACAGTGAGCGGAGCACCCGTCGTGCGCCGGGAGAGGGTCTGGGCGCGTCAACGCGGACGGTGGTCGTCGGACCGGTGGTCCCGAATTGCATGCAGCTCTCGGTGGAGGGCATGACGTCGATCAGTGCAACATGACCCGGGAGGGAGACGGAAAGCCCAAGGGGCGTCGTCATTATACGCCCCGCGCCGGGGCGCCTGGGCTACTGCTCGAGCCTTCGCACGCGCGTGAAGGCGGTCGTGCGGCCTCCGGTACACGCTTTCCGGTTATTCGAGGACGCCGTCATCGGATCGCCGGACGCCTCCCCGGCGAGGCCGACGTGGTGGCAGGCCGCGGTCCCCCTTCGTCCTTGAGCTCAGGGCGTGTACCAGATCGGCGCGGTGTAGGCGCGCTCCTGGTGGGTGGTCTCGGCGCCCTCGGGTATGTCGATGCCGTAGCGGAAGGCGTCGTAGACCACCCAGCGCGGGGTGGGGATCTCGAGCACGCGGGCGTAGTAGAAGGCGCTCTGGGCCGGATCGAAGTCCGGATCGGTCCAGACCGTGCCGAGCTCGGAGGCTCCAATGGTGTTGCTCCAGTTGGCCGCGGCGATGTCCACCGTGTTGCCGACCGGCGGCAGCACGCCGTGCGCGTCCGGCTCGCGCCCAGCCGACCAGGCGACGTCGTAGACCCTCTCGTGGGTCTTGCCGTCGGCGTCCAGCCAGCCCTTGATGATCTGGATGCGGTCCAGGTTGGCGCCGATCACGTCGCGCAGGGCGTAGACCATGAACGTGGGCGCGCCGCCAACGTCGTGAGGGCGCAGGTCGCCACCCATCGGCACGCCCTTCTCGTAGCCCCGGAAGGCCGGCTGACGGCTGTTGATGTCTTCCGCCGTGTAGTCCCAGCCGCCGAAGAAGCGCACCAGGATCCGCGGACCGGTGGTGCCGTAGACCTCCTTGCGCTCCATCGCGTCCCAGATCGCCTCGCGGGTGTTCTCCTGGGCCCAGACCGCGGTGTAGCCGGAGGCGGCGAGCTCGTAGCCTTCGAAGACCCCGTTCTCTGTCTTGGTGAAGGGGTGGTGCATGCGCTTGGGTGAGGGCTCAACGTTGGTCGCCTTGCCGAAGAAGTTGTCCTCTTCGGCCGTCGAGAGCCCCGTGTGGCTGTCGGTCGAGCCGATCAGGCCGAACTTGTAGGGGTTGGTGCCCAGCCGCCTCTCCAGCAGGAGCCCGTTCTTCAGGGCCTCGCGGGCGTACTCGTACTGCAGCATATCGTTGGTCTTCGCCTCGGAGAGATCGAGGTTGCCGGCGTCCCAGGTCTCGTAGTCGGCAAAGGCGTCGTCCGGCGACAGGAAGGGATGCGCCTCGCCATCGCCCTTGATCTGGGTGACCTCGTACATCGGCTCCCAGCGGGCCCGCGACTCGACGTACTTCGCGTCGAGCTTGCGGCCGGTGTACTGGGCGTCGACCGGGAACATGATCCCGTTCGACAGGTTGCCGTTGTGGGCCAGGGCGAGGGCCGAGCCCCCGGTCTTCGCCTCGTAGTTCTCGAGGTACTCGTAGAGATCCAGCGGATCGGTCGAGCCCACCGGGGCCTGGGTGGTGTACGGCACGACCTGGCCGGCCTTCGCCGCACCCTCACGGAAGATGACGTTGCGGTGCAGGTTATTGCCCGTGACCAGCGAGGTCCACTCGAAGCCGATGAATGCGGTGAAGCGGCCGGGGTCGTTGAAGCGCTCGGCGGCGTCGATCACCTTCTCCCAGATGGACTCGTAGGTCTTCCCGCCGGGCGAGTACTCCGCCATCATCTCCGGATCGATCTTGCCCTGGGAGAAGGTCGCGATCAGATCCAGGGCTGCCGCCGACGAGCCCTCCCCACCGGCCTGGAGACCGTCGTACCAGCGCTTGGCCTGGTCGTACTTGATGATGCCGGGCTTACCTGCCGCAAGATCATTGAAGAAGCCCATGCCATCGGAATGGTCGGCGATGACCAGCCAGTCGAGCGGGCGGCCCAGCCTCGCCGGCTGGCCGCTCGAGGCCATCACCTGCTCGCCGCGGGCGAAGCGATAGGCCTCGTCGAGGCCCAGGCGCGCACCGAACAGACCGGCGTCCATGGAAAGGCCGGTGTGCAGGTGGGTGTCGCCCCAGAACACCCGGTCCGGAAAGCCGCGCTCGGCATAGGGCGAATAGGCCCTACCCGGATACAGGTCGGACAGGGACTCCTTCGACGGCCTGATCTGCGCGAACCCGGTCGCGGCCGAGCTCACGAGCAGCATCGCGCACAGAAGCGGTGCCTGGCGACGCCACAACAGTGCCGATAGGCGGAATCCAAGGCTCATCACACTCTCCTCTGGACGGTTCGACGCGACTCCGGTCCGTGCGTCACACGGCGCAAAGACGCACAACGACAAACGGCGGTCTCGTGCGATTGAAGTTCGGGGTGAGCGGGTCGTTCGCGGCGGTCTGCATTATGCTTGAGTCAACGCTCTGGCGCAACAGGAGGCTCACGCCGTGCTGGCTCTTCGCCTGGGACGATCGCAGCTGACCGGTCCGTGTCGAGCCGCCCTCGTGCTCCTGGCGCTGGCCCCGGGCGGGCTCGCTCAGGCCCAGGAGTCCGGGTCCGGGCCGTCGACGGGGCTGGCGCCTTCCGCCTTCGCGTTCAAGAAGCCGGAGATCGCCAAGAAGGCCGAGAGGATCTACAGGAAGATCACCGCCGCCGGCTTCTACCCGACCATCCGGGACCTGGCCGCGGGCACCGGCATCGGGCCCGGCCTGACGTTCTGGAAGCCGCACCCGTTCGGGGCGCCGGTGGGGATCCTCGGCACCGTGGGCTGGAACCCGCGGGTGCTGCTCTTCGAGGCCCGGCTGGGCCGGGTGCCGAGCCGGCCGGGGAAGATCCCCGATCGGCGGTTCACGCTCGAGGCACTCACCACCGACCCCCCCGAGGGCCCCAACCACCGCTGGTTCGTCTTCCTCGAGGCGCGGCGCCTCGACATTCTGGACAACCGGCTCTACTTCACGCCGGGACCCGGGGGCACGATCGGAGCGGCTGGGTTCGACAAGAGCACCCGCTTTCTGGAGGACTCCCCGGGCGCACTGACCGTCCACTTCGACGTCGGGGACGACGACACCGACCTGGTCGCCGGATACCACTTTCGTCGGGGCCTGGCCGTCTCGGCCCGCGCCGGATACGTGACGGCCGAGACCGCCTTCGACCCCAAGGAAGCGGCCACCCCCGGGCTACCCCTCATCCCCGGCGTCGACGACACGAACGACTTCGCCCGCCTCCGACTCGACTTCATCTTCGACCGGCGCGACGTCCGCAACCGCGCCCACCGAGGCGTCCTGCTCCACGGGACGTGGCAACGCATGGACGAGCGCGGGGGGACTCTCTTCGGCTTCGACCGTTTCGAGCTCGACGCCCGCGCATTCCTCTCCAGCCGGTCTCGCCGCCACACCGTCGCCCTCCGCTTCGTCGGGACCCACGACCAACCGGAGAAGGGACGGGTCGTCCCCTTCTACTACCAGCAGACGCTGGGGGGAAACCACACGCTCCGCAGCTACCCCATCTTCCGGTTCAGGGGGACGCGACGCCTGGCCGTCTCCGCCGAGTACCGCTTCGGTCTCCTCCGCTTTCTGGAGCTGGCCGCGTTCTACGATGGGGGCGACATCTCGGGGGGGATCGAGGCCCTCGGCTCCCAGGGCTACCGGGACAGCGTCGGGGCCAGCGTGCGGTGGGTGTCGAAGGAGGACGTGATCTTGCGCGTCTTCGGCGCCTACGGGTCCGAGGGCTGGCGCTTCAGCGGGGCCGGTGCCTTCCCATTCTGAGGGTTACTCGCTCGGCGGGCGCCCCGCGCAGCCTTCCGCCTCGGCCGACGGCCGCGCTCGAGAGCTCTGGGCGCTCCGTGTTGATGCCCTGGAGCTCAACCCGTGGTCACGGAGGACTGGACCTCGAAGGCCGAGCAGCCGAGAATCTCGTCAATGAAGGCGAGAGCCGTCCATCTGCTGTTCGTGCTGGTTCTTCCCGCCGTCGTCCACGCCCGCCCGGTTTCCGTCACCGTGCACGCCGACCGAATCACCGGGAGGATCCGGCCCATATGGGATTACTTCGGCTACGACGAGGCCGGCACCACTCTGACCCGTGAGGGGCGACACCTGCTCGGCGAGCTGAACAAGCTGAGCGACGAGCCGATTCGCATCCGTGTGCATCATCTGCTCACCAGCGGCGACGGCACGCTCGCCCTGAAATGGTCGAGCACGAACGTCTACACCGAAACCGCCGACGGCGTGCCCGTCTACGATTGGACCCGGCTCGACGCGATCATGGACGGGCTGACGCGTCCCGGCATCGACCCGTTCGTGCAGGCGGGCTTCATGCCGCAGGCGCTTTCGTCACACCCCGAGCCCTACACACCGGCGTTGGTGAAGGCCGGACTTCCCCGCGACATGGTTTCGGGCGGGGCGTTCTATCCGCCAAAGGACTACGTGAAGTGGCAGAACCTGATCGAGGCGTGGGCGCGGCACTGCGGTGAGCGCTACGGCGTGGAGCGGGCCTCGTCCTGGCTGTGGGAGACCTGGAACGAACCCGAGTCGCCCTATTGGCGCGGCACGCCGCAAGAGTTCTTCATGCTCTACGATCATTTCGCCGCCGGGGTGAAACGCGCGCTGCCGCAGGCGCCGGTCGGCGGGCCACACGTCACCGATCCTGCCTGGAAGCGCGGCGACGTGTTCATGCGAGCGTTCCTCGAGCACTGCCGCTCCGGGCACAACGCGGCCACCGGCCAGGTGGGTGCGCCCCTTGACTTCATTGCCTTCCACGCCAAGGGCACGACCCGTCTCGATGAGCAGGGACGGGTGGAGATGAATCTGGGGAACCAGCTCAAGACGATCGAGACCTACGGGCGCATCATCGCGGAGTTTTCGGAGTTCGCGCGCCTGCCCATCTACATCGGCGAGTCGGACCCGGAAGGCTGCGCCGGCTGTCCGGCGACGCTCGATCCGGAGCGCGATTACCGCCGCACGTCTCAGTTCGCGGCCTACACCGCCGCATCGTTCATGCGGAAACAGGACCTGCTCGCGCGTACCGGCGGGAATCTGCAGGGCGCAGTCTCGTGGGCCTTCACCTGGGCCGATCAGCCGTGGTTCAACGGCCTCCGTGCGCTCACGACCAACGAAGTCGCACTGCCCGTCTTGAACACGTTCAGACTGTTCGCGCGGCTCGCCCCGCAGCGTGTTGCGGTGGACGCGCCAGGAATGCTTCCGGTGGAGGCGATCATTGCCGACAGCGTGCGCGGTGATCCCGATCTGGGCGTGGTCGCGTCCGTTGACGGCCGACGCGCACGTCTGACGATCCTGCTGTGGAACTACCATGACGTCGCGGGCGGCCATGAGGAGCAGAGCAACGTGGAGCTGCACCTCACCGGCGTCCCTCCGTCGAATCCGGGCGCCCATCTGCTCGAGTACACGATCGACCACCACTCCGGCAACGCCTACACCGCCTGGCTGGAGATGGGCTCACCGCAGCCTCCGAACGGGGAGCAGATTGTCGCCCTTCAGTCTGCTGCTGAAATGCGGGTGGAACGGCGGGAGTTCGCGACTGGTGGGAACGGCACTGCCCGGCTCTCCGTCTTCCTGCCGCGGCAGTCCGTGAAGCTGATTGAGATCGTGCTCCGCGGGCAAGAGAGCACTTCGGTGGGCCAGGACCGAATTCAGGCGGGTCGACCGCTGTCCACCAACCTGCGAAGGAAGGCTGCGGCGACACCCTGACGCCGACCACAAGAGTCGGTGTCGTCTGTCTGCGTATGGCCCGGCGCGCGCGTCCGCGGGACTCTACGGGGAGAACCAGTGGCTGAGCTTGACCAGGAACACGTTGTCGGCCGGCGTGCCCCACAGCGCGCTCCAGTTCTGGTGGAAGGAGTCGTTCCAGTAGGGCTCGCCGCCGTTCCGCCCCTGCTGCCACACGGCGTAGAGGGCGGAGCCCGGCTTGTATTCCCAGCGAAGAACGAGGTTCGACCGGAACTGGCGGACGGCGAAGTCCGGGTTGGGCAGGGTGTAGACGGGCCCACCGTCCGCCTCCCGGATCAGATACGCGTTGGCGGCGTCTGAGTACGCGATCTCGTCGGGCCCGAAGACGTGGAAGCGGCTCTCGTAGACCGGCGAGAGTGTGTCGGTCGCCTTGCGGATGTTCGTGAAGTGGCTCGACGCGACAAAGGGGCTGCCGTAGTACGTCACTGTGAGGTCGGGAGTGATGGCGAGGTTGATCCGGAACGTGAACTCCCACAGACGCTGGTTGTTGCGGCCGAGCAACCACCGGGGGCCGTCAAGTGTCTGCTCCGTTCCCACGTACTGCAGGTCGTCTTCCAGCCGGGAGTACTCCTCCGTCGCCGAGAACGTCAGCCGGCCGGAGGGACGGAGCGAGATCGAGCCGGAGAGGCCGTTGCGCACCGTGCCGCCCTCGAGCGCCCAGTCGTGGTTGCCCTTCACCACCACGGACACCCGGCGCGAGTTGTCGCTGCTCACCCTCAGGAAGCTCGTCCAGAAGTCGCTCGACCGCAGGGCCGGCCCGCCGAAGAGAGCACGGGTGTCCACGAGCTGGTTGTAGGCGATCTCCCCGCTCACGTTCCACCGGTTCTGGAACGTCGCGCTCGCGTGGGCCACGGTCGCCGCCTTCGTGTGGAGACCGCCCCAGTCCCACTGGTCCTGCCGGGAGCCCTGGAACGAGTACTCGCGGAAGATGCCCTTCGGCTTCGGCTCCACCCAGCCCAGGAACACCTGGTTCGCCTTGACGTCGGCCTGGCGGAGGTAGCCGACGTCGTTGAGCTCGAGCCCGGGGGAGTACCAGTGGTAGTGCGCGGTGGCGCGGAAGCGTCCCTTGCCCGAGGTCCCGAAGAGGACCGAGCCGCCATGGCCCGAGAGCGACACCGCATTCTCGTCCAGCTGGAGGTGGGTGGCGTCGGGCCGCTGGTAGTAGTGCACGGGGTTCGTCTGCAGGGCGAGGATCGCCTGCCGGTCACCCTCCACGTGGCTCGCGATGCCCCTCGCCTCGAGCACCCAGAAGCGGTCGTCGAAGTAGCGGACAAAGTCGAAGCCGCCCGACCAGGACTGGGTGGGGAGAAAGGCCAGGGCGGGGTCCGAGATCCAGCGGTGGGTGGAGGTCAACATCCCGCCGAGGATCGTGTTGCCTTTGCTCCAGTCCTTCTGCACGCGAGCCACGCTGTAGCTGCCGAAGGGCTCGACCACGGGGTTGCTCGTCGCGGAGGGGCCGGTCACCTCGGCGTGCTCCTTCTGGGTGAAGCTCTGCAGCACGGCCACCGACAGGCCGTCGTTCGTCTTGCCGCTGACCTTCAGCGCGCCGAGGATCGTCGTCGCCTCGGGCACGCGCACCGTCTCGTCGGGGCCGGGCGTGACCTGTAGCGAAGGCGGCTGGCCAATGCGCCGCGAGTAGAACAGCTGGTCCTGCTCCTCGATGTCGAATGTGAGGATCTTGCGGCCTTCCAGGAAGAACGGCCGTTTCTCCTGGTAGAACGTCTCGTACGCGGTCAGGTTCAGGACCGAGGGGTCGGCCTCGACCTGGCCGAAGTCGGGGTTCACCGTCGCGTCGAGGGTGAAGTTCGTGGTGAGGCCCACCTTCGCGTCGAGGCCGACGGTGCCGGAGCCGTCCGTGCCCTCGCCCGGGAACGACGGCCCGGAGGCCGCCTTCCCCACCACGTGGGGCAGTAGCTCGACGTGCCGCGAGGGCGGCAGGTCGCGGATCCCGTGCAGCTCGCCGAGCTGGTACATGCGCCCGGTGTTCTGACGGGGGATGAGCTGCCACTGGCTCTCCTCCTTGTTGCGGGTGAGCCAGCGCCACGCGTGCATGCCCCAGACCTGCTCCTTCTGCTTGCCGTATCGCAGCTGGTTCAGGGGGATGCGGGCCTCGGCCGTCCAGCCCTTCTCGTCGTGGGCCACCTTGCCGTCCCAGACGGCGTCCCAGGTCGTGTCCCATTCCGTCTCCCCGTTGCCGAGGATGAGGTCGATCTTGCCCCCGCTCGCGGTGAGGTCGAACTCGAAGCCGGTGCGCTTGTCGTTGTAGCTGTCGAAGCAGATCCCCACCACGTCGACCGCGTACTCGCCAAAATCGTCCCGCCGTCCCGGGTAATAGTGGATCTTCGCCGGGTCGTCGTAGGCCCGGATGGCGTAGTACAGGTACTTGTCGTCGTAGAGGATCTTGAGCTCGGTCTGCTCCGTGGGCGGCGCCCCCTCGACGGGCATCTGCTGCGTGTAGCTCCCTGCCCACTCCCCCTGCTTCTGCCACGCTTCGTCGTC
The DNA here is from genome assembly GCA_022340545.1 of Acidobacteriota bacterium. Lineage (GTDB taxonomy): Bacteria > Acidobacteriota > Vicinamibacteria > Fen-336 > Fen-336 > JAJDNS01. Next base: position 4,745 of record JAJDNV010000035.1, on the reverse strand, counting down.
CAGTCGGCCGTCGATGACCGGCGGCTTCACGAGCAGGCGGGTCGTCGTGTAGATCCGTGGCGGGTACTTGCGGCCAAAGGGGTTTGCGTCTGCCTCCGGGACCGACGGCTCCTGGGCCAGAGCCAGCGGTACGCCGAGGGACAGAGCCAGGACGAGGAGGGCGAGGCACGGGAGCATCCCTCCAGATCCTCGCCTCGCGCGGCCAGGAAGACCCGAGGACTCCCGCGCCTCCCGGTGCTCCCGGCCTTCACTCCGCATGCATCGTCACCTTCAGCAGATCACGCTCGCGAGACGACGGGCCCACCAGGATGTCGAAGTCGCCGGGCTCGACCACGCTGCGGCCATCAGCGTCCACGAGCTGGAACGCCTCCCACGGCAGCGTCACCCTCACGGTCTTCTTCTCGCCCGGCTCGAGGTGCACCCGCGCGAAGCCCTTGAGCGCCCTGGTCACCCAGGTCACCGAGGTGACCACGTCGCTCACGTACACCTGCACGATCTCGTCGCCGGCACGACTCCCGGCGTTCTCGATGTCCACGGATACGGTCGCGGCCTGCCCGCGCGCGAGCGTGGTCGGCGCCAGCCGCAGGTCGGTGTAGCGGTACTGCGTGTAGCTCAGGCCGTGGCCGAACGGGAACAGCGGCTCCTGGGTGAGGTCCGCGTAGCGAGTGCCGTGCTGGCCACGCACCTGGTTGTAGAAGACCGGCTGCTGGCCGACGTGCACGGGAAACGAGATCGAGAGCTTGCCCGACGGGTTGAGCTGCCCGAAGACGGCCTCGGCGATCGCGCGTCCGCCCTCCATGCCGGGGTTGAACCCCTCGAGGATCGCCGCGGCGCGTTTCACTGACATCGGCAGCACCAGAGGCTTGCTGTTCACGAGCACGACGACCATCGGCTTGCCCGTCTCCTCCAGCGCATCGAGGAGCGCCACTTGCCCGCCCTGCATCTCGAGCGTAGCCGTGCTCTTCCCCTCGCCGATGAAGTCGAGGTGGTCGCCGACGACCGCGACGATCACGTCCGACGCCTGCGCCGCGGTGACCGCGGCCGGCAGGCCCGAGAGATCCGGGCTGTTGATCGCGCAGCCCTTCTCGTAGCGGATCGTGGTGCCGGCCGGAGCCACCGCCTTGATGCCGTCGAGGACGGTGACCGTTTTCTCGCGCGGGTGCTTTCCCGCCTCCGGCGGGTGCTGTGGGGAGCCGAGCGACCAGTCGCCGAGCTGCTGGAGGTCGTCGTCCGCGTTCGGCCCGATCACCGCGATCGACGTCACCTTCGCCGGGTCGAGCGGCAGCAGGCCGTCGTTCTGGAGCAGCACGAGGCTCTGGCGCGCGGCGTCGAGCACGGCGGCGCGGTGGTCCGGTCGGGCCACTTCGATCGCGGCCTTCGCGAGGTCCGGCCGGCGCGGGTTCTCGAACAGGCCCATCTGGAACTTCAGGCTCAGCAGCCGCTTCAGCGGCTCGTCGATCTCGGACTCCTCCAGGCGGCCGCTCTTCACGGCTTCGATGGCGCCCTCGTAGAACTGCGGCGTCGTCATGATGAGGTCGTTGCCGGCGCGAGTCGCCATGATCGCCGCGTCGGCGTAGGTTGCCGCGACCTTCTGCTCGTACACGAGGCGCCCGACGTTGTCCCAGTCGGTCACCAGGACACCCTTGAAGCCCCACTCGTCCTTGAGGACCTCGCGAAGCAGCCAGGTATTGGCGGTCGAGGGCACGCCGTCCATCGACTGGTAGCCGGTCATGAACATCATGGCGCCGGCGCGCGCGGCGCGCTCGAACGGGGGCAGGAAGTAGCTGCGCAGCTTGCGCCGGGAGATGTCAGCCTCCGAGGCGTCGCGCCCGCCCTGCGTCTCCGAGTAGCCCGCGTAGTGCTTGGCGGTGGCGACGACGGCGGCCGGATCGTCGAGACCCTTGCCCTGGTAGCCGCGGATGAGGGCGGCGCCGAGCTCGCCGTTCAGGTGCGGGTCCTCACCGAAGGTCTCGCCGGTGCGGCCCCACCGCAGGTCGCGGGCCACGCCGAGCACGGGCGAGAACGTCTCGTGGATGCCGGTCGGGGCCATCTCCTCGGCGGTGACACGGCCCATCCGCTCGAGCAGCTCCGGGCTCCAGCTTGCCGCCATCGCCAGCTGCGTCGGGAAGATGTTGGCGTCCTTCCAGAAGGAGTGGCCGTGGATCCCGTCTTCCCCGATGAGGAGCGGGATCGCGAGGCGGTTCTTCGCCGCGAGGTCCATCGCGCGCCCGACCTTGGCGCCGAGGATGTGAAGCAGCGCCCCGGGCTGCCGCTCGTTGACGAACGACAGGTCCTCGCCGCGGGCGTCGAGCATCAAGAGCTGACCCACCTTCTCCTCGAGGGTCATGCGAGAGAGCAGGTCGGAGACGCGCGCCTCGACGGAGAGGGCCGGGTTGCGGTACGGGGGTTCGCCGGTCGCGCCTTGCGCAGATACCCGGGACGAGGGCGCCACGAGGGCGAGGGACGCGACGGCCAGCCCGAGGGCGGGCAGGAACCGAACGGCGGAGCGGCGTGGCATTTGAACCTCCCGTTCAGGGGACGACCGTGAAGCTAGCACTCAACGTCGCCGTGGAGTCGGCGCCGACCCAGACGTCGAACGCCTCGGCATCCTGGACCCACGCCCCGGCGCTGGTGCTCCAGTAGCGGAGCTCGTCGGGGCCGAGACGGAACGCCACCGTCCGCTTCTCGCCGGGTCGGAGCGTCACCCGCTCGAAGCCCTTCAGCTCGCGCATCGGGCGGGAGTCGCGGCCGGCCTTCTGGTGGATGTAGAGCTGCACGACCTCGTCTCCCGCGACGCTGCCCGTGTTGGCCACGTCGGCGGTGACGGTCACTTCCTCACCAAGCTTCACCTGCGGCGCGGAGACCTTCAGGTCGGCGATCGAGAAGGTCGTGTAGCTGAGGCCGAACCCGAACGGATACAGGGGCGCCACCGCGCCGTCCCAGTACCGCTGGCTGTACATCGGGCGGCCCTCCGGCGAGTGCGTGAGGTTCCTGGCGTAGTAGATGGGCGTCTGGCCGGTCTTGCGCGGGAAGGTGACCGGCAGCTTGCCGCCGGGATTGACGTCGCCGAACAGGATGTCGGCGACTGCGTGGCCGCCTGCGCTGCCCGGCTCCCACGCCTCGAGGATCGCCGGCACGTGCTCGGCCGCCCACGCGACGGCCAATGGACGACCGTTCAGGAGCACGAGGACGACCGGCTTCTCGAGCGCCACGACCGCCTCCAGCAGCTCCTGCTGGCGTCCGGGGAGATCGAGAGAGGCCCGCGAGGCCGCCTCGCCCGCCATGTTGGCGCTCTCGCCCAGGACCATGACGACGGTATCCGCGGCCCGCGCCGTGGCGACCGCCTGCTGGAATGCCGCCTCGGCCTCCTCGGGGGTCTGCGGGGCCTTCTTGGGCCCCGGCATGAAGGCTTCGAAGAACGAGGGGAACTCGCGCCGGATCTCCGGTCCCGGAGCGTGCTCGACCCTGGCGTTCGGCAGCTTCGCCTTGATCCCCTGGAGCACCGTCACGGCGTTCGAGGTGTGGCCGAAGACCAGCCACGAGCCGTCCGTCGCGTCCTGCGAGTCCGCCAGGGGGCCGATGACGGCGACGTTCTCCAGGTCCTTCGAGAGCGGCAGCGTCTTCCCCTCGTTCCGGAGCAGCACCATCGAGCGCTGCGCGGCCCACCTCGCCTCCTTGTTGTGCTCCGGCGACGCGACGACCTTTGCCAGCAGCGACTCGTCGGTGTAGGGATGCTCGAAGAGACCCATCCGAACCTTGATCGTCAGGATACGACGCACGGCGTCGTCGATCTCGGCGGCCTTCAGCGTACCATCCGCGACGAGCCCGGCGAGGTGCTGCGGGTAGGTGTTGCTGGCCATGTCCATGTCGAGGCCCGCGTGCAGCGCCCGGTACGCGGCGTCGCGCCCGTCGCGGGCAAACCCCTGCGTGACGAGGTTCGCGACGGCCCTGGCGTCGCTGACGACGAAGCCCTGGAAGCCCCACTCCCCCTTCAAGACGTCGCGCAAGAGGAACGAGTTGCCCGACGCGGGCACGTTGTTCAGGTCCATGTAGGCACCCATGAACGTGCCGACCCCGGCCTTCACGGCCGCCTGGAACGGCGGAAGGTAGACATTGCGCAGCTGGGTCTCGGGCAGGTAGACGGGGTCGTAGTCGCGGCCGCCGTCCGACGCCCCGTAGCCCGCGAAGTGCTTGGCGCAGGCGACGAGCCGGTCCTCCGCCCCGAACGTCGGCCCCTGGAAGCCGCGCACCTGCGCGGCGGCCATCGCGGCTCCGAGGAACGGATCCTCCCCCGCCCCCTCGACGATGCGGCCCCAGCGCGCGTCGCGGGCGATGTCGACCATCGGGCCGAAGGTCCAGTGGATGCCGGCGGCACGCGCCTCGCGCGCGGCGACGGTCTGCGCGCGTTCCGGGACATCCGGATCCCACGACGAGGCCATGGCGAGCGGCACGGGGAAGATGGTGCGGTAGCCGTGGATGACGTCGAGGCCGAAGAGCAGCGGGATCTTCGACGGGCTCTGCTCGACGGCGATCTTCTGCAGCTCGTTGAACTTCTTCGTATCGTTGAGCCACAGGACGGAACCGGCGCCGCCCGTGCTCACGACGTCCTCGATCTTCGGGCTCCCCGGAAACGGCAGGGCACCAGCCTGGTTCAACTGCCCGATCTTCTCCTCGAGGCTCAGGCCCGCCAGCAGGGCGTCCACCCGCGCCTGGACCTCGGCATCGGCGAGCGCCGCCAACGGTGC
>JAJDNV010000386.1 GCA_022340545.1 Acidobacteriota bacterium | reverse complement strand
CCTCCCCAGGACTTCCGCGGCCGCTACGGGCAGGCCCCGAGCGCCGCGCACCTCGTGTACGAGCACTACGCCCCCGCCCACCCCGAGCTCAGCCGCTACGAGGAGCTCGTCCGGGAGACTGACCGCCTCGACTCCGCGCAGCTCGACATGAACGACGTCCTCTCGCCCGACGGCTACACGCTTCTCGGCTTCACGCTCGATCCCAAGAGCGGCCTTGGCGACGTGAATTCGTACTTCCTCGACCTTCTCCCCGCGGTCACGACGAAGCCGATCGACGAGGTCCTGGAGCTGCCCTCCGTCCGGGAGCGCGCTCGCCGCCTGCGAGACCAGGACCGCGCCTTCCGCGAGGTGGCGGTCGCCCACTCCCGGCTCGACGGGACGGTTGTCCTCACCGACTTCCGCTCGGTGGACTCGCTGCCGATCGGCAACCGCTTCCTCATCTACACCGTGTTCCCGGAGGCGACGGTCTCCCTGAGAATCCAGCACGGCCGGGCGCCGGACACGGTTTCCGTGAGCGTGGGCCGCTCCATCTTCAACCGCACGAGCCGGGTCAACATCGGCATCCTGATGTCCCTGTACGGCGGCGGGGGCCAGTCAGGAGCCGGGGCCTGCGTCCTCCCCGCGGATACGGCGGACGCCAAGATCGCCGAGATCGTGAGCGCCCTCCAGAGGAATGCCTGACGGCCGGTGCCCGTCTACCTGCTCGACGAGCGCCTCGCGTTCCCGCCGCCCGAGACCGCGCCGCGGGCCGGGCCGCTGGCCGTGGGCGGTGACCTCCACCCCGACCGGCTGGTTCTGGCGTACTCGCTCGGCATCTTCCCCTGGTACGGTCCCGGGGAGCCGATCCAGTGGTATTCGCCCGACCCGCGCATGGTCCTGCTCTCCGACGAGCTGCGCGTGTCCCGCAGCCTGCAACGGACATTGCGCAAGGCGCCGTTCCGACTGACGCTGGACACCGCGTTCCAGAGGGTCGTCGACGCCTGCGCCGCGACACCGCGCCCCGGGCAGGCGGGCACGTGGATCACCGACGAGATGAAGGACGCCTACCTCGAGCTCCATCGCCGCGGTCTCGCCCACTCGGCCGAGGCCTGGAGCGACGACGACCTCGCGGGCGGGCTCTACGGGGTCTCTCTTGGCGCCGCGTTTTTCGGGGAGTCGATGTTCGCCAATGTCCCCGAGGCCTCGAAGGTCGCGTTCGTGGCCTTCACCGAGCAGCTGCGGCGCTGGGGCATCCGGCTCGTCGACTGCCAGGTGTACACCGAACATCTGGCGCGCTTCGGCGCCACGGAGTGGCCGCGGGGCGAGTTCCTCGCTGCCCTGCGCTCCGCCCTCGAGCACCCCACCCGCGTCGGGCCCTGGAGCTTCGAACCACCTGAAGGCTCCGACGTTCGGCAGGACGCGTGACCTGACCCGGCGCCTCGTTTCGCCATATGATGGGGGCGATGGCGAGCCACCGACTGTACAAGGTCACCTTTCTCAACCAGGGCCAGGTCTACGAGATCTACGCCCGCAGCGTGAACCAGGGTGGCCTCCTCGGCTTCGTCGAGGTCGAGGGTCTCGTCTTCGGAGAGAAGACCACCGTGGTCGTGGATCCGTCCGAGGAGCGCCTGCAGCGGGAGTTCGAGGGGGTCAAGCGCTCCTACCTCCCCATGCACTCCGTGATCCGCATCGACGAGGTCGAGAAGAAGGGCCAGAGCCGGATCACCGAGGTGGCCAAGGACGGCAACGTGGCCGCGTTCCCCGTCCCCTACTTCCGTTCGGGCGGGGACTCCTCCGGGTCCTGAGCCCGTCCCGACCCCCCTTGCTCCGGCACCAGCTGCTTGAACAGGCTCGACTCCCGCTTGAAGAACCCCTCGGTGTGGAAGGAGTCGGCGAGCTTCAGGAGGTCGTAGTCGATGTGATGGCCGAGCTCGTGCAGGAGCGTTCGAAGGAAGGTCCGAAACGCCACCACCCGTCGGTGCCGGGCGGTGCGCATCCAGAGCTGGATCCGGGTCGGCTCCCCCTCCTCGCGCGTGTAGAGCCCGTGAAGCTCCTCCCCACTCGAGGACGGTCGCACCGCCAACACCCGAACCGAGATCGGGGGCAGGCCGAGCGCCTTCAGGATCCCGCGTGCGAGGAGAGACGCCGCCCGCTCCACCGCCCGACGATCGTCACTCTCGAGGGCGTCGCGCAGGGCCCCCACCAGGGGGTGCAGCAGCTCCGAGTGCGGCAGATCGATCCTCGTGATCTCGTCGCTGCGACGGTAGATCGCCTTGTTCCGTAGCGAGAGGCGATCGTAGTAGGCGAAGGGCATCGGCGGGACCCGGGTTCTCGCGCGCTCAGGGATCGAGCAACTCGGGCATCGGGTAGACCTCATCGAGGTGGCGGTGACTCCGGACCCCCACCGCCTCGCGTTGCACCTCGAGATACCAGCGATAGCGGACCGCCTCCTCCCGGACGCGCCGGAATCCCTGGCGCGCCCGCTCAAGGGCCTCGCCCTCGAGCCCGGCGGCGAGACGACGGTGTCGGGCCAAATCGGAGATCAGCTCCTCGAGGCGCCCGCCGATCCGCCGCAGCGCCGCCGCCTTCTCGCGAGCGAACTCCTCCTCGACCCGCGCGTGAGCGTCCTCGAGATCCTGGAGGGGCGACACCAGGCGGCAGGATAGCACGCGGTCCGGGGCGCTCCTGTTTCACGGGGCCACCGCCCTTGACGCTTCGGCCCCGCACCGCCTAAGTTTGGGCCTGCGGAGGTGGCCATGGCCCAGTCCCCCTCACCCGATTCCCCGGCGGCAAAGACGCTGGCTGAGCACCACGCGCTGCATGCCCTCCTCGAGGAGATCGAGCGGGCCTCCGCGGACACCCGCGCCGCGGCCGACGAGATAAGGCCGCGACTGGACACCCTGCGCGATCAGCTGGCCGCACACTTCGCCGGCGAGGAAGAGGGCGGCCTGTTCGAGCAGATCATGGAGGAGGCGCCCGAGCAGGCCCACGAGTGCCAGAAGCTGTGCGACGAGCACTCCGGGTTGCTCGACAAGGTGGACGACCTCCGCTCGGCGGACGCCGAGACCCGCGCCGATCCCGGCTGGGGCGCCCGTGTGCGGGCGTTTCTCCAGGACCTGGACCGGCACGAATCGCGGGAGAACGAGATCCTCACCCGGGCCCTGGACGGCTCTGTCGAAGCACAAGATTGAGTTGATGGCCTGATTCAGTCGCCTGAATGCCGACCCGACGTCATTCAGGCGACGGTCCGTTGTTCCTGGACCCCCAATTGTTCATTGACCCCCCACCCTATCCCTCCCCACGTAGGGGGCTCGGGGGACGCGAAGTCGAGCTTGCGAGACGAGCGTCGACCCCGAGTGTATGCCGCGACGCGCGAGCGTCGCCTCCTACAGGCCGGGGAGAACCTTGAGATAGGCCCCGTGCACCCGCGTGTCCCCAGGGAGAGGACACGCGGGTGACTCCAGGCCTGTTGGCCAGTCGCACTTGATGGCCTCCCGGCCCTGTTCTTCCCAGCGCAGCCTGTTCAGGCCACGTCAGCCCTGACCGGCTTTGTGCTCTTCGACGAGGCGCTTGACCACATCGGGCTCGGCCAGGGTGCTGACGTCGCCGAGGCCGTCGTACTCGGAGGCCGCGATCCTCCTCAGGATGCGGCGCATGATCTTGCCGCTGCGGGTCTTGGGCAGCCCCGAGGCCACGTGGATGACGTCGGGAGCGGCGAAGGCCCCGATCGCGTGGCGCACCTGTTCCTTGAGAGCGCCCTTCACCTGCTCCGGATCCTGGTCTTTGTACTCGGGAGTCAGGCTGACGTAGGCGTAGATCCCCTGCCCCTTGATCGGGTGTGGAAAGCCCACCACCGCCGCCTCGGCCACGGCCTCGTGGGCGACGAGCGCGCTCTCCACCTCGGCGGTGCCCAGCCGGTGCCCCGAGACGTTGAGGACGTCGTCGATCCGGCCGGTGATCCAATAGTAGCCATCCTCGTCCCGCCGCACGCCGTCACCGGTGAAGTAGTAGCCCGGGTACTGTGAGAAGTACGTCTCCTTGAACCGCTGGTGATCGCCCCAGACCGTCCGCGCCTGGCCCGGCCAGGGCGCCCCCAGGCACAACGCGCCGCTCACGTTGTTGCCCTCGAGGACCTTTCCGTCGTTCGTGTCCACGACCACCGGCTGCACGCCGAAGAAGGGCAGCGTCGCCGAGCCCGGCTTGGTGGGAGTGACACCGGGGAGGGGGGTGATGAGAATGCCACCGGTCTCCGTCTGCCACCAGGTGTCGACCACGGCACAGCGCTTCTCGCCGACCGAGTCGTGATACCAGCGCCAGATCTCCGGGTTGATCGGCTCCCCCACCGTCCCCAGGACCCTCAGGGACTTTCGGCTGTACCGCTTCACCCACTCGTCCCCCGCCTGGGCCAGGGCCCGGAGCGCGGTGGGCGCGGTGTAGAAGATGTCCACCCCCAGGTCGTCGACGATGCGCCAGTACCGACCGGGATCGGGGTGGGTCGGGGTCGACTCGAACAGCACGGTCGTGGCCCCGTTCGCCAGCGGCCCGTAGACGATGTAGCTGTGGCCGGTGATCCATCCCACGTCTGCGGCGCAGAAGTAGATGTCGCCCGGGTGGTAGTCGAAGATGATCTTGTGGGTGTGGGCCGCGTAGACGAGGTATCCCGCCGTCGTGTGCAGGAGCCCCTTGGGCTTCCCCGTGCTTCCGGACGTGTACAGGACGAAGAGCGGGTCCTCCGCCCCCATCCACTCGGCAGTGCAGGTGGAGCGCTGCCGGCGGCACTCCTCGTCGAGCCAGTGGTCGCGCCCGGGCTGCATGGGGGTCTCGCTCTCAGTGCGGCGGGCCACGAGCACCGTCTCCACCAGGGACATCCCGTCGATAGCCCGGTCCACCGTCTTCTTGAGGGGGATGGGCTTCCCACCGCGCAGCCCCTCGTTGGCCGTCACCACGATCCTGCAGCGCGCGTCCACGATCCGATCGCGCAAGGCCTCCGCGCTGAACCCGCCGAACACCACGGAGTGGACGGCCCCTATGCGGGCGCAGGCGAGCATCGTGTACACGAGCTCGGGCATCATCCCCATGTAGACGCAGACCCGGTCACCGCGGCGGACGCCGTGGGCCAGCAGCACGTTGGCCACGCGAGCGACGTTGTGCTTCAGCTCCCGGTAGGAGATGTGACGGTACGCCCCGACCTCGTCCTGGGCCCAGATGATGGCGGTGCGGTCGCCTCGCTGCGGCAGGTGCCGGTCCACGCAGTTGAACGACGCGTTGAGGCGTCCGCCCGAGAACCAGGCGAAGTCGACCTCGTCGTAGTCGGCGTCGAAGACGTTCTCCCAGGAGTGGAACCAGTCGATCGCCTTCGCCTGCTCGGCCCAGAACCATTCGGGGTTGTCGAGAGAGAGCCGGTAGAGGCGCTCGTACTCGGCCATGCTGTTGATGTGGGCCCGATCGACCACGTGGGGCTTGACGGGATACAGGTCGGACACCGCTGGCCTCCTTGAAAGTCGTCCTTTGGGGATGAACCGGCATTCTGCCGCCGAACGTCCGTGTGCGCAAGGCGCGATCGGCCACCAGGCCGAGGCTGGCCCCCGTGTCCCTTCCCTGGGGACACGCGGGTGTTCAGGGCCTATCTCAGGCCTTTCCGGCCTGTCGGAGGCGACCCGGGCGCGTCGCGGCGTACACTCGGGGTCGACGCTCGTCTCGCGAGCTCGACTTCGCGTCCCCCGAGCCCCCTACGTGGGGAGGGATAGGGTGGGGGATCAATGAACAGGTGCGACTGGCCAACAGGCCAGGGTTCGTCCGCGTGTCCTTCCTTGGGACACGCGGACGCCACTGGGCCTATCCCAAGCATTTCCCTCCCCCTACGTGGGGAGGGATAGGGTGGGGGGTCAATGAATGATCGGGGCTACAGCTTGCGAGCGATCCAGACCGTGCGGTAGATGGCCGTCCCCAGAGAGCCGACGGCGATGAGCCCCAGCACCCAGATGAGCAGGGACCCTTCCGGCCAGCCCACCGCCCGGGTCACCGTGGGGTCCAGCAGGCAGCCGAGGATCGTGAGGACGAGGCGCTCCGCACGTTGCATCAGCCCCCCGGAGCCGGAGATCCCCACCGTCTCGCCCCGGGCCTGGGCGTAGCTCACGAGGAGTGACCCCCCGAGGCCCGCGGCCACGGTCAGCGCGCCGAACGGGTGGTCCCGGAAGTACACCGCGAAGCCGAGGAAGGCAAAGGTTTCCACGAACCGGTCGAGCGTGCTGTCGATGAACTTGCCGTAATTCGAGGCGACCTGCTGCGCACGCGCCAGGCGACCATCCAGGATGTCGCAGATCCCGGCCAGGGCGATGGCCCCGCCGCCGCCCTCGAGGTGGCCGAGCCCGATGAGGACGCCGCTCAGGACGCCGAACACGATCCCGCCCACGTTCATGTGGTTGGGGGTGGCCCCCACCCTCAGCAGGAGGCGCTCGAGGGGCCCGATCGCCCACATGAACCAGTGGATGAGGAAGTCGCCGACACCCAGGAGAAAGCGCGAGCCCTTGCGCTCGGCGTCGGCGTCCTTCCGGCCGTGCCGAGTGATGGCGAACACGGGCATCGACAGGATCGCCATGCCCATCACCGAGACGAGAATCGACAGGCCCGGGCTCATCACGTGCTCTCCTTCCGCTTCCTGGCGCGAAGGTATCGGAAGACCCGTGGCCACAGGAAGACCAGGGGCCACCGCCGCTCCCGCTCGGAGAGCTCGATCGGCCCTCCCCCGTGGCGCTGGGCCTTGCGCAGAATGTACTCCAGCCAGTCCTCAAAGGTCAGGACGTGCTTCAGCCAGCGGGTCGTGGACCGCACGATCGACCGCCGGAAGTAGAGCTTCAGGCGCAGGGTCTCGCCGCGGCTCGCCGGTCGAGCGGCGCTCCAGAGGCCTTCGGCGACGGGCGCGGGGATGATCTCGCCACGGGCGGCGAGCTCCCCGAGCAGGGCCTCGAACACCGGCACCTGTTCCTCCCGTTGTGCCTCCCACAGGGCCTCCGCCCGCCCCGGAGGCTCCGGACGAACCTCCCACGACATCGACACCCGGAGCGCGTTGCAACCGTAGCCGCCGGCGTCGAAGGCGGACGGGAGCCACGGACGCGTCCACTGCCAGGTCTCGGCGTGGGCCGAGACGAGGTCGTCGACGAGCGCGTCTCGGGTGGCCCGGTCGCGGGCGTACAGGATCCGGCTCGGCTGGAAGAGCCGTCCGATGCAGAAGTGATCCCGACGCCGCGGCGAGCTCTCCCGGTGGAAGGTGTCGGTGCGGATGACCGTGGCCTTGAGATGAACCGGCAACCTCTCGAAATGAATCGAGTACTGGGTCGGCGGGAGCCAGCGGCTCAGCACGGCCAGGAAGCCCGGCCGCTTGCCGCTCAGCCCGGCCTCGCGCATGTTCTCGTAAAAGGGCCGGTACCGGTGGACGAGAACGAACACGTCGTACGCGCTCCAGGCGTTGGCCTGGGCCGCCCCGGTCCGGCGCGACCCGAAGAACACGAGCCCGTCCAGCGTCCCGTGCGAGGCCAGGGCGAGCTCCTGCGCCGCCTCCTCGAGGGCGGCATCGCCCTCCGGGGAAAGCACCCGCGCGGCCACCGCCGCGCGGAGCGCCCCGTCCGGGGCCGCCTCAGTCGCCACGTGGGACCCGAACGCGCAGCGCGCGCGGCACGGACTCGATCACCAGCTCCTTTCCCCGGGCCTGGTTCCACTCGCCGTCGGTCTCGTAGGTGGGTGGCGCGTCGAAGCGGTAGACGAGCCGCTTCGCCGCCACCCGGCTCACCTGCGGGTGAGCGGCGTGCGTTCCCAGGAGGAGCCTCACGAGGGCGCTGACGCGGCCCCCGAATCCCATGTTTGCGAACGAGAGGGTGTCGAGACGGTCGTCCTCGAGGTCGGCCCAGGGCGCCACCTTGAAGCCGCCGCCGAAGATGCGGGCGTTGGCGACGATCACCATGAGCATCTCGTGCCGGCCGAGAGGCTGACCGTCGGCCTCGCCCTCCACGGCGAAGCCCCGATACGAACCGAGCTGCCGAAGCGCGCAGTAGAGATAGAGAAGGCTCCCCTCGAGGTAGCCCACACTCCAGGAGTCCTCGAGAACGGCGACGTCGTACCCGAAACCCGCGATGTTCAGGAAGTGCTTGTCCTCGATCCTCCCCACGTCGATCGTGCGTGTGGCCCCGTCGAGGATGATCCGACAGCACCCGTGGATGTCGCGGGAGGGGATCCCGAGCGACTTGGCGAGGTCGCAGCCGGTGCCGCCCGGCACTAGCCCCAGCTCGGCCTCGCCGGCCCGGCCCGAGCCCAGGATCGCGTTGCCGACGTTGCTCCAGGTCCCGTCGCCGCCGACCGCGACGATCCGGCCGAAGCCCTGCTCGAGGGCCTCGCGGGCGAGCCGGGCCTCGTCCCCGGGGCCCTGGGTCAGGCCGTGCTCGACCTCGCACCCCCCCGCGGACAGCTCCTCGAGGACCGGCGTCACGAACTGGGCGCCGCGGCCCTTGCCCGCGTGCGGGTTGAAGACGACGAAGATCCGGTCGTTCACTCGGGTTCAGGGGACGCGGCGCGCCGACCCGTCGCCACCGTCCCTCTAGCGTCCCGTCGCCGAAGTCGTGTGCGTTCTCCAGTGCGCTGGGCGCTCGGCGGCCACCCCGTCTGCGGGCGCGTCAGCTTCGAAGTCCAGCGGCGTCCTCGTCGGGGGCCCCGGCCGCCTGCGCGCCACCACGGCCGTTCCCTCAACACGACTTCGATGACCTAGCACTAGAGCTGACGGAGCGGGTCGAAGAGCTGATGTCCCTCACGCATCCACATCTCGCGGAACGGCTGCTCGAAGACCTCGGAGATCTCGATGTCTTTGTTGAACGGGTGATCGTAGAGCTGGATGCGCCCCGTCTCCTCTTCGTGCTCGCTCTTCTCGCCCTCGAAGAGGATGTTGCACATGTACTTCCCGTCGTCGTCCTGTTGGAAGGACTGGTACAGGTGCGACACCTCCTGCCAGGAGTGATCGGTGATGGTCATCTCGAGGGCAGGCGATCCCTCGGCCTTGACCCGAGCGGTGAGGGCGCGGCCCCCGTCGCCGGGCTCGAAGTCCACCTCCACGTCGTCCATCCAGTGCGGGAGGTGCCAGCGCTCGATGGCGTGCTCGCGCGCCGCCCTGGTGGTCGTCGCCACCTGCCAGGGGAAGAAGGCCCCCTTGGGGAGCCGCTCGTCCTCGACGAAGGGCGGGACCAGCACGGCGTAGACGACCTCACCGTACTCGCCCACCTCCGACTCGTGGAAGAAGAAGACGGTCACCGCGAGGACGCTGCTCCCGTGGTGGACCTCCACCGGCTCCATGCCGCGGGGGAGGATTCGGCGCGCGTTCTCGGTCGGAAACTCGAAGAAGCCGTTGATCGCGTTGTGATATCCGTACCGGGTCAGCGACAAATCCCCTCCTCGCGAAGGACGTCGGCGATGATCCCAACCGCGGTCTCCAGATCCTCTTCGGTGTGGGCGGCGGACACGGAGATGCGGAGCCGGGACCGGTGCTTCGGCACCGCCGGGTAGGTCACGGGGTTGAGGAAGAGCCCCCGGTCCTGGATCTTCTCCGCGACTGCGAAGACCTTCGCGTCGTTGTTCACCATCACCGGCATGACCTGCGAGTTGGACTTGCCGATGTCGACGCCCTCCTCCTCGAAGCGGCGCCGCAGGAAGGCCACGTTGCTCCACAGCTTCGCGCGCAGCTCGGGCTCTTCTCGGGCGATCTGCAGCGCGGCCCGCAGGCCGGCGGTCACCACCGGCGAGAGGTTGCACGAGAAGAAGCGGGACCGACTGAACGCCACGACGTAGTCGATCAGCTCGCGCGTCCCGCAGACGAAGCCGCCCTGTCCCCCCAGGCTCTTCGAGAACGTGCCGAGATGGAAGTCGACGTCCTTGTCGAGGCCGAAGTGCTCGGCCACACCCCGCCCGTTGGGACCGAAGAGGAACGTGGAGTGCGCCTCGTCGATGAGCATCCGGGCGCCGTGGCGCTTCGTCACCTCGAGGACCTCGGGCAGCGCGCAGATATCCCCGTCCATCGAGTAGACGCCCTCGACCACGACCAGCTTCTTGCCCCGCACCCGGGACATCTTGCGCTCGAGGTCCATCGGGTTGTTGTGCCGGAAGAAGACGGTCTTGGACTTGGCGAGGATGGCCCCGTCCACGATGGAGGCGTGCGAGTACTGGTCGAGGAAGATGGTGTCGCCCGACCGCATGAGGGCGGAGATGAAGCCGACGTTGGCGCTGTAGCCGGTCGGGAAGATGATGCAGGCCTCCTTGCCCTTGAACTGCGCCAGCTCGTCCGCGAACTTCTGGTGGATCTCGAAGGTTCCGGACAGGATTGGAGACCCCGACGCCCCCAGGCCGTACTTCTCGATCGCCTCGGCCGCCGCGCGCTTGACCTCGGGACGATAGGAGATCCCGAGGTAGTTGTAGGACGCAAGGTTGAGAAGATCCTGGGATTCCTTCGTCTTCCCGTTGCGAACGCGCACATGGGTGGTCGGGGCGCTTTCGAGGGCCTCCTGGTAGAGGTAGTACCCGTTCGGTACCGCCTCGCGATACCACCGGGCGAACGGAGTCAGCAGGTTGAGGGGGTCGTCCCCGGCGCCGTAGTAGAAGTTCGAGTAGTCGTACTCCGCGAAACCCGGCTTGTCTCCCGCCTTCTTGTGGGCCGGCTCCATCGTTGTTTCCTTTTCTCTTGTCTCTCGGATGACACCCACCGTCGCATGAGCCCGGCGACGGTCGTCTTCAGGGCGTCGAGTTCATAAACGCGTAATCATAGCAAGGCCGCCGCCCCTTGCGAAGGGTCTGTGACGCCGTTCAACGCCCGGTGTCAAGACCCGCGTGGGCCCTCCTTCGAGGGCCGGTAGAGCTCCGCGGCCACGCGACGAGGCAGGGCCGCAGGCACGAAGCGCTGGGCAAAGACCGCCAGGCGGTTGGTCCAACCGGGAATCACCCGCAGCGACCCGCGGTCCAGGCCCCGAAGCGAGGCCTCGACGACCTGCTCCGCCGTCATCATGGGCGTCCGCGTCACCTTCAGCCCTCGATGGGTCCCTGCGACCTCGAGGAACTCGGTCCGGGTCAGGCCCGGGCAGAGGCCCTGGACGCGGACCCCACTGCCCCGCAGCTCCTCGGCCAGGCCCTCGGTGAACGAGAGGACGAAGGCCTTCGTCGCCGCGTAGATGGTCAGGAACGGAACGGGTTGAAAGGCGGCGTTGGACGCCACGTTCACGATCCTCCCGCGGCTCCGCTCCTTCATGCCGGGCAGCACGGCGTGGGTGAGCTCGACCAGGGCGCGCACGTTCACGTCGAGCATCGCGCGCACGACATCGAGCGGCTGCTCCTCGAAGGGCGCGGTATGCCCCATGCCAGCGTTGTTCACCAGCAGGTCCACGGCCAGCCCGCGCCCCTCGGTTTCTTTGAAGAGCTTGCCGGCCGCCCCGGGCGCGGAAAGATCGGTGGGAATCGCCATCGCCCACTCCTCGCCCCCGAGCTCCCGAACCAGCTCCGCGAGTCTCTCCGCCCGGCGCGCCACCAGGACCACCCTCTCTCCCCGGGCTCGGAGCGCCCGGGCGTAGACTGCACCGATGCCGCTCGAAGCGCCGGTGACGAGGGCACGCAGCTCCGCGCTCAAGATATCTCTTCTGTCCCTAACTAATTGAAAATAAACGAATTATGGCCGGCAAAATCCGGACCATCTGTCAGTCCTGCTCGCGCCTCAGTTGATCGAGGATGGACTCGAGCGCCTGGATGATCTCCTGGCGAGACACCTGGGCCTTCTTGAACTTGAGGGTCAACCCGAAGCGCTCGCCCCTGGGTTGGTGCTTGAAGATGAAGTTCCGTGGGCGCCCCTTGCCGCGCCGAGCAGAAGGCTCGCGCGCCAGGCGACGGGCCTCCGCCCGTGTGGTCCCCTCCTTCTGAAGCCTCTCCACCAGGGCGGTCATTTTCTCGGGGGTACTCTGTCTAACTACTTGAAGGAGAACGGACTTAGACTCAATGTCGGCCAGCCGACACAGCTCCCGAACGTTCTCGGGCATTGCGGTGAGCGACAAGACCTCGGTCACCGAGGAGCGGCTCTTTCCGAGCTTCTCGGCCATCATCTCGTGCGTGTATCCGTAGGCGTCGGCGAGGAGCTTCAGCCCGTCGGCTTCTTCGAACGGGGTCAGGTCCTTGCGTTGGAGGTTCTCCACCAGCGCCAGCTCCATCATCTCCGCGTCCGAGGTCTCGCGCAGGACGCACGGCACCTCGGCATACCCGGCCTCGATGGCGGCGCGGTAGCGGCGCTCCCCCGCGACGATCTGGAAGCGGCCGCCCACCTCCCGGACGACGAGAGGCTCGATCACGCCTTTCTCGCGAATCGACGCGATGAGCTCCGACAGGTCGCCCAGGTCCTGGCGAGGCTGCCGTGGGTTGGGCTCGATGTCCTCGATGGGAATCACTCGCCCGATGGTCTCACCGCTCGGTCGGACGAGCTGATCGACGAAGTGGGGATCGTGCCGCATGCGGACGGTCTTGGGCAGGCCGATGCGCCGGGAGCTAGACACGCTCGATGACCTCCTCGCACAACCGGTAGTACTCGTAGGCGCCGCTGGACTGGGGAGCGAAGGTGAAGATCGACTCGCGGTGAGCCGGGCTCTCCTCGAGCCGGATGCTCTTGGAGATCGTGGTGCCGAAGACCTGCCCTCCGAAGACCTCGTCCACTGCCTTCCGGACGTCCCG
>JAJDNV010000003.1 GCA_022340545.1 Acidobacteriota bacterium | reverse complement strand
CGTGGTCCACAGAGGTTCCGAATCCAGTCCATTTGGAGTATCAAGGGCTGATGAAGAAGACTCTTTCACGCCGCCCGCCAGTGCTCTTCCTTGGGGGCACGCTCGCCGTTGTCGCGACGCTCCTCGGACTCTGGGGTCTCTATTGCCTCGCTCGATCCCCCACGACTCAACTCTTCGGCCAGATCGTGTCACGTGTCGAGACCACAGACCGGTTGGTGGCACTGACGTTCGACGATGGTCCAAACGCTGCTCTCGTCGATGACGTTCTGCACATGCTCCAACGGCTCGAGGTGCGAGCGACCTTCTTCGTCACCGGTGCCGAGCTGGCAGAAACGCCCGGAGCTGGGCGCCGCCTTGTGGAGGCGGGTCACGAACTGGGCAACCACAGCTATTCCCACAGCCGAATGGTCTTCGTCAGTCCGACCTTCGTACGGCGCGAGATCGAAGATACCGACGCACTCATCCGTCGAGCCGGACAGGCTGGAGAGATCTACTTCAGGCCCCCCTACTGCAAGAAGCTCGTGGTACTCCCTTGGTTCCTCAGACAGACTGGCCGGACGTCGGTGACCTGGGACCTGGCGCCAGACTCTGGATCACCGCAGATCCGCCCTGAGACCATCGTCGAGCGGGTCTTGGACCATGTTCGCCCCGGCTCCATCATCCTGCTTCACGTCTGGTACAACAGCCGTGCGACGTCGCGTAGGGCGGTGCCACGGCTTGTGGAGAAGCTCCGGGCCAAGGGCTACCGATTCGTGACTGTGGGGGAGTTGCTGGCTCAGCGGGAGGCCTAGGTGTCGAGCATTTCTCTGGGAGCCTGGTGACGGCCCAACGATGCATTGGAGCAGACGAAGCGCGTTGACGGAAGGTACTCCAGAACGTCTTGGCGTCACTGGATGTGGGCCTCGCAGCTCAACGCTCTGTTAGACCGACAGCGGGAGTCGAAGAACATTGGAGACGTTGGTTGAGCCGAAGGAGTTCGTGGAGAGCCTTGGGTTTGTCGAAGACCGGCAGAACACGCTGCAGGCTCTGGATCTGAAGACAATCGACGAACCCGTCAGGGAGATCGTGGGTCGTATTGCGCTCCTCCCTCACTGCTTCACTCTCCAGAGTTGTCACGGCCATTTCCTCTCCAGCCTTGACGAAGACCCTCGCAGCCTGGCCCGCCTTCCTTTCAGAGATACCGGCCCGGTCAGGTACAGAATCGCCTACGTAGCGTTCTGTTTGGAAAACAGCCCGCGCGGGCGCGCCGCGCGTCAGGCATTGGCTCGGATTCCGGAGATCGACGCGGATTACGTGCAGTTCGGATCGGCGGACTGGTTCTGGGAACGTCACCCGAATTCCTATGCTCTCCAGGTGGAGCCGGCAAGGTATGCGACCCTGGATGAGGTGATCCTTAGCCACGCGGAGGCGCTGCACACGCAGCACATCAGAGACCTCTTCTTCGTCGGACTGGAGGGATTTGTGGAGGAACAGCTGCGTGACCCGGGGGGCGGACTAACGAGCAGCGGCAAGAGTGGGTGAGGGGTGAGAGAGCGATGACCCGGAAGTTGGCGATCTTCCTTGCCGGCCTCGTGGTTGTCGCTGCGTGTGGGTACCGGCGCAACGGCGTCGTATTCGATGGCTTCGAGGGACCAGATCTCAGTAAGTACTGGCAGACGAACAAGTTCCTTCCTGGGGCAGTTGAAATCCAATCATCGGTCGTGAGGGCCGGAAGTGGAGCCGCGAGAATCACACTTCGGCCAGGCGATCAGATCCCTCAGGAGGAAGGCTCGGAGCTCGAACGCGCGGAGCTCCTGGAGTCGAAACGACTGTGGCCAGTGGAGGAGTCGGCCTACGAGTACTCGTTCAGCCTGTTCGTCCCACAGGACTTTCCGATCACATCCACCCGGCTCGTCATCGCCCAATGGAAGCATCGCTGCCCGGTGGAGGAATGCACGCCCGGTCACCCGACGCTCGCCATCCGCTACGAGTCCGGTGAGCTCTTCATCACCAAGCAGGCCGCGGCCAGGAGAGAGGTCCTCTATCGAGCGGGAGACGACATCCGGAACAGGTGGCTGGATTTCAGGTTCCGAATCCGCTTCTCCAGGACCCAAAACGGTCGAATCAAGGGATGGCTCGGCGACCGCATGATAGTCGACCACAAGGGCCGCACTGCCTATCCTCGGGCGGGAGGGTACACGGGCCGAGCTGTGTTCTATTTCAAGGTTGGCCTCTACCGGGATCGGATGTCGGAGCCGATGACCCTCTATGTGGACGAGTACCGGAGGCAGCGATTGCCTGACGACCTTGCATTCGGAGACCCCGAGTCGCTCCATGATCCTTCGTGACGTGAATGGCAGGCGTCGCAGATCATTCCCGCTGTTGGGAAACCAGGCCGACAGGGCAGGCGGGTCCGTTGGGACTGGGATACGTATGGAGCCCACGATTGAACTGGCTGCCCTGCTACCCGTTGCCACGATTGCGGGCGTTGGGCCCCATGGCTAGGATGTGGCCGTCGTTTCAGATCACCACACAACCGAAGGAGAAGACCCGATGTCCAACGCCCAGCCAGCCGTCATGCTGATCGTCAGCGGATTGAAATCCAAGCTGTCGCACGACGAGTTGGAAAGACGCTACAAGGAAAGAATGCCTCAGTTTCGCGACGTCCCGGGTCTCCTGCAGAAGTACTACGCGTACGACCCGTCTACGGAGGAGTGGGCCGGAATCTACCTGTGGGACTCCGAGGAATCGGCCGCGGCGTACCTCGAATCGGATCTGCGCAAGACCATCCCGTCCGCCTACGAGCTCACTCAGCCACCACGCGTCGACCGCTTTCCGATCGTCGACGTGTTGCGAACCTGAGAGGTGACGGCACATGACGATCACTGAAGCACTCGAGCTCTTCGCCTACGGATCGTGGGCGAACGAACGCGTCTTCACAGCGGCAGATGAGCTGAGTCGCGACGATCTGGTGGCCGTCATCGCAAGCAGCTTTCCGTCGGTGCGCGAGACGCTGGGTCACATCGTCGTTGCGGAGTGGGTGTGGCTCCGTCACTGGCGTGGTGAAAGTCCCAAAGCGATGCCGACCTGGGTCACCGGCTCGTCGCTCGGCGATCTCAAGGCGCAGCTCGCGACCGTGGAGGCCGAGCGGTCCGAGTACCTGGCCGGCCTGACCGATGCAGCGCTTGATGAGCCGTGTGCCTATCGCACCCTCGCCGGCGAGGCGCGGAACGACGTTCTTGGTGGCCTGATGCGTCACGTCGTCAACCACTCGAGTTATCACCGGGGGCAGGTGGCGACACAGCTGCGTCACCTTGGTCGCACGCCCCCGACTACGGACCTGATCGCGTATCTCCGGATGAAGAAGTAGCAGCGGACGCTGCCCAACAGCAGCGATGAACCAGCGCGAGATCGGAGGACCCGACGAAGCCCTCAGGTCATGAAGATGCGCTTCGCATGTTGTCGCCGCTGTTCGGCGGACATGACGCAGCCTGACGCGGCCGAGTCGATCGCGGCTTGAGGATGGGATGCCGCCAATTGCTGATCCATCCCTGATTCGCGCCATCCTCGAGCAGGATCCATCATGGGCGGCCTACGCCCTCGGCGACCTGAGCCCCGGCTTTGCGGAGCATTGCCAATGGTTCGTGCTCGAACAGGCACAACCTGCTCTCCTCCTCCTCTACCAACGTTTCGATCCTCCCGTCCTCTTCGCGATGGGCGCTCCGGGTCACCTCGAACACCTCATCGGGGAGATCGACGCCCCGGTGATCTCGCTCCACGTTCGCCGGGACGCCCTGGCCGCAATTGGAGCGCGGTACGGGCCGGCGCGAGTCCGTGCGATGTGGCGCATGGTCCTGGATCCTGGGAGCTTTCGCCCAGTTGGCACGAACCTGGTGTCCCGGCTGACTCCAGGCGACATCGCCGCCATCACACACCTCTATGCGGACGGCAATCGAAGGGGCGAAGCCCCTGACTTCTTCGATCGGTCAATGGTCGAGCGGGGCATATACCGGGGCGTGTGGGAAGGTGAGGAGCTCGTCTCCGTCGCCGGCACTCATATGTTTGTTCCATCAGAGGGCGTGTGTGCCGTCGGCAACGTGTACACTCGGCACGACCGCCGGCGGCAGGGCTTCGGGGCGTGTGTCACCAGTGCAGTCGTGTCGGATGTTCTCGAGCAGGGGCTTCCGACCGTGGTGCTGAATGTCGAGCGGAGGAACATGCCCGCCATACGCGTCTATCAACGGCTTGGCTTTCGGTTGTACTGTGACTTCGCAGAAGGCCTCGCGCGCCGCAGGCTCACTGGGCTTCAGCCGGGCCATGGTTAGGAGGGGGGAGGAGGCCATGGCAGCTCGAAGAAGAATCTTCATAGCCACGCTCATGGGATTGATGTGTGGCGTGTTGTGTGCTCTCGCGGGGAAACACGTGCTGGGCGTCGAGATGAGCCTGGCAGACGCCTTGATGATCGTTGCCCACCGGACCTTGCTTGGCTTCGTGCTCGGCATCTCGTCACTGGGATGGCATTGGGCAGCACACGGCGCTCTCATCGGTGTCATCGTCGGTCTTCCTGAACAGCACTTCGCCAACATGCTCCGCGGCAGCGCGATCTGTGGTTTCTACGTCCTGGCTGGCCCAGTCATCGGCATCGTGATCGAGTTCTCTACATCAGTCGTATTCAAGGCGAAACGCGTAGCACCCGTCGATGCCGTCGGCTAGTATCCGGGTGGTGATCATCGGGGCCCTCGTGTTCGTGCCGCGGCTGCTCCGCCTGTTCGGGCCGGGTCTGCTCGCGATGACGCTGCTTCTGGGCAGGGCGGCTCCGAGCGGAGCCGTAGAGGGTCAGCCCCGGCACCTGATCTACCTACACGGGTACATCGTCCAGGCGCAGCAGGACGCCCGACCGAAGCACCCACGCTTTGGGTACTACGAGCTCCGGCAGATCGAGGACGCTCTTCGGGAGCGGGGCTTCGTGGCGCACGCGGAGATCCGCCCGAGGTCGGCCTCAGTCGCCGACTCGGCGGATCGGGTGGTCCAGCAGGTCCGGCATCTCCTCGACTCGGGGGTGCCCGCCCACCACGTCTCCGTCGTCGGGGCGTCGATGGGCGGGACCATCGCGCTCCTGGCTTCGGCACGGCTTCAGGAACCGGAGGTTCGGTTCTGCGTCCTGGGCACCTGCCTGGACGAGAGCGTCCGGCGCCTGCGGGCCAACGCAGGGAGAGGCCCGATCGGACACGTCCTCTCCATCCGTGAGGCGAGCGACGAGGTCGTCGGAGAGTGTCCGACCTGGAGCGCCGCGGACGAGTCCTACCCCGGGCTGATCGCGCGGGAGATCATGGTCGAAACCGGGCTGAGCCACGGTTTCCTCTACCGACCGCTCCCGGAGTGGGTTGAGCCGGTGGTCGATTGGGCCGGCGCCTCCGGGCAGGACGACTCAGGGCACGCCCGCTGAGGCCTCCCTGAGAGGGGAACCGCCTGGGGCCCCGGGGAGGCTACCCCAGCACTTGACGGTAGGACTGCTCGTCGAACCCGACCAGGATCTTGCGGCCCACGCGCAACGTCGGCGCGCGCAGGTTTCCGCTCGGCCCGATCATCAGCCGCGCCACCGTCGCCTTGTCGGGCAGGCCCTTCCGCAGGTCGATCCGCTCGACCTTCTTCCCCTTGGCCGCGATGAGCTCGCTCGCCCCCTCGAGGAGGGCCCGCGCGTCCCTGGGGCCCATCCGCGTCTTCCGGGCGTCGACCAGCTCCCTCGTGTCGACGCCGTTTCGCGCAAGAAACTCCTGCGCCTTTCCACTGGTCTTTCAGCCGACGCGGTGGTAGCGCCAGTCGACCTTTCGCATCAGTGCACCTTCCTGACCTTCTTGTTGAGGTAGTCCATCAAGACGTACTGGCCGAGGCTCCACGGGTTGGTGAAGTAGGCCTTGCCGCGGCACATCTCCGTGACCCTCCGGACGAAGGCCACGAGATCGTGATCGCGGGCCAGCATGAAGGTGTTGACCATGATCCCCTGCCGGCGGCAGTTGGCGACCTCCTTCAGGGTCAGCGCGACGACGCGGGGGTCGAGGCCGAAGGGGTTGCGGTAGATGCTCCCGTCCTTCTCGGTGAGGGCGGTGGGCTTGCCGTCGGTGATCATCACGATCTGCTTCATGTCCTTGCGCTGGCGCCCGAGGATCCTCTGGGCCAGACGCAGCCCCTCGCGGGTGTTCGTGTAGTAGGGGCCCACCCGGACCCGCGCAATCTGCGAGAGCGGCACCTCCTCCGCGGAATCGTGGAAGAGCACGAGGTGCAGGCTGTCTCCCGGGTACTGCGTGCGCAGCAGGTGCGAAAGGGCGAGGGCCACCTTCTTGGCCGGCGTGAACCGGTCTTCCCCGTACAGGATCATGCTGTGCGAGCAGTCGAGCATGACGACCGTGGCGCACGACGACTGGTACTCGGATTGCCGGATCTGGAGGTCCTCGTAGTCCACGGCCAGCGGGACCTTGAGCCCCTCCCGCGCCACCGCCCGCAGGAGGGTGCCGCTGACGTCCAGGTTCATCGTGTCCCCGAACTCCCAGTCCTTCGAGGGCCCGGAGGCCTCGATGCCGGTGGCGAGGTCGCGGGTGTCGTGACGCCCGAGGGAGGCCTTGCCGACCGAGCCGAGGAGGTCCCGGAGCGCGCGGAAGCCCAGGAAGTCGACCGTCTTCTCGGTGAGCTCGAAGCGTACGGGGGGGCCCGCCTTCCCGTGCCCCCCGCCGCCGGTGGGATCGTGGAACGGCTTCCCTTCCGATGTCTTGAGGTAGCCCTCACGCACCAGGCGTTCCACCGTCTTCTGGAGAAACTGCTCGAGGGCGTCCTGGTCGGCCATCAGCTTCTCGAGGTCCTCGTCGGAGAGCAGTCCCCTCCTCATCAGGGCCTCGAGGATCGCGTCGTGGAGGGACTGCAGGGAGTCCTCGTCCCAGTCGTCGACCTCCTGACCGAAGCCGCTCTGGAGGAGGAAGTCGGAGAGCTCGGAGACGAGCTCCTCGAGGTTCAGGTCCTCCCAGAGCTCGCCGACGTAGCGGTGATAGCGGGTGACGGCCACGGCAGCCTCAGTTCACCTGCCTCTTGAGCTTGCGCAGCCGCTCCAGCCGCTGGAGGTCCAGCTCCATGTCGTTGCGGCGCTCGGCGGCCACGAAGCCCCGGTCGTCGCTGCGACCGACCTTCTTCTGCGCCCAGAGCCCCTCGAGCACGAACTCCCCGGCCGCGGCCAGAAGCGGTGCCGGATCCTCGGCCTTCGCCCCGAGCAGGTGCACGTGCTCCAGGACCTCCGGGACCTGGTGCAGCTGGCCGAGAACCTCCTCGGAGGGCGAGTCCTCCCGGATGCGCAGGGTCCCTCCCGCCTCGAAGAACTGGACGACGGCACCGAGGTCCGTCGCTCCCATGTAGACTGAGAAGACCTCCCCCACCGCCTCGCGGATCAGCTCCCGAGCCACGTTTTCGGCGCCCACGAGCTCGCCCTCGTACTCCAGCTCGAACTTGCCGGTCAGCGAGGGCAGCGAGGCGTAGATGTCGGAGATGCGCGGAACGATGGGCGACTCGCCGGCCAGGAGGGCCCGCCGCTCGGCGTTGCTCACCGCGTTCTCGAGGGCGCTGATCGGGAGGCGCTGGGAGACACCGCTCCGACCGTCGATCTTCTTGTTGCGGCGGGCGGCGAACGCGACACCCTCGACGACTTCGCGCACGTAGCGCGGCAGCTGCAGGTTGGCCCCCCGCTTCGTCCACGCCTCCTGGGCGGTGATGGCCACGCCGTGCTCGAGGGTGGTCGGGTAGTGGGTCCGGATCTCGCTGCCGATGCGGTCCTTGAGCGGCGTGATGATCTTGCCCCGGGCGGTGTAGTCCTCGGGGTTGGCGGTGAAGACCATGCAGACGTCGACGGGCAGCCGGACCGGATAGCCCTTGATCTGGACATCCCCCTCCTGAAGGATGTTGAACAGCCCCACCTGGATACGTCCGGCGAGGTCGGGCAGCTCGTTCAGGGCGAAGATGCCGCGGTGTGCTCTCGGCAACAAGCCGTAGTGCATGGTGAGCTCGCTGGCGAGATCGAAGCCGCCCCGGGCGGCCCGGATCGGGTCCACGTCGCCGATGATGTCGGCGATGGTCACGTCCGGGGTGGCGAGCTTCTCCACGTAGCGCCGCTCCGGCTCCAGCCAGACGATCGGGGTCGCGTCGCCCTCCTGCGCGAGCCGGTCGCGGCAGCTCCGGCACAGCGGGTGAAACGGATCGTCGCCGATCTCGCAGCCGGCCACGGCCGGGATCTCGGGGTCGAGAAGGCTCGTGAGGCTCCTCAGCAGGCGGCTCTTGGCCTGTCCCCGGAGCCCGAGGAGGATCATGTTGTGCTTCGAGAGGATCGCGTTGGTCATCTGGGGGATGACCGAATCCTCGTAGCCGAGGATGCCGGGGAACAGTGGCTCCCGTGCCGAGAGCTTCCGCAGCAGGTTGCGACGCATCTCCTCCTTGACCGGGACGCGGTCGCCAGAGGCACTCTTCCTCAGCTCAGCGAGGGTACGGGGTCGAGACATTGTGGGGGAACCTCCCTGCCATCCAGTATAGCCGGCCCAGTGGGGGGCGCGAGGCGCGGGACCGCGCCGATTCGCGAGGCCGAGAGTCCTGCCCGCCGGGGAGCTCTTTACTTCCCCTGCTTGAGCATGTCGAGGAAGCCCTGCAACGTCGAGAGCTTGCGGGCAGACGAGGAGTAGAGCTTGGCGGAGAAGACGGCGGTCGCAGCGTGGCCGGCGAGGAGCGTGAACAGCTCGTAGTCCATGGTCGTGAACTGCGTCTTCTGGACGAGGAGCTTGTTGATCGAGATGACCCCGATCGTGGAGTCCTTGATCTTGAGGGGGATCACCGCGAGCGGCTCCTCGAAGGGGCTCGGCCCCGTCCGCGCCACGTTCTCCGCGAAGTAGTTTTCTCCGGACGCCGCCGCCTCGCCGATCGTCCCCTCCCCGAGCGGAATCGGCGTGCGTCTCGGCTCCTGACCCTCCGAGGCCTCGACCTCGAGCTGCCCGGTCTTCTCGCTGACCATGAGAACGTGGAAGACCTCGGCACCGATGAGGTTGATGACAATCTCCTGGACGATGCGGATGACCTCTTTGAAGTCGAGGGTGGAGTGCAGCTGGTACGAGGCCACGTAGAGGTTGGCCAGGTTGTTGTTCTGCTCCTCGATCTCGATGTACCGGTCGGCGAACTCCTTGTTCTCCTCCTCGACCTTGCGGTACCGCGCCTCGATCTCGGCCAGCTTCTCCTCGAGCGTATGGACCTTTGTCCGGAGCTTCTGGACCTGCTCGTCCTCGGCGGGGGCCCCGCCCGCAGCCTCGAGCGAGGCGATCTTGTAGCGGAGGCGCTCGTTCTCCTTCAGCACCTCCTCCGTGAACTCCTTGGCCTTGTTCACGATCTGGAGGACGTCCTGCCCTTTGCGGGCGAGCTCGTCATTGGACATTCCGGAACCTCGCTGCCGGCGATTCTACCTCAGCCCGCTCTTTTCACCAGGCCTTCCGCTGCGGCGAAGTCTGGCGGAAAGCTCGGGCTAGCCCGTCTCATCCCCGGCCTTGAGGGACTGGAGCTTGCGCTGGAGGAAGACGTTCTCGAGGGCGATGCCCGCCTGGTGGACGAAGACCTCGAGGGCCTCGAGCCCGGTGACCCCGCGCCCGCTCTCCGGGTTGTCGCCGAAGAGGAGCGCGATCGTCTCGCGGTGGGCCTGCAGCGGAAGGATCGCGATCTCGCTCGACTGGAAGCGCCCGATGCGGCCCAACAGGTGGCCACACCAGCGGTCGCCGGGCGGGGACCCCATGAAGGCCCGACGGCTCGAGGCCGCATCGGCGAAGACCGACGGCTCGCCGAGCGGGATCGCGATCTGCCGAGCCATGAGGTTGAGCGTCTCCTCGCGAGGGGCGAGTCCGAAGCCGCCAAGTCCGCGGACCTGGCCGTTCTTCACGACGAAGAGGATCGACCGCTCGAAGAACTCTCGGGCCACCTTCATGATCAACGCCGCAATCTGGTTGGCGTCGCCCGGCGCCCCGAGCTCCTTCAGTCGCCGGCGCAGGAACTCGAACGGCTGGGCCCCGTCCGCGGCGAGGGGGCCGGCACCCGGCTCGACACGGGCCGGCGAGGGCTCCTTCTTCTGCTTCGGCGCCGGACGAAGAGAGGCCACCTCGGCGAGCTTCGGCAGCACGTCGGCGGCCAGCTTGTCGGCGAAGGCGCTGAGGTCGGCTTCGAACTGGCGCGGGTTCAGCTTGCTCAGCGTGGGCTTGAACACGAAGGCCTGGATGCCCATCTGGCGCGCGCGCAGGCGCAGCGACTGGCTGAGGCTCTCCGTCATCATGAGGACCGGAGGCCGGAGGTTCATCTTCCAGAGACGCTTGACGACCTCGAAGCCGCCGTGGAAAGACGCCCCCCCGGAGGCCGGCATCCCGAGGTCGGTCACGAGCACGAAGACGACCCCTTCGCTGCGGAGGCGGCCCGCCACCTTGGCCGCGGTCTCGGGGTCGCCCGCCTCTTCGATCTGGTACCCGGCGGCGGCAAAGTGGCGCGCCAGGATCTGCCTCACGTCGGACTCGTCGTCCACGAGCAGGAGCGCCGGGGCTGACTCCTCGGCCTCAGCCGTGGGCGGGGCTTCGCGCGTCGGTGGAGCCGCGGGCGGGGGTGGGGCCTCCGGCGCCGGCGGGGCCTCGACCGGCGACGGCGCCACCGGCGCGGGGTAGGCGGCGGCCGGGCCGCCGGGCTCGTCGTCCGCGGTCGGCTCCGGGACCCGCTCGGGCGGGGGCGGGACCTCCGGCGGTGTCGACGGGGCCGGGGCTCCGCCTTGCGCCTCGGACATCGCGGCCGAGGGCACTATGGGGACATCGTCGCCGACGACGCCCTCCTCGGGGGCCGCGAACGAGGCCTCGACCGCCGCCGCCGACTCGGCCTGGCCCTCGTCCATTCCGGCCGCGAGGTCCAGGAGCAGATCCTGGGGGTTGATTCCCCCGGTCATCGTCTCCAGTGCGAGGTCTCGGGAGCCGAGCACCCGCGGCGGCTCCTCGGTGAGCTCGAAGGAGAACCCCCCCTCCCGCAGCCGCGCGAGCTGCTCCAGGGCAAAGACGATCCGCGACCGGATCAGCTGCTTCCGCTTCTCCGCGGGCAGGTCGGCCAGGCGCGGGTCGACCGGCGGGGAGCCGGCGGTGAAGGCGGAGACGACGAGGCCCTCGGAGAAGACGATCCCCCCCTCGCCGCCTTCCATCCTGATCGACAGGTACCCCGTCTTCTTGCTGAACGAAACGATCTGGATGATATCGAGGAGGGGCAGGTCCTCGAGGTTGCCGGTCAGGCTCAAGAGGTCTCCCGAGCACGCCGCCGCCCGGTCGCGGCAGCAGACGAGTTCGAGCGGATTCTACACCGCGGCCAGTATCTCCTCGGCCATGCGGTCGATGGGGACGGTCTGGGACACGACCCCCGCGGCCGCCGCCGCCTTGGGCATCCCGAAGATGACGCAGCTCTCCTCGCTCTCGGCGAGGGTGTACCCCCCGGCCTCGCGGATGGCCCTCAGTCCCTCGGTGCCATCCGACCCCATGCCGGTCAGGACCACACCCACCGCGCGGGGGCCGAAGATGGCGGCGGCAGAGGCCATCAGCACGTCGGCCGAGGGGCGGTGCAGGGCCTCGCGTGGCTCCTCGTCGAGGATGACGCGTACCCGGCCCCCTCGCCGCCGAAGCCGGGTGTGGATCCCGGCCGGCGCGACGAGCACCCGACCCGGCTCGACCAGGTCCCCGTCGGCCGCCTCGCGGACGGGGATGGCGCTGCGAGCGTCGAGACGCTCGGCCAGTGAGTGGGTGAACCCCCGTGGGATGTGCTGCACGACCAGAACCGCCGCGTGGAGGCCGGCGGGCAGGGCGGAGAACAGGGTCTGCAGGGCAGAAGGCCCGCCGGTGGACGCGGCGATCACCACGAGCTCGGCCCCCGCCCCCTCCGCCGGCCCGGCCGCGCGCGCCGGGCCCCTGGGACGCACCTTGACCCGCGCGGTGCCGAGGGCCCGGACCTTCGTCACGAGCTCCTCGGTCAGGCTGAGCATCGTCATCGGCTCGACGCTGGACTTGTCCACGAAGTCCATCGCCCCGAGCTCGAGGGCGCGCAGCGTCACCTCCGCCCCTTCCTGCGTGAGAGACGAGAGGAGCAGCACCGGCACCGGACGCTCGGCCATCAGGCGCTCCAGCGTCTCCAGACCGCCGAGGCGGGGCATCTTGATGTCGAGGGTGACGACGTCGGGGCGGAGGTCCCGGGCCATCGCGAGACCTTCCTCGCCGTCGGCCGCCGTCCCCACGACCTCGATGTCGGGCGCTTCGCCCAACATGCGTGTCACCGCCTTGCGCACGAAGGCGGAGTCATCCACGACCAGGACCCGGGTCCGTCTCTTCGCCGTCACGCCTGCTGCTCCTCCTGCTTCTTGTACACGATTGCTCCCTGGAATCGGACGGGGGTGAATGCACTGGAGACACGGGCGAGAGACTCCGCGTGCCCGAGGAAGAGGTACCCCCCCGGCACCAGCACGTCGTGAAACAGCCGTATCGCGCGCTCGATCGCCTGGTCCGAGAAGTAGATCAGGACGTTGCGGCAGAAGATGGCGTCGAGCGGGGCCAGACCATCGTAGCTGGCGGGATCGAGCAGGTTTCCCGGGCGAAACGACACGAGCTTCCGGATCGAGTCCTTCACCCTCACCCCGCTGCGATCGGGTGCGAAGTGGCGGTCGAGCTGGGACTTCGTGACCGCCCGCAGCGAGTTTCGATGGTAGATGCCCCGGCTCGCCTTCTCGAGCGCCGCCTCATCGACGTCGAGACCCGTCACCTTCACGTCCCACCCCCAGAAGAACTGCCCGCTGTCGAAGAGAATCATGCCGAGGGTCAGGGCTTCCTCGCCCGTCGAGCAGCCCACCGACACGAGGTTCAGGGTCCTCTGCGCCCGCTGCGCCCGACTCTCCTTGAGGCTGGGCAGCACCGTGCTCGCAAAGACGTCGAGCTGGGGCTGTTCGCGGAAGAAGTAGGTCTCGTTGTTGGTGAGATGGCTCACCATGCGCTGCTGCTCCGTCGCCCGCTCGGGCGCGAAGCGTAAGTAGCGGTAGTAGTCCTCGAAGGAGAGGAGACCGAGCAGCGCCAGCCGGGGCGCGAGGCGGGAGCGAAGGCTCTCCTTCTGCGTCCCGTCGAAGTAGAGCCCGAATTGCTCGTGGACGAGGTCGCGTAGGAGCCGGAACTCCTCCTCGCTGAGCTCGACGTCGTGCTCGAGGTGGGGAAGCTTCACCGAGGCTGCAGCTTCCGCAAGGCCCCGGCGGCGGCCTGACGCGCCTCCGGGGCAGGGTCGGACGATTTGAGCTCGAGCAGCCGCCGGAGGGCCTCCCGAAAACCCCCATCGCCGAGGGCATGCGCCGCCTCGACCCGCACCGCCGGGGACGGGTCGTCGAGCGCAGAGAGCAGCAGGCGCCGGGCGGCGACGTCCTCGAAGCGACCGGCGAGGTTGACGAGCAGCCGCCGCAGGTCCGGCTCCGTTCCCCACGAGGCGAAGGCGCGCTCCATCTCCGGCAGGGCCGCGGTTCCGAGACGGCGCAGGGCCTCCACCGCCGTCGCCTGCAGAGCGGGGTCGGCGACGGCGGCGAGGAGACGGGACGCCGACCGGGCGTCCGCGGTCTCGCCGAGGGCGGTGATTGCGGCCCGGCGGACGGTGGCGTCTTCGTCGTCCAGCCGGGCGATGAGAGCAGGGACCGCCTTCGGGCTGTGGAGGCGGCCGAGGGCGGTGGCAGCAGCACAGCGGACGCTCCAGTGCTCGTCCTCGAGCGCCACGAGGAGGGCCCCAACGGCCTGGGGGTCACCGATCTCGCCCAGGGCCTCCGCCGCCGCCCGGCGCAGGTTGCGGTCGGTGTCATGCAGCACGTCGAGGAGGGGCCGCACCGCGGCCGGGGCGCGGATCTGGCCGAGGGCCTCCACCGCGGCGAAGCGCAGCCCCTTGGGACGCTTCTCGAGAAGCGGCAGGAGGCGCGGCACCGCGTCCGCGTTCCGGATCTTCCCGAGGGCCCGCACCGCGGCGAAGCGCAGCCGGGGATCGGCGTCGTCGAGGAGGGCCAGGAGGTCGGCCGCCGCCTCGGGCTCGCGCAGACGACCGAGGGCGATGACGGCCTGCTGCCGCACCAACGAGCTCTCGTCGC
>JAJDNV010000235.1 GCA_022340545.1 Acidobacteriota bacterium | reverse complement strand
GGCGGTCCACAACCTCTTCCAGATGGCCACCCTCGCGTTCGATGCCGACGACGCCGTCAAGGCGAAGGAGAGACTCCGCAAGGTCCTCGAGCTCAGCCCCGACCACCC
This sequence comes from Acidobacteriota bacterium, assembly GCA_022340545.1. Taxonomy (GTDB): domain Bacteria; phylum Acidobacteriota; class Vicinamibacteria; order Fen-336; family Fen-336; genus JAJDNS01. Next base: position 3,832 of record JAJDNV010000235.1, on the reverse strand, counting down.
GCGGGCCCACTACCTCCTGGGCCTCCTCCTCATTCGCGAAGCGGCCAACGAAGAGGCCCGGAGCCACCTCGAGCGCTTCCTCGAGCTGGCGCCGGACGATCCGGATGCCGCCACCGCCGAGGGGGCCCTCAAGTACTTGAAGAAGTCCTGAGCCCGGGGCGAAGTCCTCCAAGGCCGAACCCAACCGCCTCGCCCACGGCCGAGTGTTGGGGCGCCGGAGGGGTGTCGCCAAGCTCGTGGGGTGGTCTTGGGTCAGGGGGTTCCTGGCCCCCGCCGTGCGTCTATTTCATTGGATTCCGGGTGCAAAATCTTGAAGAACATCATCACGGAGACGTCCTCCGGCGTGTGGGCCCGTCGACCCCAAGTGACTCGGCTTGAGTGATTTCGGCCGGTGCAGAGTCACCGACCACCCCTGGCCCGCTTCTTGCTCCTCCCCCGGGTAATTCGGCGCTTGGCATGTGCCGCAGCCGAGAACGCCACCGGGGAAGCGCCACCAGACGGCGAGCGCCATCAATATCAAGACGGGACATTAAGGGGTAATGGCATCCAGGATGGCCCTGGGCTTCGCTTCGCGAGCTTTGCGGCTGGGCGTTGGTGCCCAGTCATGCGTGTTGCATCCGGCAAACCCCGTGCCGGCTCCACTTTAGGGGGCGATTGAAATGACAAATCGATGGTTCGCACGGCTGTTCCTCGTACTGGGGCTGGCCGTGCCACTGATGCTCGTCTCGGTGCCGCCGCTGGCGGCTCAGGACGAGACGGCCCAGACCGATGAGGCCGTCGCCCAGGCGGAAGAAGAGGGTGTGGTGCGGCTGGCCGACGAGGTCACCGTCACCGGCTCGCTGATTCCCCGCCACGACCTCTCCTCTCTGAGCCCGGTCTCGGTCGTGGACGTGGAAGAGGTCACCTACCAGGGGACGGGCCGCATCGAAGACCTGGTCCAGAACCTGCCGCAGGTCTTCGCGTCGCAGAACGCCAGCGTCTCCAACGGCGCCAGCGGGACGGCGACGGTTCAGCTGCGCAACCTGGGCGCGGTCCGCACGCTGGCCCTGCTCAACGGGCGCCGCATGCCCGCCGGTGACGTCTATGCACCGGCCGCCGACCTGAACTTCATCCCGACGGCTCTCATCCAGCGGGTCGACGTCCTGACCGGAGGCGCCGGCTCGGTCTACGGCGCCGACGCCGTCGCCGGTGTGGTCAACTTCGTCCTGGACACCGAGTTCGAGGGCGTGCGGGGCGAGGTCCACTGGAACGGCTTCCAGCACAACAACAGCAACGACATCGCACAGCAGCTCAACCAGGAGGCGGGCTTCACGCCCCCCAGCGGCAACATCTTCAACGACGGGGGCGTCAACTTCAACGTAGCGGTCGGCGGCAAGATCGGCGGCAACAAGGGCCACGCCATGGCCTTCGTCGACTTCCGCGACATCAAGGCGATCTGGAAGGACCAGCGCGACTACACCAACTGCTCCGTCTCGAATCTCTCCGACACCGGTGCCCAGTGCAGCGGCTCGAGCACGATTCCTGACGGTCGCTTCTTCACGAACTTCGGCACCGGCGACTACGTCACGGACCCGGCCAATGGCTTCACGAACACGTTCCGGCCCCGCGAGGGGGGCGACGTCTACAACTACGGGCCCTTGAACTTCATGCAGCGCAACGACCGGAAGTGGACCGGCGGCGGCTTCGCCCGCTACTCTGTGAACGATCACTTCGAGGTCTACGCCGAGGCCATGGTGATGGACAACGTTTCGGACGCCCAGATCGCGCCGACCGGCACCTTCTACACCTCGGACCACATCAACTGCGACAACCCGATGTTCAGCGACCAGCAGCGCGCCCTGATCTGCGGCGACCAGACGGAAGGCAACGTTGACTTTTTCGTCGGCAAGCGGAACGTCGAGGGCGGCAACCGGTACGACCACCTGCAACACACCAACTGGCGCCTCGTCGGCGGCGTCCGCGGCGACATCAACTCCTCCTGGAGCTACGACGTCTACGGCATGAGGGCCACGGTCAACACCCCGGAGTCGTACCGCAACGATATGTCGATCAATCGCCTCCAGGACTCCCTGCTCGTCGTGGGCGACCGGAACGACCCGAGCACGTGGGAGTGCCAGTCCGGCACCCCGGGCTGCGCCCCCTACAACCTCTTCACCAACCTGGGCAGCTATAAGCCCGTCGCCAACGTGCAGGATGGCATCACCCAGGAGGCGCTGGACTACATCGGCCTGGTGTACCTCTACAACGGCGGGACGGCCACGAAGATGGTCAACGGGACACTGCGGGGCGACCTCGAGAGCGCCGGCATCATGTTCCCCTCGGCGACCGAGGCGGTCCAGGTCGCGGTCGGCGGCGAGTATCGGAACGAGTCGCTGTTCTTCACCCCCGACGAGGTGAACCAGTTCGGTGGGGCCACCGGCGCGGGCGGCGCCTCGCCCGCCGTCGACGGGGAGTACAGCCTCAAGGAGGGCTTCGCGGAGCTGCTGGTTCCCGTGGTCCAGGACACCGAGGGGTTCCAGGACCTGTCCCTGGAGCTCGGCTTCCGCTACTCCAACTACCAGGCCGTGGGTCAGGACGCCAAGAACAACAGCAGCTGGAAGACTATGCTGTCCTGGGCGCCCATCAACGGCCTCCGGTTCCGTGGGGGCTTCAATCGCGCCGTCCGCGCGCCGAACGTCCGGGAGCTGTTCGTCCCGAACTCGATCGGCCTCGGGGGCAGCGAGGACATCTGCGCAGGCCCCAACCCCGCGTTCAGCTTTGAGCAGTGCGCGAGGACCGGCGTGACCGCAGCACAGTACGGCAACATCGTGCCGAACCCGGCCGGCCAGTACAACAGCTACGACGGCGGGAACGCGGCACTGGACGTCGAGACGGCGGATACGCTCACCGCCGGTCTGGTGTGGACGCCGCGGTCGATCACCGGTCTCTCGCTCACGGTCGACTACTACGACATCAAGATCAAGAACACGATCTCCAGCTTCGCCCCGGACGACGTCATCCGGGCGTGCGCCGGTAATGGTGACCCGGAGCTCTGCGGTCTCATCCACCGTGACGTGCGCGGGACGCTGTGGCTCATCGGCACATACCCCGATGGTGCCTACACCGTCAGCACCAACCAGAACATCGGCGAGTTCAGGGCGCGGGGCGTCGACGTCAGCGGCGCCTACCCCTGGAACCTCGGCGATGCCGGGTACATCAACTTCTCGTTCGTCGGCACCGCCAGCCTCGAGAACTCGATCGACAACCCGCTCGTTGCCTACGACTGCTCCGGCTACATGGGCAACCAGTGCGGCCTGGGCCGGGGCCGCGGGCCCGAGCCGAAGTGGCGCCATCGTATGCGGGCGACCTGGAACACCAACTTCAACACGTCGCTCACCCTGGGCTGGCGCCTGTTTGGCTCGGTCACGAACGACGACTTCAGCGACGACCCGGACCTCCGGAACGAGGGGACGCACACGGCCTTGATCGGCGCCGGCTCCGACAAGTTCCCGACGTACAACTGGTTCGACTTTGCCGCGACCTACACGTTCTCGGACGGTCTCAACGTGAGCGTCGGTGTCAACAACCTCCTGGACAAGGATCCTCCGCTGGGAGCGGGGCTGGAGGACGTCGACTACGGACCCGGCTACTACGGGCAGTACGACTATCTCGGCCGCGCGATCTACGCAAACCTGCAGTTCGCGTTCTAGCATCGAGCTTTAGTCAGGACGAGAGAGGCGGTCCCCCCGGGGGCCGCCTCTTTTCTCTTTGCTGTCCGCCTCCCTGGCCTCGCTCGGCGCCCTTCTCCGGGATCGCAAAAGGCCGCAGCGTGGTGGATACTGGGAGGGTGAGC
>JAJDNV010000354.1 GCA_022340545.1 Acidobacteriota bacterium | reverse complement strand
CTCAACATTCACGGCTTCCACCGGCAGGCGTCGAAGTTCGGCTCCCTGGCCGTCTATGGCTCCGATGCCCTCCCCATCCGGGACCTGATGCGCTCCGAGCCCGGACTGGAGGAGCCCCTCCACCCGGCGCTTTCGAGCTGCGAGGCCGAGGTGGTGTGGGCGGCTCGCTTCGAGATGGCCCGGACCGTGGAGGACGTGCTCGCCCGCCGCACGCGTGCGCTGTTTCTCGAGGCGCGGGCCGCCATCGAGGTCGCCCCACGGGTGGCCGAGCTGCTCGCCGGCGAGCTCGAGCGCGACGAGGCCTGGGCGCGCGCCCAGGTCGAGGAGTTCCGGGCGCTGGCCGAGGGCTACCTGATCCGCTGAGTCGAGTGCGGTCGCGTCGTCTCGGGCTGGCGGGATGGGTCAGCCAAGTGCCCTGGGTCACATCGCGCTCGCATTACAATACGCGCGCCCCCCACCAGTGAGGTGCCCGGCATGACACGGCTGTTGCTCATCGACCCGCCCGAAGACCTGGCCAGGGCCCTCCGAACCTCGCCCCTGCTGGAGGAGGTCCTCGTCGAGACCGCAGTGACCGACGTCGACGCCCTCCGGCGACTGCGCATGCGCTCCTACGACGTGGTGATCTCGAGCCCCTCGACGCCGGTCGAGGCTGACCTCGTGTTCATCGAGGAGGCCCGACTCGCCCGGCCCGGGGTGCGACCCATGGTGCTGAGCGCGGAGGCCGCGCCGGAGGAGGTCATCGCCGCGCTCCGCTCTCGCGTCTTCGCCTTCTTTTCCGCCCCCTACGACATCCCCGAGATCGTCGACATGGCAAGGCGGGCGGTCCAGGCCACGGAGTGGCACGAAGGGATCGAGATCCTGTCCGCGAAGCCCGACTGGCTCTCCCTTCGGGCCAACTGTGGTCTGCTCACCGTGGAGCGGGTGGTGCGCTTCCTCTCGGAGCTGGGCAAGGACATCCCCGAGCCCAGCCGTGACGAGGTCATGCTGGCCTTCCGGGAGATCCTCGTGAACGCGATGGAGCACGGGGGGGAGTTCAACCCCGAGCAGGTCGTCGAGGTCTCGGCGGTGCGGACCCGTCGCACCATCGTCTACTACGTCAAGGACCCGGGCCACGGATTCGACCCCACCGAGCTCCCCCACGCCGCTTCCCCCGCCGATGAGGAAGATGTGCTCGCCCATGCCGAGCAGCGCGCCGGGCTGGGTCTTCGACCCGGGGGCTTCGGTCTCCTGCTTGCCCGCAAGATCGTCGACGAGATGATCTACAGCGAGCGGGGCAACGAGGTTCTGCTGATCAAGCACATCGTGTGACGTCGCCGGTGGTACGTCCCCGAGGTCGTGTTCATGGGATGGGCGTGGGGGGCGCCGGCCCCCGGGGTCCCCGACGAGGACGACTTCGGTTGACAGGACACTAGGAGCTCAAAGGAACATGCCGACTCGAGTGATGCTCATGGGACTGGGACCCATCGGGGCAGGCGTAGCCCGCCAGCTCGTCGCCCGACGCAACTTCAAGTTGGTCGCCGCGGTGGACATCGACCCCGCCAAGGTGGGCCGGGATCTGGCGGACATCATCGATCTCGCGAAGAGGACGAGGATCAAGGTCGGGCCCGACCCCGTCGCCGCCATCCGACAGACGAAGCCGCAGGTGGCGGTGCTGTGCACGAGCTCGTCCCTGAAGAAGGTCTGGCCGCAGATCGAGACCGTCCTCAAGCGCCGGGTGCCCATCGTCTCCACCACGGAGGAGCTGTCGTACCCGTTTCTCTCAAACCGGGCTTTGGCCCGCAAGATCGACGCCGCGGCAAAGAAGGCGAAGGTGGCGGTGGTCGGGACCGGGGTGAACCCCGGCTTCGCGATGGACGCGCTGCCCATCGCCCTCACCGCGGTCTGCGAGCGGGTACACGCGGTGCGGGTCGAGCGTGTCCAGGACGCGCGCATCCGACGGCTTCCCTTCCAGAAGAAGATCGGCTCGGGGCTCAGCGTCGAGGAGTTCGGCGAGCGCGTGAAGGCGGGCACGGTCCGCCATGTCGGCCTCGCGGAATCGGTATCGATGATCGGCGACGCGCTGGGCTGGAAGCTCGAGCGGGTCACCGACGAGATCCAGCCGATGATCGCGAAGGGACCGGTCGAGAGCCGCTTCCTGCGGGTCGAGGCCGGACGGGTCTGCGGCATCACCCAGGATGGGGTGGGCTACCGCGACGGTAAGCCGGCGATCGTTCTTCACATGGAGGCCTACCTCGGCGCCCCCGAGAGCTACGACTCGGTGCAGATCGAGGGCTCGCCCCCTCTCTTCGTGAAGGCACTGGGCGGCTACCACGGCGACGTGGCCACCACCTCAATCACCGTCAACACCATTCCCAAGGTCCTCCAGGCGGCCCCGGGGCTCCACACCATGCGGACGCTCGCCCTCCCGTCGTTCGCGGGTGGGAGGTGACGGGACGCAGGCGGATCGGGCGCGCGGGTCCGGAAACCGGACAGCCCCTCCGGCCCCGGAAGAGGGCAACCGGCGAGAATGAGGACGACCCTGCCGCCAACGCGCTCCACGGTGGCTGCTTACACGGCATCCTGGACACGCCGGCCCCCGGCGAGGCACGGTCCAGCGGCCGGTACGCCCTTTGCTCTCTCGGGCATCGGGATGAGCGAGGCGACCCAGGATCGACACCGCTGCCGAAACCCTCGGTGCCGCAAACCGTTCGCCCTGGTCTACCGCCGTTCCCCGGAGGACGTGATGATCCCTCTCACCGTGGCCTGCCCGCGCTGCGGGAGCTGGGACGTGGTGATGGTCACCACGGGGGCGGTGCGCCGGGCGGAGGGCACCTGGGTCCTGCCCCTCGGCCACGGCGTGGTCCCGCACCAGACGCCGTCCGACCTCCAGGATCCCCACCCCTGAGCCGGGCTCTCGGCTCCTGCGCTAACATTCGGGGCCGATGAACCCCGCTCTGGTTCTGCTCGCCGCCGGCGTCGGCAGCCGCTACGGCAGTCCCAAGCAGATCGATCCCGTGGGACCCGGCGGCGCGACCCTTATCGACTACGCGGCCTTCGATGCCCGGCGGGTGGGCTTCGATCGTGTGGTCCTCGTCGTGCGCGCGGAGAACGAGTCGGAGGTCCGGGCGGCAGCCGGGGATCGGGTCGCCCGTCGGCTGCCGGTGGACTACGCGGTCCAGGACGCGGCGCTGCCCGCGGGATTCGAGGCCCCGCCGGGCCGGACGAAGCCGTGGGGCACCGGCCACGCAGTGCTGGCCGCTGCGCCCCACCTCCACGGACCCTTCGCCGTTTTGAATGCCGACGACTTCTACGGGGCCCGCTCGTACCGGATCCTGGCCGAGTGGTTTCGGCGGGCCCGGCCCGAGCGGGAGCACGCGCTCGTCAGCTTCGATCTGCGCACGACGCTGAGCCCGGCGGGACCCGTCAACCGCGGCCTGTGCCGGGTTGACGAGAGGGGGGTGCTCCGCGAGATCCGCGAGGTGTTGAGGATCGAAGGGGACGGCGAGAACGCCCGCCATCCCGAGAACGGCGGCGTCGCCCGCGTGTCCGGCGACACTCCGGTCTCGCTCAACTTCTGGGGCTTCGCTCCCGATGTGGTGCCCGCCTTCGAGTCATCGTTCGAGCAATTTCTGGGGGAGCACGGCGCGAGCCCGAGCGCCGAGCTGTTCATCCCGGACGTGGTGCAGCCCCTGATCGACTCGGGCGCGGCCCGGGTGCGCGTGCTGCCGGGCGGCGGACCGTGGGCCGGCCTCACCCACCCCGAGGATCGCGACCACCTCGTCGCTCTCCTCGCAGATCTGACCACCCGCGGCGAGTACCCGCGGGATCTGTGGACTTGAGCGACCGTCCTTGAGCCCGGCCGCCGCGATCGCCGACCGCTTCGCCGTCGACGGACGTCTGGTCTCTCTCGAGCCCAAGCCCGGCGGTCACATCAACGATTCCTGGCTCGGGGTGTGGGACGGGCCTCATGGTCGCCGCCGCTGCCTGCTGCAGCACATCAACCGCTTCGTCTTCCGACGACCGGAGGAGGTGATGGCCAACATGGTTCGCCTGACGCGACACGTGAGCGCCCACCTCACCCGGGAGTCGGCGCCGGAGCCCGAGCGCCGGGTGCTGAGGCTGGTCCCCTCGCGCGACGGCGGCACCCACCACCGGGAGTCGGACGGCGAGGTGTGGCGGCTCCTCGACTGGATCGAGGGTACGCGCTCGACGGAGCGGGCCACCACTTCGGCGGAGGCCCGCGCGGCGGCCGGGGCCTTCGGGCGCTTCCTCCGTCAGCTGGCCGACCTGCCCGGGCCGCCGCTGCACGAGACGATCCCCGGCTTTCACGACACGCCGAAGCGGCTCCGTGCCCTGGAGCGTGCGGTCGCCGCCGACGCGGTGGGCCGGGTGGCCGGGGCCGGCCCCGAGATCGAGGCCGCGCTCGACCGCCGCGCGCTCAGCCGCGCCCTGGCCGATCGCGCGTCCCGGGGCGAGCTGGTGAGGCGACCGACCCACAACGACGCCAAGATTGCCAACGTACTCTTTGACACGTCGACCGGCGAGCCGCTCTGCGTGGTGGATCTCGACACCGTCATGCCCGGCATCGCGCTCCACGACTTCGGCGACATGGTGCGATCCATGGTTGCCGACGCGGCCGAGGACGAGCCCGACCCGTCGCGGATCACACTGCGCGTCCCGGTCTTCGAGGCATTGGCCCGGGGCTTCATCGAGGCGATGGGAGCGGACCTGTCCCCGCTCGAGCGATCGCTCCTGCCGACGGGGGCATGCGTGATCACGTTCGAGCAGGCGGCGCGCTTCCTCACCGACCACCTCGAGGGCGACCGTTACTACCCCGTCACCCACCCCGACCACAACCTCGAACGGACCCGCACTCAGCTCCGGCTCCTCCAGCTCCTCGAGGATCACGACGCGGAGCTGCGGCGGATCACGGAGTCCCTCTAGCCTGTCACCAAAGTCGTGCGCGTTCTCCAGTGCGCTGGGCGCTCGGCGGCCACCCCGCCTGCGGCGGGGTGCCCGAATCGTTCGGGGCCGCAGGCCCCGCGAGCGAGGTTGGGTGATACGCCGCTTTTCACGATTCGGGCGCCTCGAGCATCTGCTTCGATGTGCAGCTGCGTCCTCGCCGGGGGCCCCGGCCGCCTGCGCGCCACCAGGCCTTGCCCACAGGCACGGTTTCGGTGACGCAGCTCTAGGACGACGCCGCGGTCGGTGCTTCCTCCGAGGGCGCGCGCAGGATCCCGGTGAGGATTCGGAAGAGTCCGAAGCCACTGATCAGGGTGATCGCCAGGAAGACGAGGCCCGGGAGTGTCCGACCGTAGAGCAGGTTGCCGGTGGTGAAGAGCGCACCGTAGACGAAGAGGCAGCCGAGCGTCCAGCCCAGGACAGCCTGCGACAGGCTGTCGGGGCTCGGTGGCAGCGCCGCTTCCTTCCGGATCGCGCGCCAGCCGGGACCCGCCGGTCGGACCTTCCGGTAGAACGCCACCAGGCTCTCGCGATCGGCGGGCGGCGTCAGGAAAGTCACCACCACCCACACCACGGTCGTTCCGGACACCGCGTAGATCAGCGCCCGGTGAGCGGGGAGCTCCAGGCCGCCCTTGCCGGCAAAGAAGAGCCCCACTGCGATGACGAACGAGCTGATCATCGCCGCGATCTCGCTCCAGGCATTGATGCGCCACCAGAACCAGCGGAGCAGGTAGATGAGGCCGGTCCCGGCCCCGATGGAGAGGAGCAGCTCGAACGCCTCGGCGGCGGTGGTGAGCAGGAACATGAAACCGGCGGCGACGATCATCAGGACGCCGGTCACGACCCTTGAGACGAAGACGAGGTGCTTCTCTCCCGCGTCCGGCCGAAGGAAGCGCTTGTAGAAGTCCATCACCACGTACGAGGAGCCCCAGTTGAGGTGGGTGACCATGGTCGAGATGTAGGCCGCGGTCAGGGCGGCGACGAGGACCCCCAGGATCCCGTGGGGCAGAAGCGTGAGCATGGCCGGGTAGGCCATGTCGTCGCCCAGCAGACCGGGGCTGACGTGGGGCAAGGCCTGCTGAATGTCGCCCAGCGTCGGGAAGACGATGATCGAGGCGAGGGCCACGATGATCCACGGCCAGGGGCGCAGCGCATAGTGCGCCACGTTGAACCAGAGCGTTCCCGCCAGGGCATCCTTCTCGGTCCGGGCCGCCAGCATCCTCTGGGCGATGTAGCTGCCCCCACCCGGCTCCGCCCCCGGGTACCAGACCGACCACCACTGGACGGTCAGGGGGATGACGAACACCCCGAGGGCCAGCTCCCAGTTGGAGAAGTCCGGCACCAGACCGAGGGTCGAGGCCGGGACCTTCTCGATCAACCCGGTGAGGCCGCCCACCGCCGGATGGTCGAGGGCGTACCAGGCGGCGGCCACGACGCCGAACATGGCGATCACGAACTGGACGAGGTCGATGGCCAGGACCCCCCAGAGCCCGGACATCGAGGCGAAGGGGATGCAGATGAGGGCGCAGGCGATGACCGTCGTCCACCGGTCCCATCCCAGCATCACGCTCGCGATCTTGGCCGCGGCCAGGGTGACGGTGGCCATGATCACGCAGTTGAAGAAGAGGCCCAGGTACACGGCACGGAACCCGCGCACGAACGACGCCGGCCGCCCGGAGTAGCGCAGCTCGTAGAACTCGAGGTCGGTCAGGACCCCCGAGCGCCGCCACAGGCGCGCGAAGAAGAAGACCGTGGCCATCCCCGTCAGCAGGAAGGCCCACCACTCCCAGTTCGCGGCCACTCCCCTCGTCCGTACGAAGTTGGTGACGAGGTTGGGGGTGTCGGTGCTGAAGGTGGTGGCGACCATCGAGGTGCCGATGAGCCACCAGGGGGCGGATCGTCCCGAGGCGAAGAACTCGGCCGTCCCCTTGCCCGCGCGCCTGGCGAAGAAGAAGGCGGGCAGGAGGGAGACGGACAGGGCGATCAAGGCGATGGCGACGTCGAGCGCGTTGAGCTGCATGACCCCAGACTATGCACCAGGAGGATGGGGCATTGCTCGGTGTCGTGGAAGGTGCCGGGAATGGCCCGCACCGGGGTCCGACCCGGGCCGAGGCTCAGGACTTCGTGTGTTCCTCGATGAAGGCCCGGGCCTCGTCGGGCTCGAGGGGCGGGCTGAGGAGAAAGCCCTGCAGGCCCGCACAACCGCGATCCTCGAGGAACGCGCGCTCAGCTTCCGTCTCGACGCCCTCCGCGATCACGTCGAGACCCAGGCTCCGGGCGAGGCCGAGGATCGCCTCGACCAGGGCCGCGTGCTCCGCGTGATCCGGCAGCCCCGCGACCAGAGAGCGGTCGACCTTCACGCTGCTGAATCCCAGCTCGCGGATCTGTGCGATCGAGAAGAAGCCCGTCCCGAAGTCGTCGAGGGCCAGCTCGACGCCGAGACCGCGCAGCCTCTGCAGCCGCTCCTTCACCTCGGGGCTGCCGGTCATGACCGTCCCCTCGGAGAGGTCGATCTCCAGACGCGAGGCGGCCAGGCCGCTGCTCCGAAGCGCCTTTTCCACCTCGGTGACGAGGTCCGGCTGCAGGAACTGGCGCTCGGAGAGGTTGACGACCAGATGCCCTTTCCCGGGAAGCGCCGCGGCGAATCGTGTCGCCGCCTTCAAGACGCGGGCCCCTATGGGCAGGATGAGACCGCTCTCCTCGGCCTGGGAGATGAAGCCCGAGGGCGCCACCACCCCCTGCTCGGGGTGGCGCCAGCGGAGGAGCGCTTCGAGCCCCGGAGGACCCTCGCGGCGGACGATGGGCTGGTAGACCACGCTGAACTCGTCTCGCTCCAGGGCGGAGCGCAGGCCGTCCAGAAGCGCCATGCGCTCGCGCGCCCGCTCGCTCATCTCGGCGATGAAGAAGCGGTAGTCGTTCTTGCCCTCGCTCTTGGCACGGTACATCGCGAGGTCGGCGTGGCGCAGCAGGGTCCGGGCGTCGACCCCGTCCTCGGGAAAGACGCTGATGCCCGCGCTCGCGCTGAGGGAGATTCGCTCATCCCCGAGCGCCAGGGGCTGGACCAGCCGGTCGAGGAGACCACGTGCCACCAGCGCGGCGTCGTCGGCACGGGCCAGATCCTGCACGAGAACCGTGAACTCGTCGCCGCCGATGCGGGCCACCAGGTCGGAGCTTCGGGTGCCGGCGCGGAGACGATCGGCCACCGATTGGAGCACGGTGTCCCCGGCGGCGTGCCCGAGGCGATCGTTGACGCTCTTGAAACCGTCGAGGTCCAGGAAGACGAGGGCGGCACGGGACTGGCGGCGGGCGGCGCGGGAGAGCGTGCGCTCGAGGGTGTCCTCGAAGAACTTCCGGTTCGGCAGGCCGGTCAGGCTGTCGTAGCGGGCGAGCATCTGGAGGTCGGCCTCGGCCCGCAGCCGCTTGAGGAAGAGGCCGACCTGACTTCCGATGTCCGCGAGGGCGGCCGTCCACTGCTCCTCCCGGACGAGCGGCGCGACGCACCGGGCCTCGAGCACCCCGAGCAGCTGCCCGCCGCCACGCACCGGTACGGCCAGGGCCGAGCCCCTCGGCGGTGAGTCCGAGCCCTCGACCCAGACGGGCTCACCCCGCTCGGCGACCTGTCGGGCCACGCTCTCGTCCGGTGTCTCGGCTCGCGACGGGGCCCCTGCCCCGGTGGCACTGCCGGCGAGGAAGAGACGCACCGGAGCGCCCTCGGTCAGCCACAGCCGCGCCTCCTCGCAGTCGAGCCCCCCGGCGATCGCGGCGAGCAGCGGCGGGCTGGCCTCGGCGACGGACAACGCCTCGGTGAGGACCTGGGTCACCCGGTGACGGACCTCGTCGAGCCGCCGGGTCCGGCTGCGGTCCGTCAGGTCGCGGATGTAGGCGGTCAGCAGCACCCGGCCCTTCACGAAGGCCGGAACGACGACGACCTCGACCGGGAAGGTGGTCCCGTCCGCGCGCATCGCGGTCGTCTCCCGCTGGCGTCCCAGGTCCGGGTTGTCGCCGGTCACGATGAAGTCGCGCAGGCGTCTTCGCAGCTCGTCTCGAAGGGCGGGCGGGACGATCGTGTCCGTCACCGCCCGACCGAGGATCTCCGCGCGGCTGTACCCGAAGGCCCTCCGGGCGGAGGAGTTGAACTCGAGGATGCGGCCCTCGTGGTCCACCGTGATGATGCAGTCGCGGGCGGAGTCGAGGATGAGGGCCTTGCGGAGCTCGCTCGCCCGCAGCTCCTCCTCCCACTCCCGAGCTTCCTCGAAGGGACGCACGGTGAGCGGCAGCGCCTCCGACGGGGCCCCGGGGCGCTCCGGCTCCGGCTCGGCCTCCACGAAGGTGGCGATGCGTTCGCGCGCCTCTCCGCGGTAGATGAGGAACTCCACCCCGATGTGCCAGGGCGGCCCGTCCCCCTCGGCGGTGCGGACCACCTGCCCGACCGCGGCGGTGTCGTCGTCGTGACCCGGCAAACGGAAGCGCAGCCCGACCTTGGCCCCGAGCTCGAGCGCGCGCGAGCTCTCGAGCAGCACTCCCCGCCGGCCGATATTGAGGACGGCCCCCTCGAACTCGTCCTCACCGCTGATGAAGGTGGACCAGTCCCTTACGTGAGCCTGGATCCGGTGCGTGCGGCGGGCGGGGACGCTGAGCAGCTCCTCGAGGCGCCGGTCCCAGAGGAACGGGTCGATGGGGACGGTGATCGCCGCGTTGGCGCCGGCGGACCTGAGATCCTCCTCCACCTCGGGGGGCTCCGAACGGTTCAGCCACACGATGGCGGTGTGGCGGGTGAGCGGGTTCTCGCGCAGTCGCTGCACGACCCCGACGGCCACCGGCCGGCGGAGGTCGAGGACCACCATGTGGGGTCGCAGCTCCTCCGCCCGGTCGACCGCGACGTCGGGATCGGGCTCGTGTGCGCGATCGATGTCGGGACGCCCGAGGACGGTGGGGCCGAGCTCACCCGACAAGCTCTCCGGGCCGACGACCAGAACCCTGAGCACGTTGGCGAGTCTAGCGGAGATCGCACCAAAGTCCAGCCACGCCCGGCCACAATGTGAGGAAGGGCACATTGGCATTCATGACGGGTGCTCCGGTGATGCTCCTCACGTCCTGGGGGTCTCTTCTTCACCGCGCCTGCTCACTTAGCGTTCACTGACCGCGTGCGCGAGCGCACACCCGTGCACGGCCGGTGACGCGCCTCACGGACGCCCCCGCCCGCCTCCCGTACGTTGGGGGCAATCGGGCGAGGGGCCCGAGACGACCTCCTGCTCAGAGCAAACCCGGGGAGACTCGGGGACGCAGAGCCACGGGGCCCACAGAATCCCTCAGGGCCAGCCGAGCCGCCAGGAAACCAGAGGTGCGGACCTGGCGCCCCGGAGCGGTCCCAGGTCCCCTGGAAGGAGGCCAATCTCATGCGTCGCATCAGCGTCTCATTGCCTCGTGTGGCCGGGCTGGCCCTCGTGCTGGCCGCGGCGGGTTGTGGAGGGTCGGGCTCGGTCACCGGGCCCGACGACGCACCGGTGGTGGCCAACGGGGCCGCGGTGCTCCAGGGCACGGTCACGGGCGGCGGGATCACCGCGTCGTCATTGGACAGCTTCACCGCCCTCTGCTGCACCGGCAGCGGCTGGACGGTGCGGGTCGAGGGCACGACTCTCTCGGCGGTGGTGGACGAGGAGGGGGAGTTCATCCTGTCCGGCGTGCCCGCCGGCACCGTCACGCTCATCTTCGAGGGCCCGGGGGGGACGGCCCACCTGACCGTGGAAGGTCTGCAGGACGGCCAGGTCCTGAGCCTGAGGGTCCACCTCTCGGGCGGGACGGCCACCATCGCCGACCAGGAGCCCTGCTCTCCGACGAAGGAGACCAAGCTCACCGGTGCCCTCGATTCGATGTCGGGGACGCAGCTCGTCATCGCCGGGCAGGCGGTGGACGCGAGCCAGGTTCGGAAGGTGTGGCGCGGCCCCAAACGCACCCAGCTCGACACCCTGGTCGTGGGCGAGAAGGTCAAGGTCTGGGGCACCCTCACGGGTGACGGAGTGATCCTGGCCGAGGAGATCCAGGCGTTGACGTCGGGCGAGGAGACGTGGTTCACCCTCAGCGGGAGGGTCCAGTCGGTGGGCTTCCGCGCGCTGGACCTGGATGCCGACTGTGAGGACCCCAGTCCGAGCCACTACCCGACGCTGGTCGTGGCGGGCTGGACGATCAAGACGAACAACGGCACGAGGTTCAAGTGGTCGGACGGAGGCAGCCTCAACCCTGGCGACATCGCGGTCGGCGACAGGGCCTACGTCGAGGGCTGGCAGGAGTCCGGGAGTACCGTCGAGGCCACGAAGGTCGTGATCAACAAGCGCTAGTCCGCCGCGGGCATCGACGTCGGCCGGCGGCCGCGTCCGCGGAGGGGAGCGCCTCTTCCCCGTGGGCGCGGCCTCTTCGTCGTGGCTCCGTCCTCTCCCCTTCCGGGGGAGCCCGTTGCGTCGGCCCGGCCCCGCTCACACGATCCGGATGGAGTGGCTCTTCATCGCGAGCCACACCTTCCGTTCGGGGGCGAGATCGAGGGCGGCCACCGCGGCGGGGGTGACGCGGGCCAGCAGCTCACCGCCACCGTTCTCGAGGACACCACGGACCACCACGTCCGGTCCGGTGCGCTCGAGGGCGGCGACCCGCGCGGGGTAGACGTTTCGCGCGGAGAGCCCCTCGACCAGGGCCGCGCAGACCAGCACGTCCTCCGAGCGCACGGCCAGAGTGACGGCCGCGCCCACCGGGCGATCGACGGCCAGGGTGATCGACACGTCGGAGCCGGTGTTCGTGCGCACGCGCGTGATGCCCCCCGCGGTGTCGTGGGCCACCACCCGGCCTGGGAGTAGGTTTTCGATGCCAGCCTCGGCCTCCCCGACGACGGCGGGGGCCGAGAGCAGGGACCGCGGCTCACCCTCCGCCTCCACCCGGCCGTCCTGGAGCACCACCAGGTGGGAGGCCACCGCGAGCGCCTCCCCCACGTTGTGCGTGACATAGAGGCACGGGAGGGCCCACGCGTCGCGGACACGCAGGAGCCAGGGCAGGATGCGCTCGCGCAGGCCGGGATCGAGGGCGGCCAGCGGCTCGTCGAGCAGCAAGAGTCGGGGGCGGGTGGCCAGGGCCCGGGCCAGCGCCACCCGCTGCCGTTCCCCCCCCGAGAGCGACCGCGGGACCCGGCCCACGAGGGGGCGGATCTCCAGGGTGTCGATGGCCGCCTCCACCGCCGTCGCGTCCGCCCGAGCCCCGAAGCGGACGTTGTCGAGGACGGAGAGGTGGGGAAACAGCCCCGCGTCCTGCGGGACGTAGCCCACCCGGCGCCGCTCGGGAGGCAGGGCGATCCCGCGTGCCTGGTCGAGCAGGGCCTCGCCGCCGATCGCCAGCCGCCCGCGGGTACGGCGCCGCAGACCCGCGATCGCCTCGAGCAGAGACGTCTTCCCGGCGCCGGAGGGTCCCATGACCGCGGTCACCCCGCTCGCGAGCTGCGTCTTCACCCGCAGCTCGAAAGCGGCCAGGTCCAGGGAGAGATCGATCTCGACGAGGGGCGTGGTCATTGCTCGTCCCGCCGAACGCGCCGTCGCACGATCCACTCCGTCGTCCACAGCGCGACAAAGGCCAGTCCCACCGTCACCGCGGCGAGGCCCACCGCCCGATCGTCCCGCCCGATCTGGACGTCGTGGAAGATCGCGAGGGCCAGGGTCTGGGTGCGGCCGGGGATGTTCCCGGCGACCAGGATGGTCGCCCCGAACTCGCCGAGCGCGCGGGAGAAGGCGAGAACGACACCGGCAAGGACACCGCGCCAGGCCAGCGGGAGGGCCACGCGGAAGAACGCGGCCACCGGGCCCGCGCCGAGGGTGCGCGCGAGACCAACCAGGCGCGGGTCCACCTCCTCGAAGGCGGTGCGCGCGGAGCGGACGAGGAGCGGAAACGCCATCACCGCCGTGGCCAGCACCACCGCCTTCCAGGTGAAGACGATCTCGATCCCCCGCTCCGCCAGCCACCCTCCCACGGGC
Source organism: Acidobacteriota bacterium (assembly GCA_022340545.1). Lineage (GTDB taxonomy): Bacteria > Acidobacteriota > Vicinamibacteria > Fen-336 > Fen-336 > JAJDNS01. The sequence goes on along the minus strand of JAJDNV010000354.1, from coordinate 7,623 downwards.
CGATTGCGACCGAGGAGCTCGAGCAGGAAGAACCCGACCACCGTGGGCGGCAAGACCAGCGGCAGCGAGAGCGCGGTGTCGAGGGCGCCCTTCCCGGGTCCCCGGTAGCGCGCGAGCAGGAACGCCGCGGCCACCCCGGGGACGAGGATGAGGGCGGTGGCGAGCGCAGCCATCTCCACCGTGAAGAGGACGATCCTCAGCTCCTCGGCGCTCACCGTGCCTGCGTCTCGTCGAGGGGCTCGAACCCCAGCCGGGTGAAGACCGCCCGCGCCTCCGCGGACTGGAGATAGTCCAGGAACTCGCGCGCTTCCGGGGTCTTCGAAGACGCCAGCACCGCCGCCGGGTAGACGATCGGCGGGGCCTCGTCGGGCGGGACCTCCAGAGTGACGCGCACGCGGCGCGAGGTCATTGCGTCGGTGCGGTAGACGATCCCCACGTCTGCGGCACCGGACTCCACCGCGGCGAGGGCCGCACGCACGTCCAGCGTTGGGACCACCCGCTCGCGCAGCACCCCCCACAGGCCGACCGCTTCGAGCCAGCGGCGGGCGTAGATGCCCGCGGGGACGGCCTCCGGGTCACCCAACGCGAGACGGTGGGCTCGCTCGAGGTCCTGGGGCCTGGACATCGCGAGCTTCGAGCAGGCGGCCACGACGACCGCCAGTCGATTGGACAGAAGGTCCACACGATCCTGGGGGCGCACGAGCCCACCCTTCTCGAGCTCGTCCATGCGGTCGAGGTTGGCCGAGACGAAGACGTCGGCCGGTGCCCCGGCCTGGATCTGCCGCGCCAGCGCGTTGGAGCCCGCGAAGCTGAAGAGGACGCGCATGCCGGTACGCGCCTCGAACCCGGCGCCGATCTCGCCCAGGGCGTCGGTGAGGCTCGCCGCGGCAAAGACGAGCAGCTCCGGGCGCCGGTCGGCGGCGGCCGGCAGCGGGTGGGCGAGCGCGGCAACGAGCGTCGTGGAGGCGAGGCCAGTCGCGAGCCAGAGGGTAGGCATTCCTCAAGGTGCCTGAGCGACCCGCAGGAGGTCGGAGAGCAGAGCGTAGGCGGTCTGGTCGACGGTGGACCCGCGCTCGACGACGCCGATCTCGCCCATGAGGTCGGTCGCGATCAAGAGCACGTTGTCGGCACCGGCGCCAACGAGCGGATCGCCGACGGGCACGCGTTCGGGGCGAACGCTCACGTGCACGCGGCCCGCCCGGCGCTCGCCCCGGACCACGAGCCTCAGCCGGGAACCCGATTGGAGCGCACGACGCACCTGGAGTCTGGTGATCCCGCCCATCCCACGCCGGCGCACCTCGGTCGGCAGTACGGTTGCACCCATGAGTCCGGCGGCGAGGGCACAACCCTTGACTGCGGCGTCCCAGCCGTCGAGGTCGTTGGTCGGGTTCGCCTCGGCGATGCCGAGCGCCTGTGCCTCGCGGAGCGCCGCGGCGGCGCTCAGGCCCTCCTCCATGCGGGAGAGGATCAGGTTGGTGGTGCTGTTGAGCGTCCCCCGGAACCCGAGGATCCGGCAGCCGGGCAGACAGCGCTCGACCAGGTTGAAGACCGGCGTCCCGTCCATCACCGCACCCTCGTGCAGGAAGAGCCGCCGCTTCTTGCGGGCGAGGGCGACGAGCGAGGTGCGTGCGAACGCGACCGGGCCCTTGTTCGCGGTGACGACATGCATCCCGCGCCCCAGGGCCTGACGCACGTGGGAGGTCGCGGGCTGGCCTTCCCGGGGGTCGAGGGGGCTGATCTCGACCAGCACGTCGGCCGGGACCCGGGCGATGAGCTGCCTCACGCCGCGCGGCTTCGGGTCACGCCCGAGGGTCTCGAGGGAGCGACCCCTCTCGACGAGCTGCCGCGCGCGGTGAAGGGCGATCCCCTGCGGGTCGATGGCCAGACCGTGTCGCGCGGTCGCGATGCCGGTGACCCGGACCCTCACCCCGGCGGTGCGCAGGGCATGGGCGTAGGGTCCCCGCAGCTGCTCGGCGAAGCAGCGACCGACGTGACCGAAGCCGACGAGCGCGAGCCGGACGTCCTTCATTGCGGTCTGATTCTAGCTCGCCACGCGCTCGTCGAACCCGCCGCCATCCCATCCGGGGGCAGCGGCCTCGCCCGCCGACGGTCAGTGCCCGGATTCGCCCCAGAGCTGCTTCAACCGCCGATCGCGGCCGCAGCCGGCGCGGTACGACGTGTAGCGCACGGGATTCCTCTTGTAGAAGTCCTGGTGGTAGTCCTCGGCCGGGTAGAAGGCCTCGAGCGGAGTGATCTCGGTGACGATCGGCCCGGGCAGGCGGCCCGAATCGGTGAGAGCCTGCTTCGACGCTTCTGCCGCGCGCCTCTGCTCGTCCCCTTCAAAGAAGATGGCGGTCCGGTACTGGCTTCCCCGGTCGCAGAACTGCCCGCCGCCGTCGAGGGGGTCGACGTTGTGCCAGAACACCTCGAGAAGCTCCTCGTAGGTCACGCGCTCGGGGTCGTAGACCACCTGGATCGCCTCGGCGTGTCCGGTCACACCCGCGGAGACCTGTCTGTAACTGGGGTTCTTGACCTTCCCCCCCGCATAGCCCGACGTGGTGGAGTACACCCCGTCGACCTTGTCGAAGGGTGGCTCCATGCACCAGAAGCAGCCCCCGGCGAAGGTGGCGCGGGCCGCGCCTTCCGGCGCCTCCGCGCTCGAGGCCGCCGGATCGGCGGTGCCCATGAGGGAGAGGCTGCCGAGCGCGAGGCCCGTGGCGAGAAGCAGCAGTCGGAGCTTCATGTCGCGTTCTCCTTACGAGGTTCGCACTCTGGAACGGCGTCGGCTTCCCGGGTATTCCCCTGGGCTCCGATTGGTCGCTCTGCACAAGGAACCCCGAGGACTGGGTCGTCGCGGCCCTGGGCGCGCGAGGGGCCCTCGGAGCGGAGCGCGGTCCCAACAGCCGGGCTCGGAATGGCCAGCAACTACGACAGCCGGTTGAGCACGGGCAGGGGCACCGCGCGCGGGTGGATCGTCCCCGCCACCTCCTGCTCGGTGGCGAGCAGGCTCTGAAGTGTGAGCTCCCCCAGGACGTGGTCCACCGCCGCCTGCAGATGCCGCAGGACGGGGCGGATCGAGCAGTCAGACGTGTTGAGGCAGGAGCGCCCGCGTCCGGAGTGACGGTCGCAGAAGCCCGCGTCGAAGAGCCGCCCCCCGAGCGCGCTCACCACGTCCAGCACGCGCACCTCGGACGCCGGCCGGGACAGGCTGTAGCCCCCGGCCTTGCCCCGGGTGGAGCGGACGAGCTCCGCCCTCCGGAGCAGCCGCATGATCTTGGCCACGTTGGGGGCGGAGATGCCCTCCCGGTCGCTCACCTCGGCGATCGTGAGGCTCGCCCCCTCGCCCGCGCGCGCGATCTGCAGCAGACAGCGCAGCCCGTACTCTTCTTGAGAGCTCAGCTTCATCTCTACATCAGCCCCAGCTGGAGACGCGCCCCGTCGGACATCATGCTCTGATCCCAGGGCGGGTCGAGGACCACCTCGACGTCGGCTTCGGCAACCCCGGGGATCGTGAGCAGCTTCGAACGGACGTCCTCCCGCAGGAAATCCCCCATGCCGCACCCGGGCGCGGTGAGAGTGAACCGGACCCTGACCCTCTCCTGGCCGTCCTCGCCCTTTTCGGCCCGGCACTCGTACACGAGCCCGAGATCCACGATGTTGACCGGGATCTCGGGGTCGAACACACCCTTGAGCTGCTCCCAGGCCACCTCCTCGGTGGTGCGACCGGCCACGTCCTCCGCGGTGAGCGGCTTCGTCGGCTCCTCCCCAATGGCGTCGGCGTCGGTACCCTCGACCCGGACCAGGTAGCCGTGGTCGGTCATCGCGGTGTACGACCCGCCGAGGGCCTGGGTGATATAGACGGTGGTCCCGGCGGTGAGGGTGATCTTGTCCCCGTAGGGGATGGCCGCCACCTCGACGTCGCGGGAGAGCGTGCGCGGCTCGCGCGTGACCATGCCCCCTACTCCGTGCTCGCCCTTGCCGCGCCCTCGAGGGCGGCCTTCATGGTGTGCCAGGGAAGCGAGGCGCACTTGACCCGCATCGGGAACTCGCACACGCCGGAGAAGACGGCGAGCTTGCCGAGCTCGGAAGAAGCGTCCAGCTGATCGGCGGCATGGCTGGGGTCGGACGTGACGAGGTCGTGGAAGCGGTCGAAGAGGGCCCTCACCTCGTCCACGCTCTTGCCGCGGAGGGCGTCGGCCATCATCGAGGCGGACGCGGTGGAGATCGAGCAGCCCGCGCCCTTGAAGCTCACGTCCTCGATGACGTCGCCCGCCAGGTGCAGGTAGACGGTGACTCGATCCCCACAGAGGGGGTTGTGACCGTCCGCGTGGCGGTTGGCCTCGGGCATCTCCCGGAAGTGTCGCGGGTTCCTGCTGTGGTCGAGGATGACCTCCTGGTAGAGCTCGCGAAGGTCGTTCACTTGAACATCTCCTGGACCTTGCCGATGCCGCGGGCGAGGGCGTCGAGATCCTCGCGGGTGTTGAAGCAGGCCAGCGAGGCGCGGGCGGTGGCGGGGATGCCGTAGCGGTCCATGACCGGCTGGGCACAGTGGTGTCCGGTACGGATGGCGACCCCTTCATAGTCGAGGATGGTCCCGATGTCGTGGGGATGGACGCCGTCCAGGACGAACGAGAGGACCCCGGCCTTGTCGGGAGCGGTGCCCACGAGGCGCAGCCCGGGGATGGCGGAGAGGAGCTCGGTGCCGTAGGCGAGCAACTCGTCCTCGTGCGCGGCGACGGCCTCGAGGCCCAGGCCTTCCAGCCACTCGATGGCCACGGCCAGGGCGATCGTCCCGGCGACATTCGGCGTCCCCGCCTCGAACTTGTGGGGCAGCTCGGCCCAGGTCGACTTCTCGAAGGTGACCGAGGAGATCATGTCTCCCCCGCCCTGCCAGGGCGGCATCGCTTCGAGGAGGGCGGCTCGGCCGTAGAGGGCACCGACGCCGGAGGGGCCGTAGACCTTGTGGCCGGAGAAGGCGTAGAAGTCGCAGCCGATGCGCTCGACGTCGATGGCCAGGTGAGGCGCGGCCTGGGCCCCGTCGATCACGATCACCGCCCCCGCGGCGTGGGCCCGCTCCGTCATGCGCTCCACCGGGTTGATCGTCCCGAGCGCGTTCGACACGTGGGAGACCGATACGATGCGGGTGCGCGGCCCGAGCAGCCCCTCGAAGGCGGCCATGTCCACCACCCCCGCGTCGTCGATGGGCGCCACCTTCAGGGTCGCGCCCTTCTCCTCGCAGAGCATCTGCCAGGGGACAATGTTCGAGTGGTGCTCGAGGCCGGTGATCAGAACCTCGTCTCCGGCGCCAACGTTTCTCCGCCCGTACGTCTGGGCCACCAGGTTGATCGCCTCCGTGGCCCCTCGGACGAACAGGATCTCCCGGGCTTCCCTCGCGCCGAGGAAGTGCTGCACCCTCGCCCGCGCCCTTTCGTAGGCGTCGGTGGCGAGCACCGACAGCTGGTGCACGCCCCGGTGGATGTTGGAGTAGTAGCGCTCGTACACGTCCCGCTCGGCGTCGATCACCACTTGCGGCTTCTGGGCGCTGGCCGCGCTGTCGAGGTACACGAGCGGCTTCCCGTGGACGGTCGTCTGCAGCAAGGGAAACTCCCGACGGACGGCTGCGACGTCCAGGGCCTCGGGTGTGCGGATGGAGTCCGGCTGAGCACTCATACGACCGCCTCCTTGACGAGAGCCGCGCCCTGCAGGTGCGCCTGGAGGTGCTTCTCCACGGCGTCGCGCAGGAGCGGCACCGGCAATGCGTGGACGAGGTCGCCGGCAAAGGCGTAGGTCAGAAGGCTCCGCGCCTCCGCCTCCCCGATGCCACGAGCGCGCAGGTAGAAAAGCGCGGCGGGGTCGAGCTGACCCGTCGTCGACCCGTGCCGGCATTTCACGTCGTCAGCGAGGATCTCGAGCTGCGGCACCGAGTGGACGAGCGCTTCGCGGGAGAGAAGCAGGTTCCGGTTCATCTGCTCGGCGTCGGTCTTCTGGGCCCCGGGGCGCACCTGGACCAGGCCGTTGAAGACGCCGCGGGCGCTCCCGTCGAGGACTCCCTTGTAGAGCTCCCGGCTCGAGCAGTGCGGACGGGCGTGGTCGACGCGGGAGTGGGTGTCCGTGAGCCGCGACCCGTCGACCATGAAGAGCCCGTTCAGCACGCACTCCCCGCCCTCGGCCTCGAAGCGCACGTCGATGTCGCTGCGGCTGATCGCCGCTCCGAAGTTGAAGGAGTGATCGGCGAAGTGGGCGTCGCGCCCGAGCCGGGCGGCCAGGGTGGCGACGTGAAAGGCCTGCTGGCCCTCGCGCTGCAGCTTGTAGTGATCGACGGAAGCGTTGTCGTCCACCACCACCTCGGTCACCGCGTTGGCGAGATAGACGGACCCGTCCGGGCCGCTCCATGTCTCCGTGACGCGCCCCTCGCTGCCCTTGCCCGCCACCACGAGAACACGTGAGTACGAGACGGGGTGGGATCCGTGGCCGGTGGCGAGGTGCGCCACGTGGATGGGCTCCTTCGGGATGGCCCCCGGAGAGAGGAACACCACGACGCCGTCGGCGGCGAAGGCGGTGTTGAGCTCGGCGAAGACATTCGCGCGATCGGCCAGCACCCGGCCCAGGAAGGGCTCGAGCCGCTCGGGCCGGGAGCCCAGGATCTCGAGCAGGCTGTGGACCTCGAACGCGTCGTCCCCGTGGTCGAGGGTCGAGAGCTCCCGAGAGAGACGGCCATCTACCAGGACGACCTGCGCTCCCGGCGACCCGACCGAGGCCGCGGCGCGGATCTCCTTCGGCACCTCATCCGCGGGTGGGGCGGGCTCCCAGTGGGCCCGGGTGATCGGCGCGATGGGGGTGTGGCGCCAGGCCTCGTCCCGCGGACCGGGGAGACCTTTCTCCACATAGCGACCGAAGGCCGAGGCCCGACGGTCGCGCAGCCAGTCGGGCTCGGACCGCCCGGCCTCGACGAAGCGCTCGAAGCTCTGCCGGTAGGTGTCCTTTTCCTCGGCGACCGGCGTCATGGCTGGGCCTCAGCCGGCTCCTTCTCGAGCCAGGAGTAGCCCTTCTCCTCCAGCTCGAGGGCCATCTCCTTCCCTCCGGAGCGCACGATGCGGCCGTCCACGAGCACGTGGACGAAGTCGGGAACGATGTAGTTGAGGAGCCGCTGGTAGTGGGTGACCACGATCATTGCTCGCTCCGGCCCCCGAAGGCGGTTGACGCCCGCGGCCACGATGCGCAGGGCGTCGATGTCGAGGCCGGAGTCGGTCTCGTCGAGCACGGCCAGGCTCGGCTCGAGGACCGCCATCTGGAAGATCTCGTTGCGCTTCTTCTCGCCACCGGAGAAGCCCTCGTTCACCGAGCGCTTCACGAGCCCCTCATCCATGTCGACGATCTTCGCCTTCTCCTTGACGAGACCGAGGAACTCGACGGCGTCGAGCTCGCCCTCGCCGCGGTGCCTGCGCACGGCGTTGAGGGCGGCCTTGAGGAAGTAGACGTTGCTGACGCCCGGGATCTCGACCGGGTACTGGAACGCGAGGAAGACGCCCTCGCGGGCGCGCTCTTCCGGGGAGAGGGCGAGGAGGTCACGGCCATCGTAGAGGACCGTCCCGTCCGTCACCTCATAGCCAGGTCGGCCCGCCA
>JAJDNV010000346.1 GCA_022340545.1 Acidobacteriota bacterium | reverse complement strand
CGCTCGAACCTCTGGCGCAGGTCGGGCAGGTACGCGGCCAGGACCGCGAACTCCTGCTTGGGCAGGCTCAGGACGTCCATGCTCCGCGCGCAGCGGACGCTGGCGTTGCGCGTCGTCTCTTGCACCAGGGCCATCTCCCCGAAGCACTGGCCGGCTCCGAGACGGGCGAGGATCGACTCTCCCGCGTTGTCCTCGCGGCACACCTCGGCCTCGCCGCTGAGGATGATGTAGAGCCGGTCGCCCAGGTCGCCCTGACGGAACACGAGCTGGCCCGGCTCGTAGTGTTCCCGCGCGAGACCCTTTGACCCGGCCACCCGGAGCTGCACCGTTTCCGGGGGAAGGATCAGCTCCAGGCTCCAGGCGACCGCCACCTTCAGCCGTCGCCCCCACCCGGGCAGCTTCATCAGGTAGACGGTGCGCCACACCCACCACGCGACAAAGCCCGAGAGCTTGAACCCGAAGACCTGGGCCACAGCGGAACGTCGTCCGAGGGAGCCCATCGTCCCGAGGCCTCGAAAGTCGAATACGCGGGAGGTGCCGCCGCGCAGCGCGGCCACGATGTTGTGCGCGGCCACCTCCGACTGGCGAGTCGCGTGCTGAGCCGTGGGAGGAGCCACCGTGCCCCCTCGTGTCGTCACCACGGCACAGTCGCCCAGGGCCCAGACCGCCGCCTGATCCTCCACCCTGAGCTCCGGCGTCGTGAGGAGCCGCCCGTTCTTCGCCTTCGGCAACGCCAGGCTGTCGATCAGGGGATGAGGCGAGGCGGGCACGGTCGAGACCAGGGTGCGGGTGGGGATACGCTCGCCGCCGCGCAGGACCGCTTCGTAGCCCGTGGCTGCCTCGAGACGGGAGCCCAGGCGGATCTCGACGCCGCGCTTCGCCAGCAGCTTCTGGGCGAAGAGCGCGAGGGAGACGTCCATCTCGGGCAGGATCCGGTCCCTCGAGTGCAGAAGGAAGACCCGGATCTCGGAGTGGTCGATGCCGCGATACCGGCGCGCCGCGCCACGGACGAAGTCGTTGAGCTCAGCCACCACCTCGACGCCCGAAAACCCGCCTCCGGCCACGACGAACGTGAGCAGCTGTCGGCGGAGCTCGGGGTCGGCGCGCTCGATGGCGGCTTCCTCCAGAGCGCGGATCACATGGTTGCGGAGGGCGAGGGCGTCGCCCAGCGTCTTGAAGGGCAGGGCGTGCTCGGGGAGCCCGGGCAGGCCCCGGAAGTCGGTGACCGTGCCGAGGGCCAGGACCAGGTGGTCCCAGGGGATCACGTGCGCGTGGGGCTTGAAGCCGGGGCTGGTCCGCACCTCGTGCCCCTCGAGATCGACCGACTCGATATCGCGGACGTGCAGGTCGGTGTGTGGGAGCAGGCTGCGGATCGGGCTCACCAGGTCGGTGATGCCTATGCTGCCGGAGATGACCTCGGGCAGCATGGGCTGGAAGACGAAGTAGTTCTCCTTGTTGACGAGGGTGATCTCGTAGTCGTCGCGGCCGTCGAGGGCCCGCTCGAGAGCCATCGCCGTGTAGACGCCGGCGAAGCCGCCGCCGAGGATCACGATGTGGGACCGACCCCCCCTCACGTGCTTCGCTCCGCCCTCGTCGTCGTTCACGCTCAGCGGTGACCTTGCGAGACGCCGCGCACGATGTCGCAGGCGTGGGCGGTGTGGGCGGTCATGTCGCGCTCGTTGCGGAAGGCCGACAGTATCCTCCGGTCCTGGCCGATCACGTAGGTCACCCGTTTCGCGATGCCGACGATGGGCCACCGGACGTCGTACGCCCGGCGGATGCTTCCGTCGGTGTCCCCCACCAGGGGAAAGGGCAGGTCCAGGCTCTCGCGGAAGCGCTCGGCCTTCTCCTGGGGGCCTCCCGTGACTCCGACGACGTCGGCCCCGTTCCTCCGGAACGTGCCGTGCTGCCGGCGGAACTCGCCAGCCTCCTGGCTTCAGCCGGCGGTGAAGGTCTTGGGAAGGAAGAAGACCACCATCTTCTGCTCGTCGAGCATGCGGTGCAGCGTGACGTCTCCCACCCCGAAGTCGGGGGCGCGGTCACCGGACTTGAGCATGCTGATTTCATCATTACCTTCGGAGCGACAGAAGCGCAAGGACGGCGGGGGGCATCGCTTCGGCCGTTCTGCGCGTGACCTGGGGAGCACCCGTCTCGCTTCCCGACACCGCACCGCCGTCACCGCTGCGTCGTCGGGAGGGCACGTGCCCTGCTATGCGGTGCGTCGAGGGGGTTGGCTAGCCCATCTCCAGGTTGAACTCCTTGGTATCGAACCAGACGCCGGTGCCGCTGACGGAGTCGATCTCCGCCTGGACGATGGCCTGGTGGCCCTCCTCGATCTCGACGAACCGCTCGAACAGGCGCCGGCCGTCGCCGTCCAGGGTCCGAACCATCTCCTTGTAGAAGCTGCTGGTCTCGTTCTCGACCGCGAGGGCCTTCCTCAGCAGGTCGAGCTCGGTCATGTGGCTGCCCTTCCCGGGGGCCCCGGGGGCCAGCCTCTGCCTGAGCTCCTGGAGGCCGTGGTCGATGGCCTCGTGGGACGGGATGGCGGTGTCCAGCTTGGCGACCTGGACCTTCCGCGTCCGGGTCCACTCCTCGAGGCGTTCCCGCAGGTACTTGAGGTGGTCCATCTCCTCGTCGCGAAGCACCTCGAAGAAGCGCTTCGCCTTCGCATCGGTGGCCCGCTGCATCGCCTCCTGATACGTCCGGTGGACGCCGGCCTCGTACTCGATGGCGGTCTTGATGGCCTCGTCAAGTTCCATGTTCTCCTCCGCTATCCGTGCACCAACGGTCCGTCACCGAAGCCCCGAGCCACCTGGCTGCGCGCACCCCAGGGCGGGCCCGGCAGCTTCGAAGTGAAGCAGGGTCCTCGTCGGGGCCCCGCCCGCCGAGCCCGCGGTCGCGCAGCTCGACCGGTTCACTGCGTCTCGGCAGCGCGACACTAGGCGGACGCCCCTGCCGATTCGCCCGAGGACTCGCCGGCTTCCTCGTCCGACGTCTCGAAGCGCCTCAGGCACTCCACCTTGAAGCGCTGGCGGTCGAGGCCCAGCTCGTCGTAGGGGACACCCTGGGCGAAGGCCAGGAGCTGCAGGTAGTAGATGGCGGGCGTGTGGAAGTCCTCCTCGAAACGCTTGGCGACCTTGGCCTGGCCATAGTCGAACTGCCCGAAGCACGTGGGGCAGATGAGGCACAGAAGCTCCGCCTCCTCTTTGTGCACCGCCCCGAGGAGGTCGTGCATCATGTTCATGGGCACGTCCTCGGACTGGCAGGCCTTCCCGCAGCAGAGATACCAGTTGCTGTGGCGCACGGGCGTGGCGCCGAGGGCCTCGACGAGCTTCTCCAGGACGTCGGGGTTGTTGGGGTCGTCCACCTGCATGACCCGGCTGGGCTTGAGCAGGTGGCAGCCGTAGTGGATGGCGACCTTGAGGCCGGTCAGCGGGCGCTTCACGGACTTGCGGATCGCGTCGTACCCGATCTCGTCGCGCAGGAGCACCGCCACGTGCTTCACCTGGGTGGTGCCGTCGTAGTGGCGTCCGATCCTCTGGAGCCGACCGTTCACGCGCCCGCGGAGCGTCTCGTCCTCGAGCAAGTGGTGGGTCTCGGAGAGCGTCGCGGTGCAGCCGGAGCAGTTGGTGAAGACGTCGAGTCCCTGCTCCTGGGCGAGGGTGAGGTTGCGGGCGGCCACCGAGAGCCAGGACATCTTGTCCTTGGACTTGAAGTAGATGGGGTCGGGACAGCAGGAGGCCCCTTCCAGGTCGACGATCTCGATGCCCAGGTTCGTGAGGGTCGTGCGGATGGCCGCCTCCATGCCCGGGTGGCGGGCCGGGATCAGGCAGCCGGGGAAGAAGGCGAAGCGCTTTTTCCCTTCGCGCACCGGGGCCGGGGTCGGCTTCGGCCCCGCAGCGGGTCGGGCCTCCGTCGGGGACTCGATCCCCTCCGCATCCGGCTTCAGCAGGGGCTGAATCTCCTCCATGGGGACCGGCTTGAGGGGGGGTAGCCCGAACCGCTCGCGCTGCTTGTCGACGGCCGGCCCCCCCGGCGTCGTCCGGCCGGTGGTCTCGAAGGTGTGGATGATCCGCTTGACCGTCTCCGGGTAGATCCCCCGGTCGGCCAGCATGTTCTTGAGGGAGATGATGACCTCGACCGGCTTCACCTCCTGGGGGCAGCGCTCGTGGCAGTTGTAGCAGTTGGTGCAGAGCCAGAGGACCGAGTCTTCCGTGAGGAGCTCGTCTCCGAGGCCGTAGAGGACCTCGAGCATGATCTCGCGGGGGTTGAACCGGTCGGAGTAGGTGGTGGCCGGGCAGTCGCCCACGCAGGCGCCGCACTGGTAGCAGAAGCTGGCGAGGTTGCCCTCGACCTTCCGGGCCAGCTCCCGCCGAAACTCGAAGTCGACGCGGACCGGTGCCTTCTCGGCGGCCGGTGCAGTCGGTGCTTTCTCCGCCGTTTTCTCGCTCACTTCTTCCCAGCGCCTCTCAAGTGACGGATGCTGTTGGAGCGGCACTTCGGGCAGGAGCGCTCCTTGTCCTCACCCCGCTCCACCTGCTCCTGGTACTCGTGGCCGCACATCATGCAGCGGAATGTCTCCGTGGTGGCCATGGCCGACTCTCCTCCCCTACGGGGCCGCCGCCGCGGCGGGCTCCGCCTTGGGCTTCGGCTTCTTCTTCGGCTTGGGCTTGAGGGCCTCCATCGCGTGGGCGATCTCCTCGTCGGTCACGGTCTGTCGCAGCTCCTCCATCTGCTTCATGACCTGGGCGAACTTCTGCCCCTCCGCCGCGCTGATCCACTCGAGCTGGAGCCGCTCCGGCCGCACGCCAGCCTTCTCGAGCTTGTTCCACAGCCTCTGCACCCGCTGGACGGTCTGGCGGTTGGCGTTGATGTAGTGACAGTCGGCGTAGTGACAGCCGGAGACGAGGACTATCGGGGCCCCGACCCGGAAGGCCTCGAGAACCATGTCCTCGGACACGCGGGCCGAGCACATCGTGCGCATCACGCGGTTGGTGGCCGGGTACTGGATGCGTGAGATCCCCGCCATGTCCCCGCCGGCGTACGAGCACCAGTTGCAGGCGAAGACCATGACCTTCTCCTTGGGCTTCTCCGCCATGATGGCGCGAACCTGGGCCACGAGCTGGGCGTCGGTGAAGTGGCGCATGGTGATCGAGCCGAACTGGCAGGCCGCCCCACAGGCCCCGCACCCGGCGCAGGCCGCCTCGATCACGACCGCGACCTCGCCCTTCTTCCACTGGATGGCGCCGTAGGGGCAGACCCGGGCGCAGACCCCGCACTTCGTGCAGCTCTCCGCGTCGATCTGGCTGGTGATGGCCTCGATCGTGATCTTGCCCGCGTTGAGGAGCGCCCCCGCCCGCGAGGCCGCCGCTCCCGCCTGGCAGACCGAGTCCTTGATGTCCTTGGGTGACTCGCAGAACCCGGCGAAGTAGACCCCCCGGGTGGGGGCGTCGACCGGCTTGAGCTTGGGGTGGGACTCCATGAGGAAGCCGTCGGAGGTCTTCGAGAGCGTCAGCAGGCCCGAGATCTTGGCCAGGTCCTTCGGGGGCTCGACGCCCACCGACAGGACCAGCATGTCCAGCTCGTGACGCTCGAGCTTGCCGCTCGTGGTGTTCTCCACGGTGACGAGCAGGTTGCCGTTCGTCGGATTCTCCTCCACGTCGCCGGGAAGCCCGCGGACGTAGCGGGTGCCGGCCTCCTTGGAGCGCTGGAACATGTCCTCGAAGGACTTCCCGAAGGCCCGGATGTCCTGGTAGTAGACGACGTTCTCGACGTCGGGATAGTGGTCGGCCAGGAGCAGGGTGTCCTTCACGGTGTTCATACAGCAGATGTTCGAGCACCACGGCCGCCCGATCTTGGGATTGCGCGAGCCCACGCACTGGACGAAGCCGATGCGCTTCGGGCGCTGGCTGTCGCCGGGGCGCACGAAGTGGCCGGCGGTGGGGCCGCCGGCGCAGATCAGCCGCTCGAACTCCATCGAAGTGATCACGTTGTCATAGCGGGTGTACCCGTACTCGTCCATCTCGGTGGGGTCGTAGACGTCGAGGCCGATGGCCACGATGATGGCCCCGACCTCCCGGGTGATGACCTCGTCAGCGTCGTCGTAGTTGATGGCCTGCTTCTCACAGACGTCCTGGCACTTGCCGCAGGCGATGGGGTTGTTCCCGAGGCAGTGCTCCATGTCGAGGATGTAGGAGCAGGGGACGGCCTGGGGAAAGGGGATGTAGATGGCCTTGCGGGACGAGAGACCCATCTGGTACTCGTCCGGCTGGGTCACCGGGCACACCTCGGCGCATTCTCCGCAGGCATTGCAGGAGGTGAAGTCGACGTAGCGCGCCTTCTTGCGGATCTTGACCGAGAAGTTGCCGATGTAGCCGGCAACGTCCTCGACTTCCGAGTACGTCAGCAGCTCGATGTTCCGATGCCGACCGGCATCGATGGCCTTAGGGCCGAGTATTCATATGGAGCAGTCCATCGTGGGATAGGTCTTGTCCAGCTGGGCCATGATCCCGCCGATGGATGCTTCCTTCTCGACCAGAGTGACCGGATGCCCGGCATCGGCCAGCTCGAGAGCGGCCTCGATCCCGGCCACGCCCCCCCCGATGACCAGCGCCCGCTTCGTGACGGGCACCTCCATCTCCTCCTGGGGCTCGAGCAGCCGCGCCTTGGCCACTGCGCTGGCCACGAGGTCCATGGCCTTGGCGGTGGCGCCCTCGCGGTCGCCCGGGTGCACCCAGGAGCAGTGCTCGCGGAGGTTGGCCATCTCCATGAGGTAGGGGTTGAGACCGGCCTCGAGCACGCACTGCCGGAAGGTCGGCTCGTGCATGCGTGGCGTGCAGGAGGCGACCACGACCCGGTTCAACTTGTGCTTGTGGATCGCGGTCTTGATCTCGTTCTGACCGGGGTCGGCGCAGGTGTACTTGTTGCGGACCGCGCAGATGACATCCGGGAGGGTCTCGGCGTAGGCGGTCACCGCCCCGCAGTCCACCGTCCCCGCGATGTTCAGCCCGCAGTCGCAGACGAAGACACCGACCCGCAGGTCCCCGTTGGTCGGCTCAGGACTCATTCTGTCCTTCCTTTAGTGTTGGACCCACCGTCGGGCCCCCTTCCGTCTTGTCTTCCTTCTTCCTTCAATGTGACGTGTCCTCTTCGCCCAGGGCCTCGAGGGCCAGCTGGGCCACGTCGCGCATCTCGATCCCGATGTCTCCTCCGAGGTTCGGGTCCTTCATGGCGCACCGGTAGTGGATCTGGCACTTGGGGCAGGCGGTGGCGAGGACGTCCGCCCCCGTGGCCCGCGCCTCCTTCAACCGCTCGGTCTGGATCTTCTTGGCGTAGCGGTCGCAGTGGGACCAGGTGCCGCCGGCGCAGCACTGGGCGCGCTTTCCCGACCGCGGCATCTCGACCCGCTCGACCCCGGGCAGGGCGTCGAGCACCTCCCGCGGGGCGTCGTAGACGCCGAGGTGGCGCCCCAGGCGGCAGGGGTCCTGGAAGGTGACCTTGCGGCCGCCGTTTCCCTTGAGAGGCAACTCTCCCAGTCGCTCGGCCAGGAGCTCGGAGATGTGCACGATCTTCGGGGGCTTGCCTTCGAAGAAGGGCTCGAAGTCGAGCTTCCAGGTCCGCACGCACTCGGCGCACGAGGCGACCAGGGTCTCGGCGCCGCTCTTCTTCACGAGGTCCACGTTGAAGCGGGCCAGGGCCTCGAAGCCCTTGCGGTCGCCGTTCCAGAGCAGGTCGTGGCCGCAGCAGCGCTCCTCGGGCGAAACGACGGGGGTGATCCCCAGGCGGTTCATGAGCTGGACCGAGGCCCGCGTGGCGTCGAGGGTGTTTGCCTCGAGCTCCGGGAAGAGGGTGTCGAAGTACATCGTGCAGCCGGTGAAGAAGAAGACCTCCCCCTGATCGGGGGTCGTCTTCATGTCCTCGGTGAGCCAGCCCATGCGGTCCTGCTGGGTCCCGCCCCTGGCCATCATCCGCATGAGCGACTGGAGCGCCCCGCCGTGGGGGCAGTCCGGCTCCACGCCCTCCTTGTAGGCCACCTCTCTCAGCTTCTGGACGAGGGGGGTGTAGGCCACCTCGGCCGGGCAGCGGCTGTCGCAGAGGCTGCAGGTGAGGCAGGTGAAGAGGGAGCCGCTCTCCTCGAGGACCTCCGCCTTCTGACCGGAGTTGGCGGCCAGGACGTGGCGGCGGGGGCTGTACTGAGCCCCCGCCCGGGCGATCGGACACGTTGCCGTGCACTTGCCGCAGTCGTAGCAGGCCCAGGTCCGCGTGCCGGTGGTGACCGCCTGTAGCTCAGACACGGGCCTCGACCTCCTCAGCCTCCGGCGTGAGCGCGCCCGCCGCTTCGTCGCCCGAGCGGGCGCGCGACAGCGGGCTCGGCCCCAGCTCTCGGAGCTGCTCGATGAACTCGTCGATGACCTGGGCGAAGCGCGCCCCCTCGGCCGCGCTGATCCACTCCAGGCGCAGCCGCCCCTCCTCGAGTCCCAGCATCTTGACGACGCTCTTCGTCTTCTCGAACTGCTCCACCGCCTTCTCGTTGCCGAACACGTAGTGGCAGTCCCCGAAGTGGCAGCCGGAGACCAGCACGCCGTCCGCCCCCTTCTCGAACGCCCGCAGCACGAACCCCGGCTGGATGCGCCCCGAGCACATCACCCGGATCATCCGGAAGTGCGGCTGGTGCTGGATGCGGGAGACGCCGGCGGTGTCGGCGCCCGCGTACGAGCACCAGTTGCAGGCGAAGACCACCAGGCGCGGGTTCCAGCCCTTCCTGGCGGTGGTCATGACGCCCGTCTTGTCCTTCGTGAGGTTCATGACGCCGCCTCCTCCGCGAAGAACGCGTCGATCTGGGCGGTGATCTGACGGTCGGTGAAATGGCGGCACGTGATGGCCCCGGACGGGCACCAGCTCGCGCAGGTGCCGCAGCCCTTGCAGAGCGACGCGTTGATCTCGGCGGCGTAGCCGCCATCCGCGGTCGCGACGAGCGCCGGGGCGTGGAACTGACAGATCTCCACGCACTCGCCGCAGGCCCGACACCGCTCCTGCTCCACGTGGGCCACCGCCGGGTCGAGAGTGACCTCGTCGTGGGCCAGGAAGACCGAGGCCTTGGCCGCCGCGGCCGAGGCCTGGGCCACGCTGTCCACGATGTCCTTTGGCCCCTGGGCGGTGCCGGCGAGCAGCACCCCTTCCACCGCGGTTTCCACCGGGGCCAGCTCGGGGTGACGCTCGAGGAAGAACCCGTCGAGGCCCACGCTGGCCTTCAGCATCTCGTGGAGGCGCTTCGTGTCGGGCTGGCGCGGCCGCATCCCCACGCTGAGCACCACCAGGTCCGTCGGCACCTCGACGGTGCGGTTGAGCAGCTCGTCGTGACAGCGGATCGCCTCCGCCCGGCCGTCGCCCACCACCTCGGGCTTCCGATCCGGGGGCACGCGCACGAAGAGGACACCCATCCCACGGGCCTCGCGGTACATCTCCTCCGCGCCGCCGGACACCGTCCGGATGTCGCGGTAGAAGATGGTGGCGTCGATGCCGCGCCGGACGAGCAGCATCGCCTGCTTGATGGCGGTGGGGCAGCAGTAGCGCGAGCAGCCGGTGCAGCTGCCCTCGGCCTCGCGCGAGCCGACACAGAGGATGAACGACGCCGACGAGGGGCGCTCCCCCTTGATCGGTGCTTCCGACTCGCTCTCGCAGAAGACGCGTTCCAGCTCGTCGCTGGTGATCACGTTGGTGAGCTCACCGTAGCCGAACTCGCCCTGGGGGTCGTGGAGGTCGGCCCCGATGGCCAGGATGATGGCCCCGACGGGCAGCGTCTCGGGGACGGGACCCGCGAGGTCGGCCTCGAAGCTGCCCACGAAGCCCCGCACATCCGCGACCTCGGTCTTGAGAAGCACGCGGGCGCCGCTCCTCCGCAGCCGGTCGAGCTTCTCCTCGAGGACCTCTGCGGCCAGGCGCATGTTCGGGTAGAGGTACTTCAGGTGCGGGGCGGCGAGGCGGCCCCCCAGCCGGCCCTGCTTCTCGACGAGCGTCACCGGGAAGCCCTGCACCGCCAGGTCGGTGGCGGCCTGGATGCCGGCGATGCCTCCGCCCACCACGAGGGCGGATCGCGTCATGGGGGCCTTTGACTCCTGGAGGGGCTCGAGGTGGCGGGACCGGGCTACACCCATGCGGATGAGGGCTCGCGCCTTCTCCTGGGCCGCATCGGGCTCCCGGGCGTGCACCCAGGAGCACTGGTCCCGGATGTTCACCATCTCCAGGAGGTACGGGTTGAAGCCGATCTGGGCCAGGCCCTCCCGGAACACCGGCTCGTGGGTTCGGGGCGTGCAGGCGGCCACCACCACGCGGTTGAGGTCGTGCTCGCGGACGAGCTCGACCATCTCCTCCTGCCCCGCGGTGGAGCAGGCAAAAAGGTGCGTCTTGGCGGCCACGACACCGGGGAGGGAGCCCGCCTCGGCCGCCAGCGCGTCCACGTCGAGCACCCCGCCGATGTTCACGCCACAGTGGCAAACGAGCACCCCCACCCGCGGGGGGCCCGATAGGTCCATGGGCTCAGCCCGCGCCTCCGTCTGCTCGACGCGCTCGCCGGTGAGGTAGAGCTGGGCCCGGGCCGCCGCGGCCGAGGCCTGGGCCACGCAGTCCGGGATGACCTGGGGGCCGACGGCGCTGCCGCACACGTAGACGCCGTCCCGGCTCGTCTCCACCGCCGAGATCGCAGGGTCGAGCCGTGCCATGAAGCCGTATCGGTCGGTCTCGATGCCCAGGGTCTCGGCGAGCTTCGGTGCCGCGTCGTTCGGGGCCGCCGCCACCGAGAGCACCACGAGGTCGGCGGGGACGCGGCGCTGCTCGTGCCCGAGCGTGTCCTCGACGAAGACCTCGAGGTTGCCCCCGGCGACCTCCTCGATCTTGGCCGGACGGCCGCGGAGGTAGTTGGCGCTCTGCTCCTCGAGCGAGCGCTTCACGAAGTCATCGAAGCCCTTTCCGAAGGCCCGCATGTCCGTGTAGAGGACGGTGACCTCCTCCACGTCGGGGTCGTGCTGCCGGAGCAGCATCGAGTCCTTGACCGCGTTCATGCAGCAGAACCGACTGCAGTAGGGCCGTCCCCCCTCGCCCCGGGCCCCGACGCACTGGACGAAGACGATGCGGCGGGGGGTCTTCCCGTCCGAGGGCCGGATGACGTGCCCCTGGGTGACGCCGGAGGCGTTGAGCATGCGCTCGAGCTCGAGGCTGGTGACCACGTTGGGGAAGCGCCCATAGCCGTAGTTGCCGAGCTTGCGGGCGTCGAACTCCTGGAAGCCCACCGCCACGATGACCGAGCCCACCCGCAGCTCCACGTCCTCGGGCAGCATGTCGAAGTCGATGGCGTTCACATCGCAGGCGTCCATGCAGTGCTGGCAGTAGAGGATCTGGTCGTTGAGGCAGGCCTCGCGGTCGATCACGTAGGTCGCGGGTACCGACTGCGGGAAGGGGCGGTAGATGGCCTTGCGGGCCTTGAGACCCTGGTCGAACTCGTTGCCGCCTACCTGGGGGCAGGCGTCCACGCACAGCCCGCAGGCCACGCAGAGGTCCTCGCGGACGTAGCGTGGGTGCTTGCGAACGGAGATCGTGAAGTCGCCGGGCTCGCCTTCGCAGCCCGTCACCTCGGCGTTCGTGACGACGTCGATGAGCGGATGCCGACCGGCATCCAGGGCCTTGGGGCCCAGGATTCAGATCGAGCAGTCCATGGTGGGGAAGGTCTTGTCGAGCTGGGCCATCCGTCCGCCCAGCGACGGCGACTTCTCCACCAGGGTCACCGGTATCCGCGCGTCGGCGAGGTCGAGGGCGGCCTGGATGCCGGCGATGCCTCCGCCGATCACCAGGGCCCGCTTCGGCACGTGCGGCTGCTCCTCGACCTCGGCGGCGTCGTCCGCCTCCGCGGCCATCGTCTCGCTGTCTTCCGTCTCCGTATTCAGGGACTCGAGGTCCACGTCCTCCTCCAGGGCCCCTCGCTCGCGGCGAGGGCCCGATTTCATGCGACCGGGCTCACCACCGTGGCGGCGGCGACGGCGTCGCCCTCCGCCCCGGCGCCGTAGTGCTCCTCGAAGTACGACCAGCCGGCATCGAACGCCTTCAGGTTCAGCTCCTCGGTGCCCGTGGGCACCGAGTCTTCCACCGCCTTCCGCACCTCGTCGCGGGGGATGAGCCCCGACACCGCGGCGAAGAATCCCAGCATGACGATGTTCTGGACGAGGCTGCGCCCCAGGCCCTCGGCGATGCGGGTCGAGGGGATCCCGAACGAGCGCTGGCCCTTCTTGAGCCGGGCCGGGACCAGGTCCTTCTCGTAGACGAGGGTCCCCTTCGGCTTCAGCTCGTCGCGGTGCTTGTCGTAGCCCTCCGCGGACATCGCCACGAAGATGTCCGGGCGGCGGATGTAGGGGTAGAGGATCTCCTCGTCCGAAAGCGCGAGGGTCGCCGAGCAGGCCGATCCCCGCGCCTCGGGCCCGAAGCTCTGGATCATCGTGGAGTGGTTCCCCGCGTTCACCGCGTTGGCCCGCCCGATGATGTAGGCGCAGAGCACGACGCCCTGGCCTCCATAGCCGGTGACTCGGATCTCGGTCCTACTCATGGATCCACCCTCCCTCGGGCTTCATGGGCACGAAGCGGTCGCCCAGCGTCTTCGTGTAGTGCTCGTGCATCAGCTCGGTGAACGTCGGCTTCTCGATGTCCACGAACTTGCCGCAGAGGATTCGGTCCTGGAATCCGATCTCGGCCTCGCGGGTGTCGGCCCCGTGCTTGATCTCGGCGTTGTCGTGATAGAAGCGCATCAGGTCGAGACCCGAGCCCAGCTTGTTGAGCCGGGCGTAGAGCGTCGAGCACGGCGCGATCACCTCGATGAACCGGAACCCCTTCCGGGTGAGCGCCTCGGCGAAGGTCTTGGTGAGACGACGGATGTGGAGGCAGGTCCAGCGGGCCACGTAGGGGGCGCCGCAGCTCGCGGCCAGGTGCACCAGGTTGAAGGGGTGCTCGAAGTTGCCGTACGGCATGGTCGACGAACGAGCGCTCACCGGTGTGGTGGGGGCGTTCTGCCCGCCGGTCATCCCGTAGATGAAGTTGTTCACGAGGATGCAGAGGATGTCGATGTTGCGGCGGGCGGCGTGGATCAGGTGGTTCCCGCCGATGCCGGAGAGGTCGCCGTCTCCCGAGAAGACGGTGACCAGCAGCTCCGGCCGCCCCAGCTTGAGGCCGGTGGCGAAGGGGATGGCCCGCCCGTGGGTCGTGTGGAAGGCATCGAGCTTCATGTACCCGGCCACCCGGCCGGTGCAGCCGATGCCGGACACGATCGACGTCTTGTCGAGGTCGACCTTCGTCTGCTCGAGGGCGCTGGCGAAGCACTTGACGATGGTGCCGATCCCGCAGGTCGGGCACCAGATGTGCGGCATCCGGTCCATCCGCAGGAAGGGGGCGATGGGGTGCTCGCTGGCGTCGACGTTGGTGTGGAGGCTCTGCGTGGTCGTGCTCATTTCACTGCTCCCAGGATGGCGCTGCTGATCGACTCGGGGTCGTGCACCCCGCCTCCGGCGTGCGGGACCAGGATCGCGCCGGCGCGGCCCGCCGCGCAGCGCTCGACCTCGAGCACCATCTGTCCGTAGTTGATCTCCGGGACCACGAAGGCCTTGACCTTCTTGGAGAGCTCCCGGATGCGTTTCTCCGGGAAGGGCCAGACCACCTCGAGCCGGATCTCGCCGACCTTCACCCCCTTCTTGCGGGCGAGGTCGATCCCCATGCGAGCCACCCGCGCGGTGATCCCGTAGCTCAGGACCACGACGTCGGCCCCGTCGGTCTCGTTCTCGACGAAGCGGGTGATCTTGTCCGCGGAGCCTCGGATCTTCTCGAGCAGGCGCGACACGTTCTTCTCCTGGCACTCCTCGCTCATCTCCGGGTAGCCCCGCTCGTCGTGGGTGAGGCCGGTGGTGTGGAAGCGGTAGCCGTCACCGGCCCGGGCGAACTCGGGCACCTTGTTGCCGTTGTTCTGGTAGGGCAGGTACTCCCCGGGCGGCTTCTCCGTGAGCTTGCGGGGGACGATCTCGATCTCCTCCGCGGGCGGGATCACCACCTTCTCCGTCATGTGCCCCACGCACTCGTCCATCATCACGAAGACCGGCACCCGGTACTGCTCGGCGAGGTTGAAGGCGTCGATGGTGAAGTCGAAGGCCTCCTGGGGCGAGCGGGGGCTGAGGGCGATGGGCTCGTAGTCGCCGTGGGAGCCCCAGCGGGCCTGCATCATGTCGGCCTGGCCGGCCATGGTCGGGAGCCCGGTGGAGGGCCCTCCCCGCTGAACGTTCACCACCACGCAGGGGGTCTCCATCATGGCCCCGAGCCCGATGTTCTCCATCATCAGGCTGAAGCCGGGGCCGCTGGTGACGGTCATGGACTTGGTGCCCGTCCAGGCCGCCCCCACCACCGCGGCCATGCTGGCCAGCTCGTCCTCCATCTGGATGAAGGTGCCGCCCATCATCGGGAAGCGGCGGGATATGCGCTCCACGACCTCGGTCGAGGGCGTGATGGGGTAGCCGGCCACGAAGCGGCAGCCGGCGGCCATGGCGCCCTCGCCGCAGGCGAAGTCGCCGTCGAGGTAGTGGACGCCGGTCAGGACGCCCGCAGGGTCAGCCTTCAAGGTGGGCCTCCCTTTCCGCGTCCGCGGGCTTCGGCGGCTCGGCCGGCGCCTCGGACGGCAAGCTGAAGATGGCGAAGTCGGGGCAGATCATCTCGCACAGGTTGCAGTTGACGCACTCGCCGTGCTTGACGACCTTGGGCGGGTGATAGCCCTTGCGGTTGAACTCCTCGGACAGGACCAGGACGTCCTTGGGGCAGTACTCGACGCAGAAGCCGCACCCCTTGCAGCGCTCCACGACGACGTACACGTCGCCCTTCGGGATCTTGACCTGATCGAGGTCGAGTGGTTTGCGCCAGTATTTCATCTCGTTCCTTCCAACCGAGTGCACCTTCCCCTCATGAGGGGCGCACTCCCTTCTTCTCCTTGACCGCCGTGCCGCGGAGCTTCTGGAACGCACAGTCTCCCAGCAGCCAGTTCACCGGACAGCCCGAATCCACGTACCCACAGCAACGGGCGCAGAAGCCGGACTCCGGCGTCTCGCGCTCGAGCAGCGAGATCGCGAAGCGCTCGAGCAGGCTCGTGAGCTGCTCGAGCTCCTCGGGCCGGAAGCGCTCCGCCACCGGCCTCACCAGCAGCTCCTTCTTCCGCTCGTACTCCTCGACGAGGCGCTGTCCCTCCGGGCTGGCCGAGAGCAGCGTCGCCCGGCGATCGTCGGTGGACCGCTCGCGATGAACCAGACCCAGCCCGACCAGCTTGTCGATGTTCTTGGTGGCGGCGGGCGGGCTCACCCCGAGGAAGTGGGCGACCTCCGTGAGGTGGTGCTCCCCGTCACGGACCATCAGCTTCAGGAGCTGGAGCTGGGCGAGCGTGAGAGGGGCGTCGCTGACCTCACGGAGGAGCTTCGTCTCCAGGATCTCGCGGACGGTGGAGGCGAAGATGTGGGTCTGACGAAGAAGGCCGAAGAGGCTCATTTCCCCCTCGGCCCTCACGCCGTCCCGAGGACCCGAGTAGCGACGCGTCGCCTGGCCGGGCATCGGTTAACCGCGTTAATAATTCGCCCAGTTAAATGGTCTGGATCGCAGAGCGGCAAGTCAATAGGCTAAAGTGTTCAGATCTCTGCACATCGGCCGCAGCGCCGGCGGGTACTACCCCTTTTGGCTCCCACACCGCCCAGATTGTTCACCCCGATGAAGGATTCAGCGGCGAGCGTGTGAAAGGTGAGAGGCGCCGGGGGGACGTGGAGCCCGGACTCAGGAGCGCTGGCTGCGCTGCGCCCGGCTCACCACCCAGATGGCCATGGCGGCCAGCACGAACCCGGGCACGAGCTCGTAGAGCCCAGTGGGGGCCCGGAGCCATATCCTCCAGCCAATCGTGACGACGGTCCCGGTGACCATCCCCGCCGCGATGCCGTCACGGGTGGCGCCCCTCCAGAAGAGCGAGAGGATCAGGGCGGGCCCCAGCGATGCACCGAGACCGCCCCACGCGAAGAGCACGAGCCAGAAGACGAGATCCTGCGCCGACCACGCGAGGACCAGAGCCAGGCCCCCCGAGGCGATCAGAACGACCCGCCCAAGGCGCAGCCGGGCCGCCTCGTCCGCCTTTGCGTCCCGCCGCAAGGTCTTCTCGTATACGTCCCGGGCAAAGGTCGACGCCACGACGAGCAGCTGCGAGTCGGCCGTCGAGAGGATGGCGGCGAAGACACCGCCCACGAGGAGGCCGTAGAGCACGGGTCCAAAGAGATCCGAAGACAGCGCGAGGTAGATCATCTCGGGATCGGATCCCGGCAGGGCTTCGACCCGCGGAACCAGTACCCGTCCCAGAAGTCCGATGAGAACGGCCCCGAGGCCGAGGAGGACGTTCCAGACGGTCCCGATGAGCGCGGCCGTTCTCAGGTGGCGCGGTTCGTCGATGGACATGTAGCGCACCAGGATGTGGGGCTGACCGGGAGAGCCGAGCCCGATCCCGACAAAGCCGATGAAGGCGCCGAGCCCCAGGGCGAGGGGGTCCACGAGGGTGGGGTCGAGGCCGACGAGCTGTTCACGCAGCGGTGCGAGCCCACCCACGCGCACGAGCCCGTACGCAGGGAGAACGATCAGGGCGAGCAGCATCAATACCGCGCGCACGACGTCGTTCCAGGCCACGGCGACGTAGCCGCCGAGCACCATGTAGACGAGGATGAGGAGCGCCGAGAGAACCAGGCACAAAACGAAGTTCATGCCGAGGGCGCTGCTCAGCGTCTTGGCCCCGGCGTTGAGCTGTGCCGCGACGTACGCGGTGATGAAGATCCCGATGATGGCCGACCCGATGACGCGGAGACGAGGGTTGCCGTCCCCGAAGCGGGACTCGAGGTAGTCGAGCAGCGTGATCGAGCCGAAGCGCTCGGTCTCGGTGCGCAGTCGAGGACCGAGAGCGAGGCACTGAATGAGCTCGACTGCGGTGTAGCCGACGAAGGCCCAGGCCGCGCTCGCGCCCCGGATATAGGCGACGCCGCTCAGTCCGAGAACGAGCCAGGAGGATCGTCCCGACGACACTGCGGAGAGCGCCACGACAATGCGGTTCATCGCCCGCCCACCCACGAAGAAGTCGGACTGCGAGCGCGTCCTCCGCACCGCGAGGAACCCCACGAGCACGGGCAGGAA
>JAJDNV010000341.1 GCA_022340545.1 Acidobacteriota bacterium | reverse complement strand
AACTCCTCCGCGTCGATCCTCTCGTCTTGCGCCGGCTCCGACGTGTCATGTCCACCCTTGCGCGTGTAGACGACCTCCTTCGAGCCGGGGGCAAAACGCAGCCGCTTCAGGCTCACCGGGGAGCGACTCATGTAACGCACCAAGGCCTCGAACTCCCGTCCATCTGCAGGGTGCGCGTAGACCCGGTTGTGCACGGAGAAGCCGCTGCGGCGCCATGACAGCAGAAGTTTGATCCGCTCCTCGCTCACCAGTCCTCGGCGCCGAAGCAGCGACAGCACCTTGTGCCGGAACAGCTCCTCCGCCGCTCGCTCGTCCACGTATGGCACCGGGACCCACTCCCCGGAGTCCGTCCAGCCTCCTCGCGAAACAACAGCGTGGACGTGAGGGTGGAAGTTCGCTCTGTCCCCGAAGGTTTGCACCACCGACACGAGGCCGGATCGAAAGCCCTCCTCCTCCCCGGCCGCCGCCGACAGCAGCTCCTTCACCGTTTGCATGCAGATGCGCCCGTCCTCGAGGACGAACACGTTCCCGGGGTGCGGGTCCGCGTGGTAGTAGCCCCGTCCCAGGATCATCTTCAGAACGACGCCGGCGCCGCGGGCGGCGAGAGCCTGCAGGTCGTGGCCGGCCGCGCGGAGTGCCTCGCTCTCCCGAACGCTCCGACCGTCGATTCGCTCCATGGTGAGCAGCCGCCGGGTGGAGAGAGCCGGTATCGGGGCGGGGAACGTGACTCGGCCGTCGCGGGCGAACTGCCGCCGGAACCGCTCGAGGTTGCGCCGCTCGCGCTCGAAGTCGAGCTCGTTCAGCATGCGGCGCCGGAACTGGCGCGCCACTGCGCGCGGGGCGAGGAGCCGGAGCTCCGTGCTGCGGGTCTCGGCCAGCTCGGCGAGGCTGTCGAGGATGTCGAGGTCGGTGTGGATGCGCTCCTCGATGTCGGGGTGCTGGACCTTGACCACGACGCGCTCGCCTCCGGGAAGCCGGGCGTCGTGGACCTGGCCGACCGAGCCGGAGGCGATGGGATCGAGATCCAGCTCGGCGAAGCGGCTCTCGAGCGGCGCGCCCAGCTCCGACTCGATCCGGGACCGCACCACGTCGGGGGGATCGGCCGGAGAGGCCGCCTGGAGGTGAGACAGCTCGTCGGCGAGCTCCGGGCCCACCAGGTCCGGCCGGGTGCTGAGCACTTGTCCCAGCTTGATGAAGGTGGTGCCCAGCTCGCTCAAGGCGAGCCGGATGCGCTCCTCGCGCCGGACCTCGGTGAGGGGCTGTCCATCGTTGCTGGCGAGCCGCGAGGACACGGCGGTGGGCAGGGCGTTGCCCATCCATTCCGCGAGCCCGTACTTGATGAGGATGCGGGCGATCTCCTCGAAGCGCCGGGCGTGCCGGGTGAAGCCGGAGAGGGCCATGGGTCACCCTGCCTCGATTCGGACTCAGGTGTCCGCGGGCGGCTCCGCAGGTCCATCGAACAGCGGGAGCGGCGGCGGCTCGAGTTCGGTGAGGACCCGCCAGGCCCCTGGGAGAATGGGGTATTCAGGCTGTCTGGCGTCGTCCGAACCCTCCGGCACGAAGGGACGCGACGAGCGGGAGGTGATCCGACGCCTGGATGGCAAGGGGGCTGCGGTGGGCCCTGATGGCCTCCAGGTGCGCACGAGGCGCCAGCCAGACCCGGTCGAGGGCGAAGGCGGGACGCCAGGCGGGAAAGGTACGGGGTGTCGGGAACACCCCGTACCGACGGCGTGGGAGCCGCAGGGCTGCTCGCCACGGCAGCCACTCGTTCCAGTCGCCGAGCACGACGAGTGTCTCGCCCGGTTCCGGCGGGCGCAGCCCGTCGAGCAGCACGCGAGCCTGGGCCGCGCGTTCGGAGGCCCGCAGCCCCAGGTGGGTGGCGACGACGCGCAACCTGCCGAGGGGGCTCTCGAAATCGACCTCGAGTGCCCCTCTCGGCTCCCGCCCGCGGACGCTCAGGTCGTGACGACGGACGCCGAGAAGCGGGAGTCGAGTCAGCAGGAGGTTGCCGTATCGGCCACCCCGCCGCTCGAGCGTGGGGCCGAACACCGGCTCGAGGTCCAGCGCCTCGGCCAGGAAGCCGGCCTGGTCGAGGGCACCGCCGCGATGCTCGTCGGAGTGGATCTCTTGGAGCGCGAAGACGTCGGCCGCAATCTCCTTCAGCACTTCCGCCACGCGACCGGGGTCCCGCTCTCCGTCCCGCCCCAAGCATTCGTGAACGTTCCAGGTACTGACGACCGCCGCCCTCATGTCTTCGGCTTGGCCGTAAGGCGTCGGAGCAGCGCGAACGCGACGACCAGGATGCCGACGATCGCCACCACGGAGAGCAGGGTTCCCAGCCCGGGCTCTCGAATCAGATGCTCGAGGCTCGCCTCCAGCAGGACGATTCCGAGGACACCTGGCGCCAGCCCGAGGAGGGTCCCGAGGGTGAAGTCGCGCAGGCCGACGTGGGAGGCGCCGGCGACGAGGTTGACGAGAGTGAACGGAGCGATCGGGACCAGTCGCAGAGCGGCCACGGCGAGGAGGCCCCGCCGGGCGATCCGGCGGCTCACCTCGTTCAGGCGACGGCCGGCGGCCTTCTGCACGAAGGATCGTCCCAGCAGCCGGCCAAGGCCGAACGTGGCGACGCTGGCGCTCAAGGCGCCGGCCAGGGCGAAGGCGAGCGCCTCGAGCGGCTCGAACACCAGGGATGTCGCGACGATGAGAAGGGTGACCGGCACGAAGAGGACGCTCGCCACCACGTAGAACGCAATGATGCCGACGGGCGTCAGCGGGGCGGCCTGAATCGCGGTGATGGCGCGGGCCAGGCGATCGGCGGTCAGCCAGTCGGTCAGTGGTGTGAACCGCCAGACGCCGGCGAGGATGGCCAGAAGCGCGGCAACCGCGGCGGCCTTGAGCCACGGGGTGCGCGCTGCTCGCGGAAGATCGCGCGCGAGGAAGCTGGTGAGGAGGCGCTCGGGCCTCTCGGGCGACTCCGGGTCGGCAAGGTCTTGACCGATCTCGAGGGCTTCCTCCCAGCCCGACTCGAGGGGCGGCTCGTCCAGCGGGCGCAGCGTGCGCCCCGACTCCGACGCCGAGCTCAGCCTGTCCAGAGCCGCGGCCAGCGAGCCGCCCGATCCCTCGACGACCTGCGCGACCGTTTCCGGGTCACTTTCGAGGTGCTCGGCGAGCAGCCGGTTTCGAAAGCCCGAGATGACGCGAGCGACGCGCGCGTCGCCGTCGCTGGCCAGGGCCAGGTCGAGCTCGGTGTCGAAGCCCATGGACCGGTTGCTGAGGTTCGCCGAGCCCACCCGCGCCAGGGTATTGTCGACCACCATCACCTTGGCGTGGACGAAGACCCCGTCGTCGACTCCCGGCACCTCGGGAAAGACGACCCTCAGGCGTCCGCCGCGATCGGCCTCACGGAGCTGCTGCAGGCGGCGACGGCGCAGCAGGCCGACGGTGCGTTGCTCGAGCCATCCCGGACAACGGCGGGGCAGCACCAGCACCACCTCGGGACCGTCTCGGTCCCCAAGGCGCTCGCAGAGAGCGCCGACGACTCTGGCCGAGGTGAGGTACTGGTTCTCGACGTAGATCGAACGGCGCGCAGACGCGATGGCGTCGAGGTAGAGCCGCTCGACTTCCCGGACCTCCTCACGTCCCTCGTGTCGGGGCTGCGTACGGGCAAGGGCCACCTCGACGTTCTCGACGTCGGGCTCGAGGCCGTCGGGCCACGGAGGATCGCCGTCAGAATCGTCTTGGTCCAGGCGGTCTCCGGTTGCGATTGCCCATCGCTCGCGAAAGAGCTCGGCCACGGCGGCAGCCGCGTCGCCCTGCACGGCGACCTGCACGTCGTGGAACGGGGGATAGGGGTTCTCATCGTCGTCGACCCGACCCGGCTCGTCCGCAGTGTGAGCAGGCCGGTCCCACCGGTGTTGGGTGAGATCGAGGCCGCCAAGGAAGGCCACGCGGTCGTCCAGGACGACCAGCTTCTGGTGGTGCGAGGCGCCCACCGGATGGTGGGCATCGAGCTCCAGGTGCAGCCGGCGCCCTGTCGAGAAGCGGAGCCGAAAGAGCGGCTGCAGACCACGCTCCACCGCGTAGATCATGGCGAAGTCCCAAGCCAGGACATGAACGTTGAGAGAAGGGCGTGCCGAGAGACAGGCGCGAAACGCGTCGCCGAGCCGCGGGGGGCGTTCGGGATTCTGGCCCAGCGGGTCGAGCGAGGCGTGGTCGTCGATCTCCCAGGCGGCGATCAGGACGCTGCGGCGGGCCTGCGTCAGGGCCGCGGCCAGCGCGCGGTAGTAGGCCGCGCCGTCCACGAGGAAGGCGAGGCGCTCGGCGTTCTTCACCCGCCAGACGGTGTCGCCCTCCCTGAGCAGAAGCCCTCGTCCCAACGGCCTGACCTCTCAGCTTATGGGTGGCCGGCGAGCCCAGCCCCGGTGACGCGCTCGCCTGCGCCGACGGGGTCGTCGGAGTTCATGCGTCCGGTGCCGATCATCCCGACCTGCACTCGCGCTCTCCCTTCTGGTGTGGTGTCAGTCGAGGACTGAATCCTCCCACACCTGGGGGGGGGGAGGCGAAACGGCATCCGCGGTGGGCGCGCGAGGCCCAGCCTCGCCTGAAACCGTCAACACGAGCGGGTCTGTCTCGTACACCCGCCGGATGAGATGGGCCCATCGACGCCTCAAGGCCGCGCGCTCAGGCGTCGGCGGGATAGGCTGACCTCCTTTTTCGAGTGTAGACTACGTCCTTGGCACCCGGGGTGAAGCGCAGGCGGGAGAGGCTGATGGGGAGCGCATCATGTACCGCACCAGCGCCTCGAACTCCCTGCCGTCCCCAGGGTGCGCGAAGACCCGGTTGTGCACGGAGAAGCCGCTGCGCCGCCACGACAGAAGCCGCTCGATCCGCTCCTCGCTCAACAGTCCCCGGCGCCGGAGCAGCACCAACACCTTGTGGGCTTCGCCACACGTCCTCGGCGGACCTGTTCGCATCCCCGGCCGCTCTCGGCGAACGAATCGCCGCCAGAAGCTCGGACGGAACCTCGCGCTTCCAGAATCTGGCCCAGGAGACACTCCTCATAGGCCAGATTGCCGCGGCGCTGCTGCCAAGTCCGCTGCGCCCCGCTTCATTGCCTGCACGGCGCTGGCTACCGTGCCCAATGCCGTGACCACGATGACCGGCCTCCGGCTGGAACTGCCGCACGTAGCGGGCCAGCTTCCCGAAGCCGTGACACCACTCTTGCAGCGTACGGTTCGACGGTGACACTCTTGACGTCGGCGCGTGTCCAAGTAACGGGACGAGCGTCGCAGGGACGCCGATCGTAGGTATTCTGCCGCCATGCGCAAGAGCCTTTCCGGACTCGCTGTCTGTCTTTCTCTGCTCTGCCTTTCCCCAAGCAGTGTGCACGCCGGCGTGGGCCTCAAAGGAGGCTTCAGTTTGTCAGGTTTGCATTCTGCAACAGGTGACTTCAGACACGTGCTGGGCTACGAGATGGACTGGCTCACGATGGGCAACCTCGCCGGCTTCCAGATCGGCATGTTCCAGACGTTTGATGTTTCCCGGAGTCTGGCGCTTCAACCCGAGGTCTATCTTGCGGTTCGTGGAGGCGAATCGACCGGGGAGTTCGAGTTCGACCAGATCGTCTCACGAACGGAGATCCGGTACCTCGAGTTTCCGGTGTTGCTCGCGTACCGAGTACCTCTGCAGCGGCGGCTCAGGCCGAGTTTATTCCTTGGCCCGTACGGGGCAGTCAAGCTGAGCGCGGCCAGACAGACTGTCATTCGGGGCAGAGAGGAACGGATCGAGCTTGAGAATGTGAACGCTGTGGACTACGGCGTCGTCGTCGGAGGGGCTGTCGAGCATGAGATGCTCTCAGGCCAACTCGTTTTGGATGTCCGCTGCAGCCTGGGCTTGAAGAACGCCATGAGGATGCCGGCTGGATACATCAGGCTTTACGACGACGAGGACAAGATCAGGAACTTCGCCTTCAGTGTCATGGTCGGCTACAGATTCTAGCCGGGAGGGCTGACGTTGGAGGGAATGCCCATGAGAACGCTGCGGTTCACGATCTGTCTTGGCTTGGTTGGCGCGGCGCAGTTGATCCGGCCCCCCGGGTCTGAGGCCCAGGGTAGTGCGACGTTGGATACCGAGATCCGGTCGGAGATGCAGGCGGCCCGAATACCATCGGTAGCTGCTTGCATCGTAGAGGACGAGGCCGTGGTCTGGGCAAATGCATACGGTCTTGCTGACAGGGAGCGAGGTACACCGGCGTCCACAGATACGAGCTACATGCTCGCATCCGTCTCGAAACTCGTGGTTGTTACGGCTGTGATGCAGTTGGCCGAGCGTGGGCTCCTGGATATCGACGAGGACATCAACAGGTATCTGCCCTTTCCCGTCACGAATCCCGCCTTCCCGTCTCAGAGAATAACGATGCGTATGCTGCTGACCCACACCTCTGGCTTGGCAGGGCCGCAGACGGATGACGAGCTGCCCGGTTTCTACGATTGGTTTCCCGTCGACTCCGCACCGGTGCTCTACGAGACCGTTAGAGACTATCTTCTGCCGGGTGGCTCGGCCTATGTCCCTCCGGTCTGGCGAGACGCGGCTCCGGGAGAGCGGGAGCTGTATTCAAACCTCGGTGTCACCTTGGCGGCTCACGTCGTGGAGATCGTCAGCGGGGGAGACTTCAATACCTACTGCAGGAATCATATCTTTCTTCCCCTGGAGATGCCCGGGACGAGCTACGAGTTCCGCGACTTGGGACCGGCAACGATCGCATCCTTGTATCTGGAGAACTCCTCGCCGATTCCACATTACAGCCGCAGAGACTATCCGGGAGGGCAGCTCAAGAGCTCCGTGGGAGAGCTCGCTCGTTTCCTCATCGCCTACATGAACGGCGGGGAGTACAGGGGAAGAAGAATACTCAGGGAAAACACCATCGGCGAGATCCTGAGCATCCACAACCCTGCGAGTGGACGATGTTTGATCTGGAAGCGCACCATTGGGGGCTGGTACGGACATTCGGGGGGTGTCAATGGGGCCACGTCCTACGTCGAGTTTCACAGAGAAGACAGAGTCGGCTTGATAGTGCTCTCAAACGTCTTCATAGAAGAAGGGAGCCCACTCCAGGCCCCAGTCGGAAGAATCTACGGGCTCATTCGCGAGGAATCCAACAGGTACCATTGACGTGAGCGAGCCGTCGAGCCGAGGGTAAGACTGATTGGAAGTTCAATCCTGGGCCGCGTGTCTGCGTGCGGCCGGCGAG
>JAJDNV010000338.1 GCA_022340545.1 Acidobacteriota bacterium | reverse complement strand
TCCTACGTCGAGACGGCGACCGGCCGCGAGGTGCGGGTGAGGGCCCGCGTGGTCGTCCTGGCCGCCAGCGCCTGCGAGTCGGCGCGGCTGCTCCTCAACTCGCGCTCCACGCGCCACCCGAACGGGCTCGCCAACTCGAGCGATGCGGTGGGCCGGTATCTCACCGACACGCCCGGAATGCGGGTGAGGGCTCACGTTCCGGCGCTCCTCGACAGCCCGCCCCACAACGAGGACGGGGTGGGGGGGATGCACGTCTACATCCCGTGGTGGCTCGACAACCGGAACCTGGACTTCCCGCGGGGCTACCACTTCGAGATCTACGGTGGACGTGGCATGCCGTCCTACGGGTACGGGCGCAACTTCCACCGGCTGAACGGAGGCGGGTACGGAGAGGCGCTCAAGGAAGACTATCGGCGATACTACGGCTCGATCGTCGGCTTTTCCGGGCGCGGCGAGATGATCCCCAACCCCGGCTGCTACTGCGAGATCGACCCGACGAAGCTGGACCGCTTCGGGATCCCGGTCCTTCGCTTCCACTGGCGCTGGGGCGAGATGGAGCTGGCCCAGGCCCGCCACATGCACCAGGCCGCGCGCACCATCCTGGAGGAGTTGGGCGCCGAGCCGCTCGAGCCGATGCCGACGAAGGCCGACGGCTTCGGCATCTCGACGGGCGGGACGATCATCCACGAGGCCGGCACCACGCGCATGGGGGCCAGCCCCCGCACGTCGGTCCTGAACCGCTGGTGCCAGGCGCACGACGCGAAGAACGTGTTCGTGGCCGACGCCGGGCCGTTCGTGTCGAACGCGCACAAGAACGCGACGTGGACGATCCTCGCCCTTGCCTGGCGCGCGGCGGAGTACATCGCGGCGGAACGTGGGAAGGGGAACCTCTGAGGGAGGCGCCATGAGCGGAATCGAGAGACGGGAGATCCTGAAGCGACTCGGCGCCGCGCCGGTGGCGGCGGGCTTCGCCCTCTCGGAGGCCCGGGCCCAGCGGGCCCACGAGCACGTCCGGCGCGAGACGCCCCCAGCGGACGGCGAGGCACCCCCCTACGAGCGGCGCTTCTTCGACGAAGACGAGTGGGCCATGGTCGAGATGCTGGCCGATCTCATCATCCCCGCCGACGAGCGCTCGGGCAGCGCCACCGAGGCCGGGGTGCCGGTGTTCATCGACTTCATCCTGACGGACGAGCTCGCGGAGCCCCGCGAGCGCGAGGAGATGCAGACCGCCGTCCGCGGAGGGCTCGCCTGGCTCGGCCAGGAGTGCCGGACGCGATTCTCCAGGTCTTTCGTCGACTGTGACGACGAGCAGAGGCGGGCCGTGCTCGACGAGATTGCCTGGCCAGAGCGGGCCGCCCCGGAGATGGGCCCGGGGGTGGCCTTCTTCAACCTGTTCCGCGATCTCGTGGCCTCCGGCTTCTGGACGAGCCGCATGGGGATGGACGACATCGGCTACATGGGCAACACCTACGTGGACGAGTGGACGGGTTGTCCGCCGGAGGTCCTCCGGAAGCTCGGCCTGCCCCCGAAGGGAGCTTAGCCTCCGCTATTGCGCCGGGGTCACCACGACGTTGCGAAAGCGGACCTTGCCGTGGTCACCCTGCAGCATCAGCGGCCCGGGCTCGTCCTCGAAGGGGTTGATGGCCCCGCCCGTGATCCCCTCGACGATCCCGTCGACGACGGTGCTGCCGTTCAGGACCACCTCCAGCTCTCGCCCAACGAGGGTAATGTCGAACACCTGCCACTCGCCCGCGGGCTTCGTCGCGTCCGTGCTCGGCGCGATGCGGCTGTAGAGGGCACCGGAGCCGTGCTCCTCGGTCGCCGTCTCAGGGTCGTCGACGATCTGGATCTCGTATCGACCCCGAAGGTAGACGCCACTGTTGCTGTGCGGGTCGACGTTGAACTCGATGTGGAGCTTCATGTCCTGGAACGTCTTCTCGGAGACGAGGTCGGCATTGCCCTTGGGTTCGACGACGGCAAGGTCGGAGTCGACGACGGCCCAGCCCATCTTCGCCTTCGGGTCGCGGAGGCTCCAGCCCGTGAGCGTCTCTCCGTCGAAGAGGGCGACGGGCTCGCCCCACTCCGGCTCGCCGGTCGTTGCGAGCTCGGGGGCCCGACGGCCCTCGAAGTGGTGGACCTTACCGTCGGGGTAGCGTGCCTGCCCCTTCAAGGTCCCGTCGACCAGGCGGGCCTCGAAGACGTCCTCGCCCTCTTCCTCCCCCTCCTCCGCCTCGACCTTGCGGGTGAGGTTGAGGACGCCGTCCTCGACCCAGGCCTTCGCCGCCGGTCCGTAGCTGCCCCAGCGCCAGACGAGACCGGCGGCCAGCTCGTCGCCCTTCTTCTCGACGTCGATCTGTCCGGCGGCGAACGTGTCTTCGGCATCGATGATGCGGATGTTCCACTTCCCGACGTAGTCGTCGACGGTCGAGGTTGCCGAAGGGGCCGCGTCGCCGCCCGTGCGGCAGGCTGTCATCCCGGGACCGAGAAGCAGGAGCCCGGCCCCGGCCACAAGACTCGTCCGGAGGATGCGACGGCGGTTCCATGGGGTGCGCGCTCGCTTCGAGATCATGGGCTTCGACTCCTGTGACGTGCGGCGGCGTGGCGGCAAGCTCTTCGAGGGGACGCTATCGCCCGCCGGCCGAGGGTGTCAATGCCGCGGGGTGAGCCATTGGGCTCATGCCTCCCTGGGCCGGAAGCCGGGCCGGGCAGTCGCCCATCGTGGAGCAGCACGTCTGCTCGCCTGAGCCGTTGAACTCAGGGGCGCGGTCCGGCCCCCTTTTCTATAATTGTCGAGTGGTGGCGGCCGTCCCGCGGGGATGCGGGTGACCGGACCGCCAGGAGCCCGTCCCGGACGTCCAAGGTGGAGGATGTGATGCGGAGAGTGTTGTCGGTGCTCGTGGGCCTGCTCGTCCTGGGCGGAACCCTGCCGTCTGCGGCCCAGGAGGGCTACCGTCCCACCCCGGAGAACCTGGAGGCCCGCGCCTGGTTCCGGGACGCCCGCTTCGGCCTGTTCATCCACTGGGGCGTCTACAGCGTTCTCGGCCGCGGCGAGTGGGTGATGCAGAACGAGAAGATCCCCATCGCGGAATACGAGAAGCTCCCGCCCCGGTTCAACCCGACCGAGTTCGATCCCACGGCCTGGGTGGCGATGGCGAAGGCGGCGGGGATGCGCTACATCACGATCACCAGCAAGCACCACGACGGCTTCGCGATGTACGACTCGAAGACGAGCGACTACGACATCGTGGACCGCACACCCTACGGGAAGGACGTCCTGAAGATGCTGGCCGAGGAGTGCCGGAAGGAGGGCCTGAAGCTCTTCTTCTACTACTCGCAGCTCGACTGGCACCACCCCGACTATTTCCCCCGGGGCCGCACCGGACAATGGTCTGGACGTCCGGAGGCGGGGGAGTGGGACCGGTACCTGGACTACATGGACGCCCAGCTCACGGAGCTGCTCACGGGCTACGGCCCCCTCGGGGGGATCTGGTTCGACGGCTGGTGGGACCGCCCCGAGGCGGACTGGCGCCTCGAAAGGACATACTCTTTGATCCACGAGCTGCAGCCGGGGGCCCTCATCGGATCCAACCACCACCGGAAGCCTTTTCCGGGAGAGGACTTCCAGATGTTCGAGAGGGATCTCCCGGGCCACAACACCGCCGGCTGGAACGATCAGGCCGAGATCGGGACGCTGCCCCTGGAGATGTGCGAGACGATCAATCGGTCCTGGGGCTACAACGCGGACGACGACCGCCACAAGAGCCTGAAGGAGCTGGTCCACCTGCTCGTCAAGGCGGCCGGCTACGACGCCAACCTGCTCCTGAACGTTGGCCCGAAGCCCGACGGGACGATCCAGCCCCAGTTCGTGGAGCGCCTGCGCGAGGTCGGCGACTGGCTGCGTAGGAACGGCGAGTCGGTCTATGGGACCCGGGGCGGCCCGATCCCACCGAGGCCGTGGGGAGTGACGACCCAGGAGGGACGTCACGTCTATGTCCACGTGCTCGACTGGCCGGACAAGGTCCTCGCGCTGCCGCGCCCGCCGCGGCCGGTCAGGACGGCACGCTATCTGGCCGGCGGGCGGGAGGTGCCCTTCAGCCTCGATGAGGACGCGTTGCTCCTGCGGCTCGACCCGAAGGCCGCCGACCCGATCGACACGATCGTCGTGCTGGAGCTTGCGGACGCGATCATGACCACCCCTGAAACGGGCCCCCGATAGCCGCCGGCAAGCGGCCAACCCGAGGAGCGACACCGTTGACTGCCTGGCCAGGTTCCAACCCAGCTTCCCGCGTGGTGCAGTGCCTCGTGCTTGCGAGCGTCCTGACCCTCGTCGCGGTCGACCTCGGTGGGGCAGAGACCGGGACGGTCCGGGGCAGCGTGGTCGTGAAGGGCCAGAAGTCGAACGCCGACGCCGTCGTCAGCATCGAGGCGCCGGGGCTGAAGGTCACTCCCGCTCCGGAGCCGGTGAAGATCGACCAGAAGGGCTTCCGTTTCATCCCCCACATCACCGTGATCGTCCCCGGGACGACGGTCCGCTTCCTCAACAACGACCCCGAGCCCCACAACGTGTACTCGCCCGAGGGTCGCTACAACCTCGGGACGTGGCCGACCGGGGCGACCCGCGACCACACGTTCGACAAGCCAGGTGTCTACACCCAGCTCTGCAACATCCACCCCGACATGCTGGCCTACGTGGTGGTGGTCGAGACACCGTACTTCGCGGTGACCGACTCCACCGGGAGCTTCGAGGTCGAGGGCGTCCCGCCCGGGAAGTACCTCGTCTGGGCCTGGCACGAGAAGAAGGACGGGCTCGAGCGGGAGATCACGGTCGAGGGGGGCCAGGTGCTCGACCTGGACCTCGTCATCGAGCGATGAGCGAGGGACCCCCGCGGCGCCGTGTCGTCCTGACCCTGGGGACGGCTGGCCTCGCCGCCGGGGGCCTGGGCCTTCTCGCCGCCCTCGCTCGTTCGGTCGTGCCCGACGTGCTCTACGAAGCTCCACGGCGCTTCCCGATCGGTCGTCCCGAGGACTATCCGCCCAACAGCGTGACGCTCCTGCCGGAGCGTCGCCTCTTCGTGTTCCGCACCGCCGAGGGGTTCCACGCAATCTCCGCCATCTGCACCCATCTGGGCTGCAACGTGAACCACGAGGAGGGGCACGGCTTCGTCTGCCCCTGCCACGGCAGCACGTACGACGAGGACGGCGACGTGACGAACGGCCCCGCCGCCTGGCCCCTGCCTCGCTATGCGATGAGCCTGTCCCGAAGGGGTGAGCTCGTGGTGGACACGCGCCGGACCGTCGATCCCGACTTCCGGCTTCGGGCATGAGCGAGCCCACCCGGGGCCGGATACACCGCGCCTGGCGTCGGATCTACCGCTCCGTCTTCCGCATCGGATGGCCGCGCACCCGGCAGCAGCGCCTCGCCGCGATGCTCTCGAGCCTCGCCCTGCACGTGCACCCGACGCGGGTGCGGGTGCACGTGCTGCGGTTCTCCTCGACGCTGGGGCTGGGGCTGGTCGCCTTCTATCTCTTCTTGATCCTGATCGTGACCGGGCTGGCGCTGATGCTCTACTACGTGCCGCATCCCGACGCCGCCTACCGCAGCATGAAGGACATCCAGTTTGCGGTGACCTTCGGGATGTTCCTGCGGAACACACACCGCTGGGCCGCCCACGGCATGGTGGCGGTGGTGTTCCTGCACATGTGCCGGGTGTTCTTCACCGGGTCGTACAAGCGCCCGCGCGAGTTCAACTGGGTGGTGGGAGTCCTGCTTCTCCTCCTCACCCTCGCCCTCTCCTTCACCGGCTATCTGCTCCCGTGGGACCAGCTCGCGTTCTGGGCGATCACCGTCGGCACCAGCATCGTCGCCTACTTCCCACTGGTGGGGGAGCCGGCGCGGTACCTCCTCCTCGGCGGCCACGAGATCGGGCAGGCGGCGCTGCTCCGGTTCTATGTCCTGCACTGCGTGATCCTGCCTCTCCTGATGGCCTCGCTCATCGCGCTGCACTTCTGGCGTGTAGTCAAGGACGGCGGCCTTGCCGCTCCCCCGGGTCGGATGCGTCGCGCCCCGGCGTGGCCCCACCTTCTCTTCCGCGAGCTCCTGATCCTGGTCTTCGTCCTCGTCTTGGTCCACGCGGCCGCGCTCGCCTTCGACGCCCCCCTCGAGCAGATCGCCGACGCCGCCCGCACGCCGAACCCGGCCAAGGCCCCCTGGTACTTCCTCGGTCTGCAGGAGCTCGTGCACTACGGGGCCATCCTCGGGGGCGTCGTCGTCCCGACGGCGATGATCATCGCGTTGCTGGTGCTGCCCTACGTCGACCGCCGGGGCGGCGGAGTCGGCGTCTGGTTTGCCCGGGAGCGCCGCCGGGCGAACACGGTGTTCGCGCTGCTGGCGGTGGTCGTCGTCGTGCTGACCGTCATCGGGACCTTCTTTCGGGGCCCGAACTGGGACTGGGTGTGGCCGTGGCTGCGCTGACACCGGCCGGGAAGGGACAGGGCCACCGGAGGGCGGGGCTGGCCCGACGGATCCCCGCCCGGCTGCTGCGCACCTTCGCGGTGCTGTCGGTGGTCCTGCTGGCGGTGGCGGTGGCCGCGGTGGTTCAGGAGTGGCGCGCGGAGTGGCGCCAGTGGCAGTCGCGCTTCGCCGAAGGCGAGACCGCGGTGCACGGGGGCGATGGGGACACAGAGCAGGGCATCCAGCAGATCTGGCTGCCCGACCTGGACCGCGTCGACCGGTGCACGAGCTGCCACCTCGGGATCGCGAGCCCCGAGATGAAGGACGCGCCCCAGCCCTTCCGCGGCCACAGCGGCCCCTGGCTCGACAGCCACCGTCCCGACCGCTTCGGCTGCACCGCCTGCCACGGTGGCCAGGGGGAGGCAACGACGTACCGGGACGCCGCCCACCAGCCGCTGCCCTTCTGGTCCGAGCCCATGGCCTCACGGGAGCTGATGGAGGCCCGATGTGGGACGTGCCACCAGGAGCGGAATCCTCCCTCGACCTACTGGCTGGCCCGCGGCCGCGCCCTGATGACCGACCGGAACTGCGTGGCGTGCCACGAGATCCCTGGCCGCGACAGCGAAGAGGTTCGGGCGCCGCGTCTCGACGGTCTCGCCCTCAAGGTCTCGCCCGCCTGGCTGCGTGGCTGGCTCGCCGACCCCCGGGGCTACCTGGAGCGGTCCCGCATGGGCGACTTCCGGCTTCGCCCGGAGGAGATCGAGGCGCTGGCGGCGTTCCTGCTCCAGCCTCATGGTGTCGTCGAGGCGGACGAGGTCGACTGGACGGGGGCGGACCCCGAGCGTGGCGGAGAGATCTTCCGGGCTTCACGCTGTGTCACCTGCCATTCCGTGAATGGGCGTGGGGGGACGCTGGCCCCGGAGCTCGCCCACGTCGGGGCCAAGGTCGGGCGCGACTGGCTCTACAGCTGGATCCGCGACCCCCACCGCCTGCAGCCGGACACCCTGATGCCGCGGTTCCGTTTCGACGACGATCAGGTGCGGGACCTGGCCGCCTACATCGCAGAGGACCTGGCCGAGCCGAAGGGGCTCGACGCCAATCAGGCGGATCCCGATCCCGACCTGGCCGCGGAGGGGCGACGGATCTTCGAGCGCCGGGGCTGCTATTCGTGCCACGAGCTCGAGGGGTTCCCGGTGCGAGCGCGCATCGGCCCGAAGCTGGCGGGGGAGGGCGACCGCATCGTCGACCCCGCGCCGCTCGTCGCCCGCGGGATCGAGCCGACCCGTCCGAACTGGCTGTTCACGAAGGTGAGCGGGCCCGAGCGGGTCCTGGAGACGGCCCGCATGCCGACCTTCGGCTTCGCCGAGGACGAGGCCGCCGCGGTCAGCGTCGCCCTCCTGAGCCTGCGGGCTCAAGACGTGCCCCCGGGACGCATCACGCGGGACCCGGACCGACCCCCCTACGAGCCACAGGGGGAGTTCGGGGCGCTGGTCCGCCGGTACCGGTGCCTCTCGTGCCATCAGATCGCGGGGACAGGGGGCACCCTCTCCACCGTAGTCCTGGACCGCATCGGCAGCCAGCTGCGGCGGGACTACATCGAGCAATTCATCCAGAACCCCATCGCGGTGCGGGTGGGTCTCGCCGAGCGGATGCCGCACCTGAACATCACGGCGGAGGAAGCCGCCCTTCTCGCCGGCTACCTCTCGACGGTCATGGTCGACGACGCGGTGGAAGCAGAGGTGCCGAGGGACGCCGCGGCGGTGGCACGAGGGAAGGAGCTCTTCGATCGGCACGGCTGCCAGGCCTGCCACATCGTGGGGGACAGCGGCGGATTCGTGGGGCCCGATCTGAACGGGAGCGGCCAGCGCCTGCAGCCCGGCTGGACCGTGGCCTGGCTCCTGGATCCCGAGCGGTGGAAGCCCGGCACGCTCCAGCCCGATCACGGCCTGACCCGCGAGGAGGCGGAGGCGCTGACCGCCTACACGCTGAGCCTCCCCGCCCGGAAAGCGCAGGTGTTGCCGTGAGGGAGCGAGCTTGTGCCACGGGAACAGGGGCAGCCGGCCCCCTGGCGCGCCCCCGCTGGGGGATGACCGTCCTGTTCGCTGTCGCCCTTGCGGCCGGATGTCAGCGCACACCCGAGGTCCCTCCGGTTGACGCGGTGCAGGAGGCCTTCCGCGACGGTGAGCTGAGCGCACGGGAGAGCCACGGTCGGCGCGTCTTCGCCGAGCGGTGCGCGACCTGCCACGGGGCGGAGGGGCGGGGCGACGGCCAGAACGCCTACAACCTCGACCCCCCGCCTCCGGACTTCCAGGAGTCCCTGGACGCGCTGTCCCCCGAGGACCGGCGTCGGGTGATCGAAGGAGGCACCGCCGCCCTCGGCCGCTCGGCGCTGTGCCCGCCCTGGGGACGCTCGCTGGACGAGCTCGAGGTGGAGGCCCTCCTCGCCTACCTCGTCGTAACGTCGCGGCCGAGCGGGGACGAGGAGGAGACGGGCCCGGGCCGGCGCCGATGGCGGCGTCCCCGCTGAATGCTCGTCCTGGCTCGAGCGAAGTGATATAAGCGTCGGGGGTTCGCCCGCCCCCGGACCCATCCAAGGAGACATCCGTGATCGTCAAGCCCTTTCGCATTTCGCTGGCTGTGGCCACGCTCGTCCTGGGGGCCTGGGCCGGCTGGGGACAGTCGGGCCGCGACTGGCCCGTCCACGACCGATCCCGCCCCCAGCCGGAGATCGTGACTCCCGGGACGTTCAGCATGCCCGAAGAGCCGGGGACACCTCCCTCCGACGCGATCGTCCTCTTCGGGGGGACGGACCTCTCCAGGTGGAGGAGCCAGAAGGACGGCGGTCCCGCTCCCTGGAAGGTCGAAAACGGCTACTTCGAGGTGGTGAAGGAGACGGGAGGCATCGAGACGAAGGAGGGCTACGGAAGCTGTCAGCTCCACGTGGAGTGGCAGGCGCCCTCACCCCCGAAGGGAGAAGACCAGGACCGGGGCAACAGCGGCGTCTTCCTGATGGGGCTCTACGAAGTGCAGGTGCTCGACTCGTTCGGGAGCAGGACCTACCCCGACGGGCAGGCGGCCGCCCTCTACGGGCAGTATCCGCCCCTCGTGAATGCTTCCCGGCCTCCGGGGGAGTGGCAGGTGTACGACATCGCCTTCGAGGCCCCACGCTTCGACGACGACGGGTCGCTCCTCAAGCCGGCCCGGGCGACCGTGTTCCACAACGGCGTCCTCGTCCAGCACGCCAGCGAGCTGACGGGTCCGACGGAACACAAGGCGCGGCCGCCGTACAAAGCGCACCCGTCCCGACTGCCTCTGTCCCTCCAGGACCATGGCCACCCGGTCCGCTTCCGCAACATCTGGATCCGGGAGCTGAGGGAGCGACCCGCGCGCCCGTGACCCGCGGTCGGGGAAGCCGGTGAGGGCGTGGCCAGGTGGCTCGCCGAGCGCCCAGAGTCCTCGAGGCCGCACACGACTGCGGTGACAGGGCGCTTCTGGCTGACCGTGGGTTGGAAGAGCGGCCGGCCTTCGGCCGACGAAAGCTCGAAACGCTCCGCTCGTGGCAAGATGGGGGGTCGACGTTACGGATGAGAACCCCGGGGGGGAGGAGATCGGATGTCACGGATACGCTCACGAAACGCTCGGACACGGCGGTGGTCACCTTCGCGATGGGGTCTCCTGGTCCTCGTGGGGGCCGTGACCCTGGGAGCGTGTCGAGGCCGTAGCCAGGAGAAGCCCGCCGACGCCACGCCCGATTCGTTTCCCCGGGCCCTCGCGCTGGGACTGGCGCTCTTCGAGAAGTCCCCGGAGGGCAAGCAGGTACCGCAGCCGGCCACGGCGGGCTTTCTCGTCCGGCAGGGCGGACGCTGGCAGTACTCCACCCTCGTCGACGCGGACAGCAACGTGTTCCACAAGGTCATGGCCTACTCCCCGGCTCCGGGCGAGTCGGGCATCCTGACCCTCGGGGGGACCGCCGCGATCGTCCGTCTCTGGTTTCGGGACTCGGAGCCCCTGACACTGTGGGAGGCGGATTTTGGCGGGAAGTTCTCGAGGATGCGGGACGGAGAGATCGCCGACGTCTACGGGGCGGGCGAGTCCGACGTCGTCGTGGCCACCCACGACCAGGGCGTGGTGGCGGTGATCCGACCCCGTGGCGACGGAACATTCTCGGTCGAGGAGCTCGACCGAGAGCCGAACACCTTCGTCCACGAGGTGGAGGTCGGTGATCTGAACGGCGACGGCACGCTCGAGATCTACGCGACACCAAGCCTGCCCAACAAGCTCGACGGCTCGCCGCAGCCCGGAGAGGTGGTCCGCTACGTCCCGGCCCGGGGCGAAGGCCGCACGGTGGTGGCCGAGCTCGGGGACCGGCACGCCAAGGAGATCCTCGTGGACGACCTGGATGGCGACGGCCGCGACGAGCTGTATGCTTCAATCGAAGCCGTGTCCGGAGGACGGGTCGAGATCCGACGCTACGAGGCCGACACGCCGCCGGACGGCGGTGTGACGATCGCGACCCTCGACGACAAGCTCTGCCGGGTCCTGGTCTCGGGCGACGTCGAAGGTGACGGCCGCAAGGAGATCGTCGCGGCCGGGTTCAAGAGCGGGCTCTGGCTCCTGAGCCCGGGCCCGGGCCCCGGGGACCCGTGGACCGTCGTCTCGATCGACCGCGACTCCTCAGGGTTCGAGCACGCCTCGCTCCTCGCCGACCTCGACGGCGACGGTGCCGACGAGCTGTATGCGGCGAGCGACGACCATCACGAGGTCCGCCGGTACGTGTGGAGGGCCGGAGCGCCGGTCCGAGAGGTGATCTACACACACCCGGAGGGCATGTCGGGGTTCACCTGGAACATCACCGCGGTCCCGGCCGAGCTGGTGCCCTGAACCACTCCGGGAACGCAGGCCGGGGCAGACGTTCCCGGAGTAGTCCGTTCTGTCTCCGAGACGCGTCAGAAGCG
This sequence comes from Acidobacteriota bacterium, assembly GCA_022340545.1. Taxonomy (GTDB): domain Bacteria; phylum Acidobacteriota; class Vicinamibacteria; order Fen-336; family Fen-336; genus JAJDNS01. Next base: position 5,702 of record JAJDNV010000338.1, on the reverse strand, counting down.
GCCAGAGCGGGAGACGTCGTCCACGAGGATTCTCGGATCCCGCTCTGAGATGAATGACAGGTGGACTACTCAGCGCCCGGGATGCGGTCCGGTGGCGTCCCCGGCAGCTCGCACTCGTAGCGGTCTCCCGGCTTGAGCTCGGGCTCGTCGCCGAAGACGCGGACGCGCACCGGCCCCGGCGGCCCCGGCTCGATCTCCAGGACGAAGCGATCCTGGCTCACCTCGAGACCGTACCACCGGCCCCGGTGCCGCGCCCGCAGGCGCAGGCGCCGGAGCTCCTCGGGGAGACGCGGATGGAAGGCAATCGTGTCTCCGGTGGTGTCGATCCCGGCGTAGTGGCGGAACACGATGTCGAGGGTGCCGCCCATGGCGCCGAGGTGGATGCCCTCGGGGGTCGTGCCGCCCTGCACGTCGGCGAAGTCGGCCTGCAGGGCCTCCTGGAAGAGGTCCCAGGAGCGGGCCCGGTCGATGCGGTCGATCACCGAGGCGTGGACCACCTTGCTGAGCGTCGAGCCGTGGCTGGTGCGGGGCAGGTAGTACGCGACCGTCTTGCGGACCGTGTCCTCCTCGAAGCGGTAGCCGAGCCGCTGGAAGATGCGGGCCAGGTCCTTGGGCGGCAGCAGGTAGATCATCATCAGCACGTCGGCCTGCTTCGAGAGCTTGTAGCGGTCGGGGCTGTCGCCCTCGGCCTTGAGGATGCGGTCGAGGCGGCTGATGTTGCCGTGCTTCGCCCGGGCCGCGTCCCAGTCGAACTCCTCCAGGCGGTCGTAGCCCTCGAACTGGCTGATGATGCCGTCCCCGTGGAAGGGGATCGTCATCTTCTGGATGATCATGCGCCAGCGCTCCACCTCGTCCGGGTCGAGGCCGATGCCCTCGGAGATCTCCGAGACCCGGGCCGGTGGCAGGAGCTCGAGGATCTCGAGGGCCCGCTCCATCACCCAGACCGCCATCACGTTGGTGTAGGCGTTGTTGCGGAGCCCGGGCTCGTCTGAGTCGGGGTACTTCTCGTGGTACTCGTCGGGTCCCATCACCCCGATGATCTGGTATCGGCCGGTGGTGCCGTCGAGGGTGGCGAGGCTGCTGAAGAAGCGCGCGATCTCGAGGATCATCTCGGCGCCGTAGTGGGACAGGAACTCACGGTCTCCCGTCACCACGAAGTACTGCCAGACGTTGTAGGCGATGGCGATGTTGACATGGCGCTGACGGCGGCTGAGGTCGGGGCCCCAGGTGTTGTCCTTCGGGTTCAGGTGGATGACCTGCGTCTCCTCCTGGCCGTTGGAGCCGCTCTGCCAGGGGAACATGGCCCCCCGGTAGCCCTCCTGCTTCGCCAGCCACCGGGCCCGCGGGAGGCGGCGGTGCCGGTAGAGGAGCAGCGAGCGAGTGAGCGTGGGGTAGCGCAGGTTGTAGAACGGAAAGACGAAGATCTCGTCCCAGAAGACGTGTCCCCGATAGGCCTCGCCGTGCCAGCCGCGGGCGGGAATCCCGATGTCGCGGCCAATCATGTTCATGCTCAGCGTCTGCAGCATGTGGAACACGTGCAGGCGGAGGATGAGCTGCTCCTGGTCGGCGGGCTCGATCTGCATGTCGCAGGCCCGCCAGAGTGGCGCCCAGGCCGTCTCCTGGGAGTGCATGAGGTCGGCGAAGCGACCGCAGCGGTCGAGGGCCTCCCACGACTCCACCGCGGCCTCCGCGATCGCCGCGTCGCGCGACGTGTACATGGCCACGATCTTCTCGACGCTCACCGGCTCGCCCTCGCGTGCCTCGAAGGCCAGCTCGATCCCGATGCGCTCGGGCTCCCGCACGACGCGGCGATCCTCGTCGACGCGCTCGCCGTCGCGCCAGGCGCGGGTGCAGGCGGAGAGGCCCATCTCGATGCGCGACTGGGTGGTCCGCGCGAGAAGCCAGACCCCGTCGTCCCCGTGCTCGCCGGCATCGACCGCCTCGAGGTGCTTCGAGGCGAGCTGGCGGTAGCGCGCGACCCCGGCGTTGATCACGGAGCCGTCGATCTCGGAGAGAACCTCGACCCGGCCCGACCAGTTCTCGGGCGTGATCTGGTAGTCGATGGCCGCGAGGTGCGGGTCGCCCATGTGCACGAGGCGTCGGCTGACCACGCGCGTCTCGCGGCCGGACCGATCGCGCACTCGCATGTGTCGGGTGAGGAGGCCGCGCCGCAGGTTCAGCTCCTGGCGGTAGTCCAGGATGTCGATCTGGCCCAGGTCGAGCCAGTCGCCACGGGCGGGGCGAAAGGTGAGCGGGAGCCAGTTGGGGAAGTTGACCAGGTCCTCGTTGACGATGGTCTTGTCCGCCACCTGTGTGGCCAGGCGGTTGTAACCCCCGGCGAGATAGGTCCCCGGGTAGTGCACGCCGTCGGCCCGCGCCTCCTCCGCCGCGCCCCGGGTCACGAACACCCCGTTGCCGAGGGCGCACAGCGCCTCGCGCAGCGCCTGCCTCTTCGGGTCGAACCCCTCGTAGACCAGCACCCACCCGTTGTCGTCGCTCATTGGGTCTCTCCCGGGAAGCTCTCCACCCGCGACCGGGGGGTGAGCAGCTCATCCACGCTCAGCTCGACGAGATCGTCGACGACGACGTCGGCTCCGGCCTGCTCCAGGGCCTCGCGGTTGGAGCCGCGATTCACCCCGATCACGCTCGCAAAACGCCCCCGCGCCCCGGCCTCCACGCCGGACACCGCATCTTCCACGACCGCGGCGGCGTCGGGTCCGACGCCTACCGCGCGTGCCGCTTCGATGAAGATGTCGGGGTTGGGCTTGCCCTTCAGGGACCGCTCCTGGGCGGTGTTCCCGTCCACGATGACGTCGAACTGGTCGGTGAGCCGGGCGAGCCGGATCACCTCGCGGCCGTGCTTGCTCGACGTGACGAGCCCGGTCTTCACGCCGCGGGCACGGAGCTCACGGATACGCTCGACGGTGGAGTCGAAGACCTCGGCCCCCTGCTCGTGGAGCATCTTCTCGAAGTACCGGTCCTTGCGGTTGCCGAGGCCGCAGGCGGTCTCGAGGTCGGGTCCGTCCTCGCGGGTGCCGAAGGGGATGTCGATGCCCCGGGCCTCGAGGAAGCTCCGCACCCCCTCGTATCGGGGCTTGCCGTCGACCCAGGCGAGGTACTCCTCGACCTCGTCGAAGGGCTCGTGGGCCTCGCCCCGGGCCCGCCTCGTCTCCAGGTATTCGTCGAAGAGCTGCTTCCAGGCGTGGGCGTGCAAGCGGGCCGTGCGAGTCACCACGCCGTCCATGTCGAAGATGACGGCCTCGAGCTGCTCGGCACGCGGGACGTCGGGCATCCGGAGCCTCCTCTCCCTGATGTCTCACCGGCTCGGCCGGCTCGCGGCCGGACCGCCACGCGGTGATTCTAGCCGAGAGCGCGAGGAGGTGCCTCCCCGGAGGCCGCCACACTGGAGCGGCTTGACGCTCACCCACCCTTGAGACGCGGTGCGGACTCGCCTCTGGAATGGGGGGGCGAAACCCGTGGCCCCGGAGGGGCGCCAAGCGCGTATCATCTTGGAGGAGGAGGAGACAGATGGGACGTCGGAGCGGACCAGTTCTGGCGCTGGTGGGCCTGATCGCGGCCGGGAGCTCGGCCTGCAACGAGGGGGACACCATCACCGCCCCGACCCTGAGCGCCGCGTGCAGCGCGAGCCCCGCCGAGGGATCGGCCCCGCTCCAGGTGGCGTTCGCCCTCAACGTCTCGGGGGCCGAGGGGGCGGCGTCGGTCCAGGTGAGCTACGGAGACGGTGCGGCCGGGACCGATCCGGATGCCGTGCACACGTACTCGGAGGCGGGGCTGTACACGGCGTCGTTCACGGTGACGACCGCCACCCAGTCGGCCCGCTGCGCGACGACGGTGGACGTCAGCGCGGGAACGGGGGCCGCCACCCTCCCGAGCGACGGAAACCTGCCGCCCATCGTGCCGTTCAAGACGACCCCGAGGGCGGTGGCGGGAGGGATCACGGGCACTGCTCCCCTCGACGTGAGGTTCAACGTCTGCCCGACCGCAGACCCCGAGGGCGACACGCTCTACTTCACGATGGACCTGGACGGGGACGGCCACCTGGACGTGCGAGGCTCGACCGGGGCCTCCTGCCGGGAAACCTGGACGTATACGTCGGGGACATGGTTCGCGGAGGTCTGCGTCACCGATCTCGGGCCCGACGGCGAGCGGCTCCACCCCTACCAGTGTGAGGGTTACACGATCGTCGCCAGCTGACCCCGCTCGGCCAGCCCGTCGGAGCCTGGCCGACCCGCACGTGGCGTCCTGAGCGGGGTGGCACGAGGTCCGATGTTTGTGCTCTACTCTCGGGCATGGACGCCAGCGACGGGCGTCGCCGCCGGAGCGAGCGCCGGGTCCCCGCTCACCGCGTGGCTGTCTCGGCCGAGACCGAGGACGCGCGCACGAGCGGCGAGGCGGTCAATCTCTCCGCCGGCGGTGCTTGTCTGGCCCTCGACGACGGGGTCTTCGGGGTCGGGGACCAGCTGATCCTCTCGATGCAGTTCGCCCGCCCGAAGCAGCGCGTGGCCGCCACCGGGCGCGTGGTGTGGACTGCATTCGATCGGACCCCGCCGCGGTGCGGCCTCGAGTGGACGCACGGAGGGCCGCAGCGGGGCTGGATCGGCTGGCTCACGAGGGTCTGAGAGCCGTTCGACGAGCGCAGCGGGATGGGCGGACGCCTCGGCCGACTCGACCTCCAGTGTCGCTCCTGGCCTCCCGATGCTATGGTGGATTGAGAGAGCACCTCCATGCGACGAGCGATCTCGGCCACGGTGATCGGAACGGCGATGGTCGTCCTGGCGGCCATCGGCGCGGCCCAGAGCGGCCGGCCTCCCCAGCCGTCCGAGGGTCGGCCCCCCCGGCCGTTCGAAGGTCGGCCTCCCCGGCCGTTTGACCTCCGTGGCGAAGACCCGTGGCGGTTCGGCCTGGAGGCGCCGACCGAGCGCCACGAGTTCACCTTTGCCCGCGCCGCCTACAGCGGCATGAGCTGGGGCTGGGGCCGGGGCGGGGGCCGGGGGAGCTGGAGGACCGACTACCCGAAGGCCGACCGGCAGTTCCTCATCGGGGTCCAGCGACTGACCCGGATCGACGCCTACGGCCGTGAGTACGCCGTGCGCCTCGACGACCCCGAGCTCCTGGGCTACCCCTTTCTCTACGCCGTGGAGGTGGGCCGCATGGCGCTCACCGAGGAAGAGGTCCTGGGCCTGCGCCGCTACCTGAGCTCGGGCGGCTTCCTCCTCGTGGACGACTTCTGGGGCTCCTGGGAATGGGATGTCTTCGAGACGGAGATCCGCCGGGTGCTGCCCGATCGTCCCATCGTGGACCTGCCGGTCGACCACCCCGTCTTCCACACGGTCTACCAGATCGACGAGGTGCTCCAGGTGCCCAATGTCCGCAACGGAATGATGGGCGGGCCCTACTGGGAGCAGGACGGCTACGTGCCGTTCTGCCGGGGCATCTCCGACGAGGACGGGCGCCTGGTGGTGATGATCAACTGGAACTCCGACCTGGGCGACGCCTGGGAGTGGGCCGAGAACCCCTACTACCCCCTCGACCGATCGACCTTCGCCTACCAGCTCGGGATCAACGCCATCGTCTACGCGATGACCTACTGAACCATCGCTGCGTCGAGGCCGTGGAATGCCACCGAAGTCGTGCGCATTCTCTGGAGCGTTCGGCGCTCGGCGGCCACCCCATCTGCGGCG
>JAJDNV010000328.1 GCA_022340545.1 Acidobacteriota bacterium | reverse complement strand
AGCTTCCGGATCTACCTGCCGCGGGTCGACGAGACGCCACAGCCGGCCCCCCTTCCCGCCACCTCGAGGCCCGGCCCGCGGGGGCACGAGACCATTCTCCTGGTGGAGGACCAGAGCTCGCTGCGCGACATGATCCGCGAGGCGTTGCAGCTGCTGGGCTACCGGGTGCTCGTCGCGCACGACGGCGAGGCCGCCCTCGAGCTGGCCCGCGGACACCGCGGGCGGCTGGACCTGCTCGTCACCGACATCGTCATGCCCCACCTGGACGGGTGCGACCTGGCGCGGCGCCTCACCGCCGAGCGCCCCGATCTCCGGGTACTGTACATGTCGGGACACGGCCCCGATCTCGTGGCCCGACGGGATCCGATCGACGCGGACTCGGTGCTCGAGAAGCCGTTCAGCACCCGGGCGCTCTCGATCCGGGTCCGCGAGGTGCTCGACCGCCCGCCCGCGGTCGCCGGGGCCGACTCCCCCTCGCAGAAGCCCTAGTCCTCGAGCTGGCCGAGGACCTCGTCGCGCCGCTCGGCGGCGAGCGACGTGAGCAGCACGCGCAGGGTGTCGAGGGAGTCGCGGGTCAGGGTGTCGAAGTCCTGCCGGACCGCGTCGACCTGGTCCCACTCGCGCTCCGCCTCGGGCTCGCCCCCCACGATACGCTGGGTGGACCGGAGGAGCGCGCGCGTCGCAAGCCCGAAGCTCTGGCCCAGGATGTAGACGCGGAGGCGGAACCGCTCTGCGGTGGAGACCAGGAACCGGTGGATGAGGCCGTTCAGGTAGGCCAGACTGGCGAGCTCGGTCAGGCGGAAGTCCCGCGGCCTGAGCGGTGTCACCGGGGCCATTGCCGAGACCATCCGCGAGAACTTGGCCATCGTGGCGAGCAGGTGCAGCATGTTCGGGCTGAAGCGCTCGATTACACGATAGCCGACGTCGAGGAGGTGCTTGGCCTCGTCCACGGAGCCGATCTCCCGGACCGCGAAGGCCTCGTCGTAGGTCAGGTTGGCGAGCGCCATCTCGCTCTCCACGCGTCCTTCGATGGTTCGATACACCTTGTCACCCCGCGGTGAGAGGAGGAGCTGCCAGTCGCGACGGACGGCGCGCTCGTTCCGGCGCCCGAAGAGGAAGAGGATGGCCAGGCAGCTGAGGACGGACGCCCCGATCATCCACCACATGGCGCTTCCTGACGGCTACCCAGAGGCCTGCTCGAGGCTCGGCTCGGGTTCTGGCGCCCGGGCCGGAACCTCCGCCCGGCGCCAGGCCGCCACCGCCCAGTAGGCCAACACAGCCACGAATGCCGAGGTGTGCAGATAGTTCACCTGCGTTCGGATGTCCCAGCCCTGGCTCTCGATGAGGTTCAGGGAGACCGCGAAGATGAGCAGATAGGGGACATACCCGACCAGGATGGCCTTGTGGAGCGGGTGCACGGGCAAGCGGTACCAGAGGATGAGCCCGGCGATCGCGCTGAGCAGCCAGATGGCGCCGTTCACCACCCGCGGCTGGACCCGACTGATGAGCGGCCCGAGGGCCGGGGCCCCCTCCGGGGGCTCCAGGTTGCCCGTCCCCCCGAAGACGATCACGAGGGTGATCAGCAGTACCACCAACAGGACGCCCCGGGCGGTCGCCCGGGCCGAGGGGAACGCCCGGAACGTCCTGTACGTCAGCTCGAGCGCCACTGCGAAACGCAGGATGTTGATCACGAGCTGGCTTCCGAACCAGAACCACTGCCGGTAGAAGTGCTCGGGCCAGAGGAGCACGAGCAGGTCCGTGACCACAACGACGCCCAGATAGGGGACGAACGTCCAGCACACACCCATCCGTCGACGCACGACCACCCCGGCCAGCGCCAGGAAGGCAACAGCCGTCCCCGCGACCGCGATGACCTCCTGTAACGACATCTCCTCCCGAGTGTATACCGTACGTCCAGTAAGGCCTCACGGCCTCCGGCGTCCGCCACCCGGGACGGTGCCTCTCCGGGCGCAATCGACTAGTGCGGCGGGATCCCGGTGCTTCCGTCCGCGTAGTGGGGCGGGATCCCGGTGCTTCCGTCCGCGTAGTGCGGCGGGATCCCGGTGCTGCCGTCGGCCACCCCATCCCGCCCGTCCAAGAGGGGGTCGTACCGCTCCAGCCACAGCGGGCTGAGCATGAGCAACGTGAGAGGGAAGACGAACCAGAATCTCATTGGGAGCCTCCAGATTTCTCTTGACGACAGGCGGCAGTATATGAGGGAATGGTCAGCCCGTATACACAAACCGGCCGAAATGTCGCCGGACCGGGGCGATGGCGGTAGTGTGCTTGACCCCCCGGGCTCCGAGTGGATAAAATTGGGCGGCTGGGAGGTGCGTAAGTGAAACGCCGCGTGGATCTGATCGACCTGTTCTCGGACCTCGTCGTCGGTGCCGACGACCCTCGGCGCCTGGCCGAGCGGACCCTCGAGGTCGTCATGTCGCTGAGCAATGGTCGCAGCGGGGCCGTGTTCACCTGCCGCGACTCCGGCGACGGCGTCGACCTCTTCGCCTCGCGTGGGATCGATCAGGCGGTCCTCGATGCCGTTCCCGCGGTCTGGGACGCCCTCGCCGACTCACTTCGTCAGGGGCAGACCGTCTACGTGGGCGACCGTGAGACCGAGCGCCGCATCTCGCTGCCCGCGTCGGACCGTTCCGGCCCCGCCAGCTTCGCCGTGGTGCCGGTCTTCGAGGACGAGACCCTCGTGGCCCTGCTCTACGTGGACAGCGCTGAGCCGCACTTCTGCGACACCCACGATCTCGAGCGCCTGGGCAAGTTCTCGCGCATCATCGCCAAGGCGGTCACGGAGAGCGTGGCCCCGGCCGAGGCCGGCCGGACGTCCGAGGCCTGGCAGGCCTATCTCGAGCGCACGCCGGTCGAGGACATGGAGCGCGAGAAGCTGCTGCTGCTGCTGAACCGCAACGAGTGGAACATCGCCCGCGTCGCCCGGCTGATGGGCGTCACCCGGCGCACGATCTACCTGCGTCTCCAGCGGTACGGCATTCCCCGCGAGCGGGTGCCCAAGACGCGGCTGCGCCCCGCCTCCGCCTGACCGCCTCCCGTCGCCCGGAGCCTCGCGGCCTGAGCCTCAGGCCTTCGTGGGCCCGCCAGTTCGGGCCTGGATCTTCGCCCACGTGTCGCGCAGCGTCACCGTGCGGTTGAAGACACGACGGTCCGGCGTCGAGTCGGGATCGGCGCAGAAGTAGCCCAGACGCTCGAACTGCACCGTCTCTCCCGCCGGGACCTCGGCCAGCGCCGGCTCGAGGAGGCAGCCCTCGACCACCTCGAGCGACTTCGGGTTGAGGTCGGCGGCGAAGTCCCCGTCGGCCCCGGGGTCGGGGCGAGTGAAGAGGTGCTCGTACAGCCGCACCTCCGCGGAGACGGCGTGGGCGCCAGAGACCCAGTGGAGGGTAGCCTTGGGACGCCGCCCGTCCGGGGCGTCTCCCCCGCGGGTCGCCGGATCGTAGGTGCAGCGTAGCTCCACCACCTCGCCCGCCTCGTCCTTCACCACCTCCTGGCAGGTGATGAAGTACGCGTAGCGCAGCCGGACCTCCCGCCCCGGGGCCAGCCGGTAGAACTTCCGGGGTGGCTCCTCCATGAAGTCTTCACGCTCGATGTAGAGCTCGCGCGAGAAGCGCACGGTGCGGGTTCCGGCCCCGGGGTCCTCGGGGTTGTTGACCGCCTCGAGCTCCTCGACCTGGTCCTCCGGGAAGTTCTCCAGAACCACCTTGAGCGGCCGCAGCACCGCGAAGCCGCGCCTTGCCTCCTGGTTCAGCACGTCTCGCACGCAGTGCTCGAGCATGGCCACGTCGACCACGGAGTCGCGCTTGGCAATGCCGATCATCTCGGTGAAGTCGCGAATGGCCTTCGGGGGGAAGCCCCGGCGCCGGATCCCCGAGATCGTGGGCATCCGGGGATCGTCCCAGCCCCGCACGTGCCCCTCGCGCACGAGCTGGAGGAGCCGGCGCTTCGAGAGCACGGTGTACGAGAGATTGAGGCGGGCGAACTCGATCTGCCGGGGCCGGGACGGCACCGGAAGGTTGTCGAGGAACCAGTCGTAGAGGGGACGGTGGTCCTCGAACTCCAGCGTGCACAGTGAGTGGGTGATCCCCTCGATCGCGTCGGACTGCCCGTGGGTGAAGTCGTAGGTGGGGTAGATGCACCACGCGTCGCCGGTCCGGGGGTGCGACGCGTGAAGGATCCGGTACAGGACGGGATCCCTCATGTTGATGTTGCCGGAGGCCATGTCGATCTTCGCGCGCAGCACCCGCGCCCCGTCCGGGAACTCCCCCTGCCGCATGCGCCCGAGGAGGTCCAGGTTCTCCTCGACCGACCGGCTCCGCCAGGGGCTGTCCTTCCCGGGCTCGGTGAGGGTCCCCCGGTGCTCGCGGATCTCGTCCGCGGAGAGGTCGTCCACGTAGGCCTTGCCCTCCCGGACGAGGTGGACCGCCCACTCGTAGAGGCGCTCGAAGTAGTCGGAGGCGTGGTAGTGGTGCTCGCCCCAGTCGTAGCCCAGCCAGCGCACGTCGCGCTCGATGGACTCGATGTACTCCATCTCCTCCTTCGTCGGGTTCGTGTCGTCGAAGCGGAGGTGGCAGCGCCCGCTGAACTCCCGCGCCACGCCGAAGTTCAGGCCGATCGACTTGGCGTGCCCGATGTGGAGGTAACCGTTGGGCTCGGGGGGGAAGCGGGTGACCACGGTGTCGTGCTTCCCGCTCCGCACGTCCGCGGCGATGATCTCGCGGATGAAGTCGGCCCGCGCGCGCTCGTCGGTGGGGGTCGTCACCTCTG
>JAJDNV010000222.1 GCA_022340545.1 Acidobacteriota bacterium | reverse complement strand
CCCATCAAGACCGTCCCGACGAGGGTTTCGGTCTTCCGGGCTGGCGGTCGGTTGGTGCACAGGAACCCACAGGCTTTCGACGGTCTGCCAACAGGTCACCCACAGGGCTTCCACAGCCTGTCCACAGCCGAGCCCGCACTGGCCGGTGACTCGGGACACCGAGCGCCGCGCCGAGAGTGGCAGGCAGAGCCGAGCCCCGCCGCGGTTGAACGGCGCCTGAGACGCGCTAGACTGCTGCGAAATGACCACCTCAGAGACCGGCGCCGGCGCCGATCCCCTGCTCGACAAGCTGGTCGGCGACTTCGGGGGGAACTACGTCTTCGCCCTCGACCTGCTCGAGCAGTACCGGCAGGACCGCAAGAGCGTCGAGGACAGCTGGCGCGCCTACTTCGACGAGGCCCTCGGCGTTACTCCGGAGCCGGAGCCGCCCCCGGTCACGGTGATCGTCAGCGAGCCGGCGTCCGAGACGCCGCCGCCGGCACCGCCGGCCGCCGATCGGCCGACCCTGGCACGCCGCGATGTCCCGGCGGCCCCGGTGGGGGAGCGCTCGAAGGCGGTGGCCCTCACCTCGATCCTGCCCGGCGACATTCTCCAGCCCATCCGCGGGGGGGCCGTCCGCGTCGTCGAGAACATGGAGGCCTCCCTCACCGTCCCGACCGCCACCTCGGTCCGGACGATGCCGGTGCGCACCGTGGAGGAGAACCGCCGCCTCCTCAACAAGCACCGCCAGGCGAGCGGGCAGGGCAAGATCAGCTTCACCCACCTCGTGGCCTGGGCGATCTTACGGGCCCTCGACACCTTCCCGAGGCTGAACGACGCCTTTGCCGTCGTGGACGGCGAGGCCCATCGCATCCAGCGCGACCAGGTCCGGCTGGGGATCGCGGTGGACGTGCAGCGCAAGGACGGCAGCCGGACCCTCCTCGTCCCCAACATCAAGGACGCCCAGAAGCTCGACTTCGCCGAGCTGGTGAACGCCTTCGACGACCTCGTGGCCCGCTCCCGAAAGGGGGCCATCTCGCCCGACGACTTCATGGGAACGACGGTCTCGCTCACGAACCCGGGCACGGTGGGGACCACGTCTTCCGCGCCGCGCCTGATGCCGGGCCAGGGGTTCATCATCGCCACCGGCGCCCTCGACTACCCGGCGGAGTACCGGTCGATGGCCCCCCGGACGCTGGGGCTGCTCGGGATCAGCAAGGTGATGACGGTCAGCTCGACCTACGACCACCGCATCATCCAGGGCGCGGAGTCCGGTCTCTTCCTCTCGCGGATGGAGGAGCTACTCAAGGGCGAGGACGGGTTCTACGAGCGCCTCTTCGGCGATCTCGGGATGCCGCACCGGCCCGTCCGCTGGGAGATGGACACGCAGCCCGCTCTCATGGGCGGCCCGGGCAGCCGGGAGGAGGTCGAGAAGCAAGCCAAGGTCCTCCAGCTCATCCATGCGTACCGCGTCCGCGGCCACCTCGTGGCGGATCTCGACCCCCTCGACCGCCAACGCGCGCCCCACCGCGACCTCGATCCCGCCACCTACGGGCTGACCCTCTGGGACCTCGACCGCGAGTTCCTGACCGGCGGCTACACCGGCTATCACTCCGAGGACCGGGCGACGCTGCGGGAGATCCTGGACACGCTGCGGGAGACCTACTGCGGGACGATCGGTGTCGAGTACATGTACATCGCCGATCCGGAGCGGAAGGCGTGGCTCCAGAAGCGCATGGAGTCGGCCCGGAACTACCCGGCGCTCGACGCGGGCTCGAAGCGACGGACACTCGAGAAGCTGATGCGGGCGGAGAGCTTCGAGCGCTTCCTCCACGCCCGCTACATCGGGCACAAGCGTTTCTCGCTCGAGGGCGGAGAGGCGCTCATCCCCCTCCTCGACCGGATCCTGAGCGACGCCGCCCAGCGGGGATTGCGGGAGGTCGTGATCGGGATGCCCCACCGCGGCCGCCTCAACGTGCTGGCCAACACCGTGGGCAAGCCCCTCTCGCAGATCTTCGCCGAGTTCGAGGGAACCGACCCGACGTCCTATCAGGGCTCCGGCGACGTGAAGTACCACCTCGGGGCCACCGGAACGCACCAGGCGGACACCGGCGAGACGATCACGGCGAGCCTCGCCCCGAATCCGAGCCACCTCGAGTTCGTCGATCCCGTGGTCGAGGGCATGGTGCGGGCCAAGCAGGACGCCATCGGCGATCGTCAGCACGCACGGGTCCTGCCCCTGCTTCTTCACGGGGACGCCGCCTTCGCCGGGCAGGGCGTCGTGGCCGAAACGATGAATCTTTCGGAGCTCCACGGCTACCGGACGGGGGGCACCATCCACGTCGTCGTGGACAATCAGATCGGCTTCACGACGCCTCCGGAGGACGCGCGAAGCTCGACGTACGCCACCGACGTCGCCAAGATGGTCCACGCGCCTGCGTTCCACGTGAACGGGGACGACCCAGAGGCGGTCGTCTACGTTGCGGGTCTCGCCCTCGAGTACCGGCAGAAGTTCCGGAAGGACGTGGTGATCGACCTCGTGTGCTACCGCCGCTGGGGCCACAACGAGACCGACGAGCCCAGCTACACCCAGCCGCTGATGTACTCGAGGATCAAGAACCACCCCTCGGTCGCGACGCTGTACGGCGACGAGCTCGTACGGCAGGGCGTCGTGAGCGCCGAGGAGCGGGACCGGCTGTGGGCCGACAACAAGGCGGCCATGCAGGCGGAGGACGAGCCGGCGACGGAACCCTTCGCCACGATCGCCCGCCGCGAGCCAGTGGCGCCGGTGCCGGTGGATGCCTCCGCGATGCGGGGGCGGTTGCGCACCGTCCTCGAGGCGCTCGGCAGCCTGCCCGACGGGTTCCAGGTCCACACCAAGCTCGTCCCGTTCGTCCGAAGACGTGCCGAGGTGCTAGAGACGGGAGGGGACGTGGACTGGGCGACCGCGGAGTCGCTGGCCTGGGGGACACTCCTCCTCGAGGGCGTCCCGGTACGGCTCTCCGGGCAGGACTCGGGCCGCGGCACCTTCTCGCAGCGCCACGCCGTGCTCTGCGACACCCGCAGCGGCGAGGAGCACATCCCCCTCAACGCCACCGCCGCCGGCGGGGCCCGCTTCGACGTCTACGACTCGCTCCTCTCCGAGGCTGCGGTCCTGGGCTTCGAGTACGGATACTCCGTAGCCGAGCACCGCACCCTCGTGCTGTGGGAGGCGCAGTTCGGAGACTTCATGAACGGGGGACAGGTCATCATCGACCAGTTCCTGTCCGGCTCGGAGCAGAAGTGGGGGCAGCCGAGCGGCCTCGTGCTGCTCCTGCCCCACGGCCACGAGGGGCAGGGGCCCGAGCACTCCTCGGCCCGCATCGAGCGCTTCTTGATCCTCTGTGCCGAGGACAACATGAGGGTTGTCTACCCTTCGACGCCGGCCTCCTACTTCCACATCCTTCGATGGCAGGCTCGCGATCCGATCGAGAAGCCGCTCGTCGTGCTCACCCCGAAGAGCCTCCTGCGACACCCCCGCTGCGTGTCCTCGCTGACGGACCTGGCGGAGGGCGGCTTCGAGCCCGTGCTCGGCGACGACGGGGCCGATCCCGGGCGCGTCCGCCGGGTGGTCCTGTGCAGTGGCAAGGTCTACTTCGACCTCGTCGAGGCGCGTGAGAAGTGGCGACACGACGACGTGGCTCTCGTCCGCCTCGAGCAGCTCTACCCCTTCCCGGTCTCCCAGATCCAGGCCGCCCTCGCGCGGTACGCTCCGCAGGCCGGGCTCGTCTGGGCTCAGGAGGAGCCGCGGAACATGGGAGCCTGGCGTTTCGTGCGCGAGAACGTGCTGGACGGGACGGTCGACGTCGGGGGGCGTACGCTCGGCTATGTGGGTCGGGCCGCCTCGGCCGCGCCCGCCCCGGGCTCGCTCAAAGTCCACGTGGCTGAGCAGGAGGCGCTCATTCGGGAGGCCCTCCGGACCTAGCCGCCCATCACCGAGGTCGTGTGGACGCGGCCAATCACGCGCCAAGTGTCTGCAGTGAGATCCGTGTCGCTCCCGCCACCTTCCCCGGCCCGCCCACAGGGGGAGGGTATACTTCTGTAAAGAGCGGCTCATACCGAGGGCCCGTGTGGGCCCTCGCCCTCTCAGGAAAGGACGATGACCACCACCTCCGACGCCCCCCCGCGCCCGCGGGAGGTTCTCGAGGCCGCCGTCATCCGGTTCGCCGGAGACTCCGGAGACGGCATGCAGATCACGGGCAACCAGTTCACCAACACCGCCGCCCTGTTCGGTAACGACCTCGCAACCTTCCCCGACTACCCCGCCGAGATCCGCGCCCCCGCGGGGACGCTGCCCGGTGTCTCCGGCTTCCAGATCCACTTCGGAGCCCGCGAGATCAACACCCCCGGCGATACCGTTGACGCCTTGATCGCGATGAACCCGGCCGCGCTGAAGGTGAACCTGTCCGACCTCAAGCCGAACGGGATCCTGATCGTCAACGTCGACAACTTCAAGGAGACCGACATCCGGAAGGCCCAGATGGAGTCGAATCCGCTCGAGGATCATTCCCTCGACGGGTACCGGCTGTTCCCGGTGGAGCTGACGACGCTGACGCGGGCCGCGCTGCGCGACGTCGGGCTGGACACCCGGAGCATGGACCGCTGCAAGAACTTCCTCGCGCTGGGCATGTGCTACTGGCTGTTCAACCGGGAGCCGGACGCCACCGAACGCTGGCTCGACGAGAAGTTTCGGGCCAAGCCGGTGCTGGCCGAGGCGAACAAGCTGGCGCTGAAGGCGGGTTTCGCGTACTGCGCCGCGACCGAGGCCTTTCAGGTCCGCTACGAGGTGCCTCCGGCCCGCCTCGCCCCCGGGCTCTACCGCAACCTCTCCGGCAACACCGCGCTCGCCATGGGCTTCGTGGCCGCCGCCCAGAAGTCGGGGCGCCCGCTCTTCCAGGGCAGCTACCCCATCACCCCGGCCTCCGACATCCTGCACGAGCTCAGCGCGCTCAAGCAGTACGGGGTCGTGACCTTCCAGGCCGAGGACGAGATCGCGGCCATCTGTGCCGCGGTCGGCGCCGCGTTCGCGGGGTCGCTCGCGATCACCACCACCTCGGGTCCGGGAATGGCCCTCAAGGGGGAGACCCTCGGCCTCGCCACGATGGTCGAGCTGCCTCTCGTCGTCGTGAACGTCCAGCGCGGCGGCCCGTCGACGGGTCTGCCGACCAAGACCGAGCAGGCGGATCTCCTCCAGGCGCTCTACGGTCGCAACTCCGAGGCGCCGGTCCCGGTGCTCGCGCCCGCCTCGCCCGGCGACTGCTTCTGGGTCGCGCTGGAGGCGAGCCGCATCGCTCTCAAGTACATGCTTCCGGTGATCGTCCTTTCCGACGGGTATCTCGCGAACGGCGCCGAGCCCTGGCGCATCCCCGATCTCGACGAGCTGGGTGAGATCCCGGTCAGGCTCCGCACCGAAGCCGAGGGCTTTGAGCCCTACGACCGCGATCCAGAGACGCTGGCCCGTCCCTGGGCCCTCCCCGGAACCCCCGGCCTCGAGCACCGCGTCGGTGGCCTCGAGAAGCAGGACGGCAGCGGCGACGTCAGCTACGACCCGCTCAATCACGAGAGGATGGTCGGGCTGCGGGCGGCCAAGGTGGAGGCCGTCGGCGCCGACGTTCCGGACGCGGTTCCGGTCGGCGATCCCGACGGCGACCTCCTCGTCGTCGGCTGGGGCTCGACCTTCGGGGCCATCACCGCCGCCCTCCGACCTGTGCGGCAGGCCGGTCACCGGGTCGGCCACGTCCATCTGCGCTACCTCAACCCCCTCCCACGCAACCTCGGGGAGGTGCTGAAGCGCTACAAGAAGATCCTGATCCCCGAGCTGAACCGCGGGCAGCTGGCCTGGGTGCTGCGGGCGAAGTACCTGGTGGACACCGTGAGCTACTGCAAGGTGCAGGGGAAGCCCTTCAAGCACGCGGAGCTGAAGGCGCGGATGGAGGAAGTGCTGGCCGTGGAGAAGGAACGATGAGCGCGACGCTGCCGGTCTACAAGAAGAAGGACTTCCAGAGCGACCAGGACGTGCGCTGGTGCCCGGGGTGCGGGGACTACGCGATCCTCTCCGCGGTCCAGGCGGTCTTCCCGGAGCTCGGGATCCCAAAGGAGAAGTTCGTCGTGGTCTCGGGCATCGGCTGCTCCAGCCGCTTCCCGTACTACATGAACACCTTCGGCTTTCACGGGATCCACGGGCGCGCACCCGCGATCGCAACCGGTATCAAGATCACGCGCCCCGACCTCGAGGTCTGGGTGGCTACCGGCGACGGCGACTCGCTCTCGATCGGCGGAAACCACACGATCCACCTGCTCCGCCGCAACGTCGGGATCAAGGTGCTGCTCTTCAACAACCGGATCTATGGCCTGACCAAGGGGCAGTACTCTCCCACCTCAGAGCTCGGGAAGCGGTCGAAGTCGACGCCCTACGGCTCCCTGGACCGGCCGTTCAACCCCCTCTCTCTGGCCCTCGGCGTCGAGGCCACCTTCGTGGCGCGCTCGGTGGACATCTTCCAGCCCCACCTGAAGGGAGTTTTGAAGCGGGCGGCCGCGCACGGCGGGTCGGCCTTCATCGAGGTGCTGCAGAACTGCAACATCTTCAACGACGGGGCCTGGGAGAGGCTCACCGACAAGGGTTTGCGGGACGAGAACACGATCTCTCTGGAGCACGGACAGCCCCTCGTCTTCGGCAAGAACCGGGACAAGGGGATCCGGCGCAAGGGGCTCGAGCTCGAGGTGGTGACGCTTGGTGACGGCGTCAGTGAAGACGACCTGGTGATCCACGACGAGCACAACCCCAATCCTGCCTATGCGTTCCTCCTCTCACGGATGGACGCGCAGCCCGGCTTCCCGACGCCGATCGGCATCTTGCGCTCGGTCGACGCTCCTCGCTACGAGCTGGAGATCGCCGAGCAGATCAATCGTGTGACCGAGAAGAAGGGCCCCGGCGAGCTCGCGACACTCCTTCACGGGGGGGACACCTGGGAAGTGAAGTAGCACTTTCGCCGCAGTTTCCCCCTTGACAATTCAGCGACGGGAGACCGATCTTTGATTGTAGAGAGCGCACGCACCACGCCCAGTCCAAGGAGGTCGCCGCGGGTGAGTGCCATCTCCGGTGAGAGCGCCGGGTCGTCCGTGCATGGGGCACGCCCGGCACCGGCGCTCGTGGGCTTCCTGGCAACGCGAGGAGCGGACATGGGAGCAGAGGACGGTCCGCCGGTCTGAGTGACGGGCCCTGAGGCCCGACTTGATCAAAGATTCCAATTGAAGCGCACGTATGGTGCGCAGGGCGAGAATGCCCCGATTGTGGAAAGACCCGGCGAGCGACGGCTCCCGGGTCTTTCTTTTCATTGACCCCCCACCCTATCCCTCCCCACGTAGGGGGCTCGGGGGACGCGGGCGTCGCCGCACTCTGCGTTCAGTCGTTGATCGGGGGGAGGGCCAGGCGCAGCGGGCCCTCGCTCGTCTCGAGGACCACGTCGGTGGACTCGATCGACTTCACGATGGCATCCGAGAGGCGGTCTCCGACGCGGTAGCCGAAGAGCTGTCCGGTCGGGGAGTAGGCGAAGGCGAGCCACCGGCTGCCGTTCGAGGCGACCCCGGCCAGCTCGAACTCGAGCAGCGCGAGCTCCTCGGGCCGCAGCTGGAGGCGTCGATCCGGCACGGTGGCCGCCACCGGCACCGGGGGCTGGTCGGAGCCGGTCGCGCGCCGGAGCACGCGTCGATCCCCTTCGGTGTCCTCGACGAGACCCACCGCGTCGAGAACGTCTGCCCGCAGCTCGAGGAGCGGCACTCCGCTCGCCCAGACGCTGAGCCGGCCGAGGAAGCCGGGGGGGCCGAGGCTGGCCAGGGCAGGGTCGATGTCCGTCATCACCGCGAGGAGCTCGCGAACGTCGGCTCGCTTCAGCGTGAAGCTGACTGGCTCCCCGCCGGCCGGGTCGCTCGTCCGCGGGTCCCGACTCGTCTTCGACACGCGACGGATCCGCCCCGACTCCTCGATTGCGACTCGGGCCTTCTCGCGGAGCAGCGCCAGCGCCTCCCCGAGCGTCACCTGGGTCGCGTCCAGGCTGACGTGTCCCACGACGTCGGAGTCCACGAGGAAGCCGGAGCCGGAGACCAGCGCCAGGACCTGGAACACGTCGGCGAAATCCACCGCGCGCAGGCGCAGGGTGAGCGGCCCGTTGCCTGGCTTCTTCGCCGAGGGTGTGGGTCCTCTCACGACAATACGTCGGGTCGGGTCGCGGTCGACGCGGCACGGCGTCTCCTCCTGAACGAAAGGATCGTCCAGCGGCATCGGCAGCTCCGCATCCGGCCCGGCCACCGGACTCGTCCCGTGCACCTCGAAGCGGTGGCAAGCGCCCTGCTTCGCCATCAGGAACTCGGAGATGCGGAAGAAGCCGCGCTCGAAGCGGCTCTCCAGATCCCGGACCGTGCCCTCACCGACGGCGAGGCCGCGCACCGTGAAGCTCTCCCCGAGCGAGGCGTAGCCGATCATCACCGGTCGCTCGTGTACGACCGCGGCCAGCTCGGACAGGAAGAGTCGGGGATTTCGCCGGGTCCGGCGCCAGGTTGCGATGGCCTGGGACTTTCCGAGAGCCAGCGACTGGTCGCGGCGATAGGCCTCGAGCGTGGGCCGGGGGACACCCGAGGGGCGCCGCCGTGCCGACTCCGGCGGGCGCGGGAGCGGGGCGGCGGTCGGCCAGTAGGGAAGGCGCAGGCTCGCCTCGAGCTTGACCAGCCGCTCGGGCGCGCTGGAGAGGGTCAGGCTCTCGACGTCAACCAGCCGATGCGAGAGCGCGACTTGCCGGAAGAAGCGGTCGATCTCGTCGTAGCCGCCGAGAGCGGTCAGGTCGTACGCGACCTCGCCGTGCGTCCCATCCTCGACGGATGGATGAGCCTCGATCTCGACGCGGCCGAGCTGCGCGCCCTGGGCCATCGTGCGGAGGTGGAGGACATCCGCCGTCGAGCCGGGGCCATCCGGAAGGATCCGGCGGAGAGTCTCGAGCTGCCGGTCGAGGAGCAGGCGCTCCTCGGAGAACGGTCGGTCGGAGGGAGCCAGGAGGAGCACGCCGAGGAGGAACTCGAGCACGCCGCATGATACCCAATTGGGGAGAGCACGAGCTCCCGCCGTGCCGAAGCCACGGCCGGGTCGGGGAGGTCCGAGCGTGATACATTTGCCGGCGCGCTCGCGCCGGCCATGACCTCCTCCCGCCCGCTCCGGTCCCTCGGCCAGAACGCTCTCCTCAGCCTCGCGTCGATCACGCTGACC
The DNA here is from genome assembly GCA_022340545.1 of Acidobacteriota bacterium. Taxonomy (GTDB): domain Bacteria; phylum Acidobacteriota; class Vicinamibacteria; order Fen-336; family Fen-336; genus JAJDNS01. The sequence goes on along the minus strand of JAJDNV010000222.1, from coordinate 19,991 downwards.
CTCGGTGCGGCCGAGGGGATCGCCCGCCTTCTCGAGCCCGAGGAGACCGCGCCCCCGGTCGCCGCGTACATCACCAACTGGACCCAGTGGGAGGGGGACTTCTACACGGTGAAGACCACTGCCCTCGGCTGGCCTCCCTTCGAGGACTACAACCAGGATGGGCTCCGCGACCGGACGCATTCGATCGCCCGGCCCCACGGGGTCCAGCGCCTGATCTGCCTCGGCGACAGCGTCACCGCCGGCTACCGCATCGGCGTCGAGGAGGCCTACCCGCAGGTGCTGCAGGACCTCCTCGACGCGGTCGGGCACCGAATCGAGGTGTTCAACGTCGCGCTCGGCGGCTGGTCCACACGCCAGGAGCTGATCGCCTACCGGAAGATCGCCCGGAAGTACGGACCGGACAACGTCCTCGTCGGCGTCTGCCTCAACGACATCCCGGAGCTGGGCAACAACCTCAGCCGTCCCCCGGACTGGCTCACGGCTTTCTACCGGCACTCCGCCGTGGCCCGGTCTCTCGTCGACGCCAGCAACCGCGAGATCCGCAGCATCCAAGAGCTGTTCGAGCAGCCGGACTCACGCCGGGTGCGACAGGCCTACGAGCGGCTGTTCGAGGACATTCGCACCCTCCGCGACGAGGTGCGCGCAGACGGGGCCGGTTTCGGCGTTCTCGTCTTTCCGTTCCGGCTGCAGGTGCTCCCGGGCGCGCCTCCGCCGACGCCCCAGCAGACCCTCGCCGCGTTCTGCGCCGACGAGGGGATCCCGCTCCTCGACCTCCTTCCTGCCCTCGAGGCGACGGGGAAGGAGGCGTTCGTCGACTACGACCACCTCAGCCCCCTCGGCCACCAGGTCGTTGCCGACCAGATCCTCGCCTCTGCCCTGATCGCGGGGCCCGACGCGCCCCGGGACGATCTCCCCGCAGCGAGCTCCGCCCCGCGAGACTCCCGCGACCTGGCCGCGCTCGTGGACTCGCTGACGAGCCCGGATCCGCAGGTCCGGACCCAGGCGGCGCGAGCCCTCGGGACGAGGGCGGCCGGAGCACACGAGGCGCTTCCCGCGCTGGCGGTCTGCGCGGAAGACGAGAGCGCCGCGGTGAGGGCGGCGGCGGTCTGGGCCCTCGGCCGAATCGGCCCCCGCCCGGGCCTGGATCTTCCCGTCCTCGAGGCGCGGCTCGAGGACGAGGATCCGGCCGTCCGCGCCGGAGCCGCCTGGTCTCTCGGCCGCCTCGGGACCGCCGCCCAGCCGGTGGCGCCCGCCCTGATCCGACGCCTGGGAGACGCCGAGCCCGAGGTGCGCCGTCGAGTAGGGGAGGCCCTCAGTCGCGTGAGGCCGAGGGCCGAAACCTCCCTGGACGCGGCGCTTCTGGTCCTGAACGACCCTCAGTCGCCGGGGCGGTCCGGGGCGGCGAGGGCGCTCGGTCTCATGGGTGCCGCGGCCGCCGACGCCGTGCCCCACCTCGCGGCCGCTCTCAGCGCCCCCGATCAGACCCTGCGCCAGGAAGCGGCGGGGGCGCTCGGGGCCATCGGCCCCGGCGCCGCGCCCGCGGTGCCCGCACTCGTCCGCGCCCTCGACGATCCCGAGGTCTCCTGGCGAGTCCCGGAGGCCCTCGGCTCGATCGGGCCGGCGGCGGCGGGCGCGGTGGCGGCTCTCCGCGCATGCCTCCGGGATGAGCGGGGTAACGTGCGTTGGCGCGCCGCGGTGGCTCTCGGGAAGATGGGTGAGACCGCCAGCGCGGCGGGGCCCGAGCTCGCCCGTCTCACCCACGACCGCCAGGACAACGTGCGGCTGGGGGCGGTCATCGCCCTGGCCCGGGTGGGCGCCGACGTGGAGCTCCAGCAGGCGGCCTTCGTGGAGGCCCTCGAAGACTCCAACCCCGAGGTCCGCACGAAGGCCGCCAATGGGCTGAGACGCCTCGGCCGTGCCGCGTCGGCCGCCGCCCCCGCCCTCGTGGCCGCGCTGGCAGACCCCGACGCCTGGGTGCGGGTGAGCGTGGCCCGGGCCCTCGGGCGCGTGGGAGAAGATGCCGCGTCGGTCGACGCGCTGAAGGGGGCCCTGGACGACGACGAGGAGATCGTGCGCCACGAGGCCGCGGCGGCGCTCCGAACGCTCACCGCGTCCCGCGAGGCGCACGACTACCCCTAGCCCCGAACCGACGTGCTCCTTCCGGCGGGGCGACGGCGACCAGAACGGTCAGTTGACATAGCCGAGGGCCTCGAGCTGCTGCCGCTCGTGCTCCAGGACCTCTGCGCTCTTCTCCTCTTCGAAGGGCTCTGTCGCCGAGCGAGCGGGCGTGCGGATCTCCGGATCCTCCCAGACGTAGCAGGGCGGGGGAGGCCCTCCCGAGGCGCCGGCCAGAGTGAGGCAGATCTCCACGGTCTGGCGCTCGTGCCGGGCCAGGGGGAATGTCTCCCGGCGCAGCGAGAAGACTCCTCCCGGCTCCTGCGAGTCGAACGTCTCCGACCCGATGGTCCGCTCCAGGAGCTGCTCGGCCGCCTCGGCATCTGACGGTCGGATCGAGACCCCGAAACGAGCCGGACCCGACGTAGTCCCCTCGCAGCGCCCTCGGTGGTCGACGCCGTATCCGACCGTCATCTCTGCACCGTCCGGCAAACGGACCTGCCGGCACTGATTGGCCTCGCGGAGCACGACGACACTCGAATCACCGCTCGGCACGTGGCGCACGTCGTGGAGGGCAAAGGAGTACTGATCGGCATCGATGAACCGCTCGGGGTCGTGCCGCCGGATCGGCCGTTCTGCCGGCGGCTCCAGGGACGCGAGCTGGGGACAGAAATCGTACGGGTACCTCGACACCCGCACCGGCGGGTAGGGCGGCACCCATTGCCAGACGATCCGCTTCTCGCGCGTCACCTCGAAGACCCGTCCCCCGTGACTCGACGTGACCAGCAGGTTCCCGTTCGACAGGGCCTGCTGGATTCCTTCGGTCGCGGAGAAGAAGCCGGCCGAGCGATAGGTCCAGACGACCGAGCGCTCGAGAGGATCCAGCTCGACGATGGCGCTCTGGCGCTCGACGGAATGGTAGCGGTTGTTGAAGAAGAGAATGTTGCCTGCACCCGGCAATCCGGCCGGCACCATCCGCGCCTCGTGCTGCCAGTCCAGTCCCTCGTAGTATCTCCAGACGACATCGCCGCTCGGCCGTTCCACGATGTAGAGGGCATTGAGGTTGCGGGCGCTCACCAGGATGTTGCCCGGCCGGAACGCCTCGTGTCCCTGGTCGAACCACCGGTTGGGGGGGAGCTCCTGGACGGAGTTCATGTGGGTCCGATTGGGACGGGAGGTCCGCCGGAAGTCCTCCCGGATGGCCTCGCGGGAATCCCACGTCCAGACCACCTCTCCCGAGCGATCGACCTCGAGCAGGGAGTCGGACCGCTTCGAAGGCTGGTGGACCAGCAGGAGGAAGTCCCCGTTCCGGAGCCGGGCGAAGTCGTGGTGCAGCATCTGGCTGCTCTGGGCCGACTCGAAGGACCACGTCTTTCGGCCTTCCCAGTCGTATTCCTCGAGATGCCCCCGGTCGGTGAGAACGTCCAGATGGCCGGTGGGCAGGAGCGTGGCCCGTCCCGCCGCGCGCACATCGGGCCACCTGTGCACGACCGCGCCGTTCATGTCCATCAGGAAGGGAATCCGCCGGTTGTAGAGCGCGAGGTTGTACCCGCCGTCCGACAGCTCCGGGAGATGAAAGTCGACCCACTCGGGCGATTGGGACAGCGCCTTCTCGACGCGCGGGGGTCCCGGACCGGTGTCCTGCCCCGTCCTGGCCGTACCGGTCGAAAACCTCCAGACTCCGACGAGAGCGGCAAGAGACACGAGGCCGGCGATCAGGGCCCAGGAGTGTCTCATCGGCGACACCGCGCCCCCGTCTCAGCGAGCCACGAGCGACCAGGAGTGGTCGTCGCCCGTGCAGGTGAGAGCGGAGATCTCGTCGGGGTAATAGGTGACCTCGCCGGCCATCGTGCCGTCCCGCAACTCGGCCCGCCCGTCGGTGGCGAGAGACACGATCCCCCAGCCGGTGTTCCGCAGGCGGAGCCAGGTCGACTCCGTGAGCGGCACGTCGGTGCGCGTGGACAGCGCGCCCTCCAGCCGACCGGTCACGGGGTAGAGCATGTCGAGCGTGAGGGCGTCGCCCCCGCCCGGAATGGTCGCCCTCAGCTCGTTGCCGACCGACGTGGCGAAGGAGGTGACGTCAACCGGCACGACGTAGGGAGCGTCGGGCAAGGCGCAGGCCGCCGCGGGCACCACCTCCAGGTCGTAGGAGCCGTTGAGGAGCACGGCGACGGGAGGCGGCGGGGTCGAGAGCGTCGGGAGGTCCCCGTTGTCCGACCCGCAACCCGCGAGCGCGACGACCAGCACGACGAGGGTGAGCGCGCGTGTCACGGCTTCAGGTTCAGGATCTCGACGGCGTCGATGTCGGCGCCCTCGGTCACGGTGCCGCCGGGACAGGGGAACAGCTCCCCGTCCTGCACCCGAAAATAGCGCGCCTCCTCGATCCCGGCGTCGAGGAGGTCGAACGTGCACTGGCGGATCTGCGAGCCCATGCCCGGGACCCGGTTTCCGCACGGCTGGCGATACTCCACTAGGACCCACGGTCCGGTCGGTGTGGACGAGGCCAGCAGGGTCACCGGCTCGCCGCTGACCGCCTGGAAGACCCGGACGTCGTCTCCCGGTCCGTCCACCGCGCAGCCCTCCATGTCCACGTCCACCCAGCCCCCGTTGCCGAGGCTCACGAACCCGAAAAACTGGTCCGGACCCTGGCCGCCGGCGTCGGGTGGGCCGAGCGCCTCATCGGGGTCGTTGTAGATGTTCTGGGCGAGGCAGACCGCGGGGACCCAGAAGCCCGCGGCCTGCTTGGCGTAGGGATCGTCGGTCTGGACGCAGTCGACCGGGGGCAGGCGGAAGGTGGCACTGCCCGACGCCGTTTCCGCTGCCGAGGCCGTCACCGCGGTGACGCTCCAGGCGAGGGTCGCTCCGCGCAGCAAGGGCTCGGGGAACCGGACCGAGGTAGTGCTGCGTCCGGCGGGGACGGTCAACGTGGCGACTTGACGGTCGGTCGAGGCCACGGTCACCCAGAACGTGTAGTCGGCCTCCCCGGAGTCGAAGCCGTTGGCGTTGCGCACGGTGAACACGGGGCTGTCGGTGTCGAGCGTCGTTCCCGACGCCGGCTCCACCAGCTCGGGCTGGGGCGGCAGGACGTCCGGCACCCCGGAGTTGTTGTCGTCACCGCAGCTGCCGAGCGCCACAGCGAGAATCAGCGCGACGACGGCGGACCGGGAACGGAGAGGGAGGCGCGGAGAGAGTTGCGGGAGTAGGTGGATCGCTCGCAGGGGGAAACGCCTCGGTCGCAGTGGCATGCTAGAGTAGCTCAATTGTACGTGCAAACCCGAACGAGGTCGCCGGTGTCCAGACTGCCCTCCCACGTCGTTGTGTCCGTTCTCGCCCTGGCTCTCCCCGCAGCCCTGTTCGCCGCGGACGACTCGCTGCGCGTGCGGTCCTCCGCGGTCTGCGCCCCCTGCGTCGAGGCCGCGGGTCGTGCCTGGGAGGCTCGGGGAGGTCGTCCGGTGAGCGTCGAGACCGGAGGTCTCCGCGACCGCGGGGCCTGGGACGTGCTCGTGGGCAGCGGGGTGGAGCTCACCCGTGCCCTCGAGGGGGGCGACGCCGATACGACGAGCGACGTGAACATCGCCCGCATCCCCTGGGTTCTCCACCTTCCCTCCGGAGGTGATGTGCACGCCCTGTCGGACGTCACCCGCTCCGGCGTCGAGGTCGTGATGCCCGCCGGGCCCGCCTCATACGAGGCCCGTCGAGCCCTCGCCAAAGAGGGGGTGGCTCGCGTCGTAGAGACGAGCGACACTGCGCGGCTGCGCGCCGCGCCAGTGGCGCTGGTTCCCGTTTCGCTCGCCGGTGCCGGGACCCAGGTCGAGGTCGACGTGCCACCTATCCCGGTGGCCGCCGCGATCGGGATGCGGGCCCGCCACGCCGACGACGCGGCGGCGTTCGTGCGCTACCTGGGCTCCGAAGGTGGTCAGCAGGTCTTCGCGACCTGCTCGCCTCAGTAGTCCTCGTCGTCGGCGATCTGATCGCGGCGCCGACGCGAGCTGCGGCGCTTCGAGGGCTTCTGGCTGAACCGCTTGTTCCGCCCCCCGCCGCGGTCGTCCTTCTCGAACGCAGGTGGGAAATCCGGGGGAGGCTCGGCGCGGTATCCAGGCGAGGGCCGGGGGCCGGCACCCGGTCGTGAACCCGGCCCGGGGCCGCGGGAGAAGCCCGACCCTCCCGCGGAGCGAGGTGGGCGATCCTCCGCTTCGTTGACCCGCAGGGACCGGCCTTTCAGGTCCTTTCCGTTCATCTGCTCGACGCAGCGCGGCACCGCCTCCTCATCCTCGAACTCCACGAAGGCGAATCCGCGCGGCCGACCCGTTTCCCGATCCGTGGGCACCTTGGCGTCCACGACCCGCCCCACTTCGGTGAAGGCCTCGATGAGCTCCTCTCGGGTCACGTCGAAGCTCAGGTTGCCCACGAACACCTTTCTCGAAATGGCTCGTCTCCTTGAAGTTGCCTTCCCGCTCGACGGCTGCCGGGCACTCGGCGCGACCGCGCACGCCGGGATGGCGAAAGACTCTAGCAGAAACGCCATGTCAATCCAAAGACCGTTCGCCGTCGATGCCGGCGGAAGAGGGGTGCAGAGCCTGAGACGGCGGCGACCGGAGTTATGATTCGGCCATCCATGGCGCTCTTGAGAACCGCTCCTGTGCGCGCCGAAGGGCCAGGCCGGTGAACAGGAACGGTGAGGGTCCCGGCGGTGCGATGACCCGGTGGTGGGGATGAACCTGTTCGTCTATGGTCTTCTGATGGGGCCCGAGGGTCTCCGCGACGCCCTCGGCGACCGCAAGACCGGCACCCTGAGGCTGCGCCCGGCCCGCCTCGGCGGCTGGCGGCGCATCTGGAACGTCTACCACCCCGACTGGAACGGCGCCACGCTGAACGTGGAGCGCCGGCCAGACGACACGGTCGTCGGCGTGCTGGTCGAGGGTCTCTCCGACGAGGACTTCGCCGCCCTCGACCGGCTGCAGGCCAGCCTCCTGCCGCGTGAGACCGTCTACGTGCAGCCGATAGAAGGCGACGCGGTCTCGGCTCAGCTGTACCACCGACGCAAGGGCAACCACGACGGCCGCCCGTCCGGCCGCTACCGGACCGTCGTCCAACAGCGGGCCTACCGAGCGGGCTGGGAGGTCTACGAGAGCCTCTGCCAGGGCACGGTGGACGCCGGAGGCCAGCCGCTGTCGTTCGACTGAGGAGGCCCCGCTTGGCGGCGGCCCGCGCGGGATCGAGCGACGCCGCGGTATCCTAGGTCATGGCCGAGGAGCGCGTCCCCGCGATCAAGGTGGTGCTGCTGCCGAAGGACACCAACGCCCTCGGCACGATCTTCGGTGGCGTCATCCTTTCCCACATCGACCTGGCCTCTGCGGTCGAGGCCCGCAAGACCGCCGCGCGCCGCTTCGTCACGAAGGCCATGCGGGAGGTCGAGTTTCACGAGCCGGTCTTCCTCGGCGACGTCGTGAACTTCTTCACCGAAACGGTGAGGGTGGGCCGCACCTCCGTCACGGTGCATGTCTCGGTCGAAGCCGAGCGCTGGGGGGCGGGGCGGGGGGAGCGTGTCAGGGTCACGGAGGCGGAGGTCGTCCTCGTCGCGGTGGACGGGTCCGGGCGGCCCACTCCCATACTGGAGCAGACGGGCACGCTCGTATGATCCGGCACAGCGGGGGCGTGCATCGGTGAGCGAAGGGACCGCGGCGCGACGGCGGCTCAAGGTCGTCTGCCCTCACGACTGTCCCGACACCTGCGTCATGGCGGTCGACGTCGAGGGGGACCGCGCGGTCGGCCTGGGCGGTGACCCGGAGCACCGGTTCACTCAGGGCTTTCTCTGCGCCAAGGTGAACCGGTACCTCGAGCGCGTCTACAGCCCCGAGAGGATCCTCCGCCCGATGAAGCGTGTCGGCGCCAAGGGCGAGGGACGCTTCGAGCGTGTGTCCTGGGACGCCGCCCTCGACGAGATCGCCGAGCGCTTCCGTGAGGTGATCGCGGCGGCGGGCCCACAGGCCATCCTGCCGTACTCCTATGCCGGGAACATGGGGCTCCTCTCGTTCGGGAGCATGGACCGACGGTTCTTTCAGGCGCTCGGGGCGAGCCTTCTCGATCGGACGATCTGCGCCAGCGCCGGGGCCCGGGGGTACGAAGCCACCGCGGGCGCGACGATCGGCTGCGATCCCGAGGCGATCGTCCACGCCCGGCTGATCGTGGCCTGGGGTGCCAACGTCGTGAGCTCCAACGTTCACCAGTGGCCCTTTGTCGAGGAGGCGCGGCGGCGCGGGGCCCGGCTCGTGACCGTGGACCCCTTCCGCTCGAAGACGGCGGAGAAGTCCGACCGACACCTGGCTCTCCTTCCCGGAACCGATGCTGCCCTCGCCCTCGGGATGATGCACGTCATCTTCCGGGACGGTCTGGAGGACCGGGAGTTCCTCGAACGGTACGCCGTGGGCACCGAGGACCTTCGTCGGCGGGCCCGCGAGTGGACCCCCGAGAGGACGGCAGGGACCACCGGCCTCGCCGCCGCCGAGATCGAGCTCTTCGCGCGCGAGTATGCCGGGACCCAACCTTCAGCCATCCGGATGAACTACGGCCTCAACCGGCATGCCGGCGGGGGCATGGCCGTGCGCACGGTCGCCTGCCTGCCTGCGGTCGTGGGGGCCTGGCGCCACGCCGGCGGCGGCGCCCTGCTCTCGACCTCGGGGGTCTTTCCGGTGGACCACGACGCGCTGGAGCGTCCCGACCTCGTGCCCCCGGGAACGCGCACGCTCAACATGAGCCAGCTCGGGCGGATCCTCACCGACGAAACCCTCGATCCGCCGGTCAAGGCCCTCTTCGTCTACAACTCGAACCCGGCGGCGGTGGCCCCCGACCAGGAGGGGGTCCGGCGAGGCCTCGCCCGGGAGGACCTCTTCACCGTCGTGCACGAGCTCTTCCCGACCGACACCGTGGACTTCGCCGACATCGTGTTGCCGGCGACGACGACGCTCGAGCACTACGACATCCACAAGTCCTACGGCCATCTCTACGTCAGCCTCAGTCGCCCCGCGATCACCCCGCTCGGGGAATCCCTGCCCAACACCGAGGTCTTCCGGCGCCTGGCCGCGCGGCTCGGCCTCGACGACCCCTGCCTTCGGGACAGCGACGAGGACATGGCACGACGGGCCTTCGACTGGAATCACCCTCGGATGGCGGGGATCACGTTCGAGCGGCTCGAGCGCGAGGGCACGGTTCGCCTGAGCGTGCCCGACCCGTACGTGCCCTTCGCCGAAGGCGGCTTCCCGACCCCGTCCGGGAAGTGCGAGCTGCGCTCGGAGGGGCTGGCCGAGGAGGGGTGCGACACGCTGGCGGGCTACGTTCCCCCACGGGAGAGCGTGGCCTCCGCCCCCGAGCTCGCAGAGCGGTACCCCCTCGCGTTCATCTCGCCCCCGGCCCACCATTTCCTGAACTCGACGTTCTCGGCCCAGCCCGTGTTCGTGCGCCGCGAAGGCGAGGCCAGCGTGACCATGCACCCCGACGACGCCTCGTCGCGCGGCATCGCGGAGGGGCAGATGGTGCGGATCCACAACGACCGGGGCTCGTTCCTCGCCCGTGCCCGCGTCTCCGATGCCGCCCGACCGGGTGTAGTGGTGGGGCTCTCGATCTGGTGGGCGAAGATGTGTCCCGGCGGGCGCAACGCCAACGCCGTCACCGGCCAGGAGCTGACGGACATGGGCGGAGGCGCCACCTTCTACGACGTGCTGGTGGACGTCGAGCTCGCCGAGCCGGCAGCATGATCGGAGGCTTCGTCGCCGCGACGGTGGTGGCGCTCGTGCAGTATGTCCGGACTCGGGACCGGAGACTGTTTCCCCTCACGGTGATGTTTCTCCTCCAGGCGCTCTCGTTGGGCAGCGAGCCCGGAGGCCTCTGGAAGAGCCTCTCCCAGGCGGGAGTGATCCTCGCCGGGGTCGTCCTCGTGCTGATGCTGCCGGGGCGTTCGTTCAAAGACCCCCCTCCCTGACCCTCCCCACGTAGGGCCAAGCACACCCACGTGTCCTCAGGGACAGGACACGTGGGCGACTCCAGGCCTGGCGACCAACCGCACCCGCTCGCTGAACCCTGGCTATAGACTAGAGATGCCATGAAGAAAAAGAAGAAGAAGACGACTCGCCCCCGTCGTCCGACGGCCCGTCTCCTCTACGCCGCGTCGGAGACCGAGGCCGACATGCTCTACCCGACCGGATTCTTCGCCCCCGACCCGTTTCTCTTCATCCAGAAGGGCCGGCGCACGGTCCTCGTCATGAGCGACCTCGAGATGGACCGGGCCCGGCGACAGGCCCGCGTCGACCGGGTGATGAGCTGGTCGAAGATCGCCGCCCCGCTCGAGAAGAACGGAAAGAAGCCGGCGACCGCCGACGTGATCGCCCAGGCCCTGAAGACCCTCGGTCTGAAGCGGGTGGAGGTCCCGGGCAGCTTCCCGCTGGGGCTGGCGATGGAGCTGGACGAGCGGGGGATCCGCCTCGACCTCGTCGCAGATCCGTTCTGGCCCGAGCGCGAGGTCAAGCGACCGGACGAGGTCCGAGCGATCGAGGCCTCGCTGCGCGCGGCGGAGGAGGGGCTCCTGGCCGGCATCGAGGCCCTCAAGGCCTGTCGAATCCGCAAGGGCTGGCTCATGCGGGATGGCCGACGCTTCACCGCGGAGGATCTGCGCTCCGTGATCAATACCCGGGTCATGGCCGAGGGTTGCGTCCCCGCCCACACGATCTGCGCCCCCGGCGACCAGGCGGTGGACCCCCACGACGAGGGGCATGGCCCGATACGGGCCCACACGCCGGTCATCATGGACATCTTCCCGCGCTCCGAGAAGACGGGCTACTTCGGCGACCTCACGCGCACGGTCGTGCGGGGCAAGGCGAGCTTCGCCCTCCACGAGCTGTACGCGATCGTCCACGAGGGCGTGCGCCTCGGGCACCGGCGAGTTCGCGAGGGTATCGAGGGCCTGGACGTCCACAAGGAGATCCAGGACCTCTTCACGCGGCAGGGCTACAAGACCGGCGTCCAGGAGGGACGCATGCAGGGCTTCTTCCACGGGACGGGCCACGGCGTGGGCCTGCAGATCCACGAAGCCCCGTCCATCGGCAAGCGCCCCTGTACCCTGCGGGCCGGGCACGTCGTGACCATCGAGCCCGGCCTCTACTACCTCGGCCTCGGCGGGGTGCGCATCGAGGACATGGCGCTCGTGAGGAAGAGGGACTCGCGCTGCCTGACCCGGGTCCCGAAGCAGCTCGAGATCTGAGCGAGGGCAGCAGCGCTTGGCCGACGGGTCCGCGCCCCTTCTCGCTGCACTCCGCTTCGCGCTGTTTGCCGCGCTGGCGATCCTCGGCCCCGGGGTCGGACTCCAGCGCCTCGTCCTTCGACGCTGGGACGTCGCGCTCGTCATCCCCCTCGGTCTCGTGTTCGGGGCCCTCGCCTACTGGCTGAGCCTCGTTGTCGGCGTGCCCTGGGTCTTTCCCGCGCTCGTCCTCGCCGCCAACCTGCCGCTCCTGCTCCCCGGGCTCCGGAAGGAGAGGGCTCCGGGCCCCTCACTCAGGGGCGCGCTTCCTCCGTTCCTGCTCCTGGTCGCCCTGTTCGCGGTGACACAGTACCCGGTGAACCGCGTGGGACCCAATGGGGCGTTCGCCCTGGATGTAGGCGAGCACATCGACACCGCGGTGCACGTCGGAGTCACCTGGGAGCTCGTCGCCGGCCATCCCCCCCAGGTCCCCGGCCTCGCCGGGGTGGAGATGCGCTACCACGTGGGATCCCACCTCGTACGGGCGGCGGCGGCACGCTGGGCCGGAATCCACCCCTACGACGCGCTCAACCGATTCGACATCACCCTCTGGGCGCTCGCCCTGATCCTCGCCCTTCGGGCGATCGCGCATGTCCTTGGACTGGGGCGATGGGCGCTGGCGCTGGCCGGCTTCCTGCCCCTCGCCGCCGACCTGTCCTTCGTTCCGGGCCTGCTGCTCGACGTCGAGTACTGGGCCTTCAAGCTGGGGGACAACTTCGTCGAGGCGGTGTTCTACGCCAACTCGATCGCCCCGGCGGTCACACTCGCCCTCGCGGCCCTGGTCGCGATCGAGCGCGCCGAGCGGGGGGAGGATCGCCGCTGGCTCGTGCTTGCTGCCGTCCTCGGTGCCGGCGTCGGCGGCTTCAAGGCGTTCACCGGGGCCCAGCTGCTCCTCGCCCTCGCCGTAGCGTTGGCACTCCGTCGCGGGCGTCGGGCGCTTCTCGGGCCCGGACTCGCGGTGGCGGTCTCGGTCGCCCTGCTCGTGCTCGGCTCGAGGGCACCGAGCGGCGCCGCCGGTGTCCACGTCGACGTGCTGCCCTTCGCCCCGGTGAACGAGGCCCGCCTGGCCTTCGGTCTCCCCGAGGTCGGCGGGATGGCCCTGTTCGTCTCTGGCCTGCTCTGGCTCCTCTTGACCCTCGGTCCGCGTCTCCTCGGCGTTCCCGGGGCCCTCAGGACGCTGGCCGGTGGCTCCGCGGCGTCCGGGGTCCTGGCCGCGTTCGCGTTGCTGGGCTGGCCGCTGGCCCTCTTCTTGCGCATCACCGCGGACCCGGCCTACGACGAGAGCTTCTACTTCGTCCAGGCCAGCGGCCTCGTCCTCTGGCTGTTCGTCGTTCCCGCTCTTGCCCGCCCGGGCCGATGGCCCTTGCTGGCGGTCGGCCTTACGGCCCTGCTCGTCCTCCCACCGACGGTCGAGTTCGTCATACGGAAGGCCACTCAGGCTCCGGAGTGGATCCCCGCGCCGGCGGTCCGCGCGATGAGGGCCCTCGCCGCCGCGAGTCGCCCGGGTGACGTCGTGTTGACGCGGCCCGGGGTCGCTCGCGTGCCCCTGCCCGTGGTCCTGGCCGGTCGTCGCGTGACCCTGGCCAACTACATCCCCTACTGGAGCCAGTTCGCGACCCCGGCCGCGGTCGCGGAGCGTGAGCGCCAGGTCCGGTCCTTCTTCCAGGCGGAGAGCCCGGCGGCCGCGCTCGCGGTGGCGCGCGACCTCGGGGCCCGGTTCGCCTACCTTCCGGGACGACCCAAGACGGACCTCGTGGAGGCGGGGGTCCTCGAGCCGATCTTCGAGGAAGGTCGGGAGCGGGTCTATCGGATCGCTCCGCCGGTGCCGAGCTCGACGCCCCGCTGAGGGTCCCCGGTCCAACCGCAGACGAGCGATATAATCCCCTGCGCTCGGCACGACCATGAAGCTCGAACGAGGGACTCGCGTCGGACCGTACGAGGTCCTCTCCCAGATCGGCCAGGGAGGTATGGGCGTCGTCCTGAAGGCCCGCGACACACGGCTCGAACGTGAGGTGGCGGTCAAGGTGCTCCCCCGCAACCTTGCCACCGACCCGGACGCGCTCGGTCGGTTCGAGCGCGAGGCCAAGGCGGTCGCCGCCCTCTCTCACCCCAACATCCTGGCGATCCACGACATCGGGCAGCACGAGGGCTCCGTCTACGCGGCCATGGAGCTGCTCGAGGGGGAGACCCTGCGGGAGCGGCTGAGGGACGGGGCCCTGCCGGTGAGCAAGGCCATCGAATATGCGCTCCAGATCGTGAACGGTCTCGCCGCCGCCCACGACAAGGGCATCGTCCACCGGGACCTCAAGCCGGAGAACATCTTCCTCCTCGGAGGTGGGGGGGGGACGGTGAAGATCCTCGACTTCGGCCTCGCCCGCAGGGAGCCGGTCGCGACCGCGGAGGGGGACGTGCCCACCGTGTCTCTTTCGACCGAGCCCGGTCGGGTGATGGGAACGGTGGGCTACATGGCCCCCGAGCAGGTCCGCGGGCGGACTGACGTCGACGAGCGCGTCGACATCTTTGCCTTCGGGGCTGTGCTCTACGAGATGCTCACCGGCAAGCGTGCGTTCCAGGGGCCGAGCCCGGTGGAGACTTTGAGCGCAATCCTCAAGGAGGACCCGCCCAACGTCTTCGAATCGACACGCAACGTCTCACCCGGTCTCGAGCGCCTCGTGCGGCGGTGCCTCGAGAAGCGGCCCGAGGAGCGCCCGCGCACCGCCCACGACCTCGCGATCGCGCTGGAGGCGATCTCGACCGGCAGCACCCGGACGTGGGACACGACCGACATGGCCGCCGAGACGACGAGGACCGAACGCCGACGGCGGCTCCTCGAGCGTGTCGGCCTCGTGGCCGCCGGCGTCGCTCTCGCCCTGGTTGGGACCGCCCTTTACGGGGTCGTGAGGCCGGCCGAGGCGCCGGTGACCCCGAGCTATCGTTGGATGAGCTTCTCGGGACGGGACTCCTCTCCGGCCGTTTCCCCGGACGGTCGGACCGTTGCCTTCGCCTCCGACCGGGACGGACAGCTCCGCATCTGGCTCAAGCAGGTCACCGGAGAGGCGGAGGCTCCGCTGACCAGTGGCCCCGACGACTTCCCCCGCTTCTCGCCCGATGGGACGACCATCCTCTTCGCACGACCCGTCGGAGAAGGCACATCTCTCTTCCGGGCCGCCGTTCTCGGGGGTGAGGCCCGCCGTCTCGTCGAGAACGCCACCGAGGGCGACTGGTCGCCGGACGGAAAGCGCATCGCCTTCCTGCGGTTGAGGAGCGAGAACGGCAAGACCGTGTCGTCGGTGGGCGTGGCCCTGGCCGACGGCTCCGACGCCCGCGAGGTCGCGAGCGTGCCGGCCGGGCTGCGGGCGCCTCGCTGGTCGCCGGACGGAAGGACGCTGGCGATGGTCACCTCGAGCGGGTCGCTGCTGGCCGGGGCCCAGCAGCCCGTGGTCCTGGTCGACGTGGAGAGCGGCGAGACGCGGGCGATCCCCGCCCCCGACGCCCGCCGCACCCTCTCCGCCCCGGCGTGGACGGCCGGCGGCGAGCTCGTGTACCTCCAGGCGGAGTCGGTGGCGGCGGCGGCCGGCAGCCCGGGCCGCCTCGTGTTCCAGGACGCCGCCACCGGAGAGGTCCGGACCAGTCTGTGGAGCCCGTCGACGGCGCAGGTCCTGGACGTGCTCGGCGACGGCCGCGTGGTGTTCGACACACGCTCGCCGCGCCAGAACCTGCGGGAGACTCTCCTCGGCCCGGAAGGCCCCGCGAACGGGCGCTGGCTCAGCCGCGGCGAATCGACCGACCGGCAGCCGGTCTATTCTCCCGACGGCGAGACCATCGCCTTCTCGTCGAACCGCGGCGGCGGGATGAACCTCTGGACGGTCTCGACGTCCAGCGGGGGCTTGCGGCGCCTCACGAGCTCCCATCTGAACTGGGACCCGGGTTTCGTGCGGGACGGCCGGATCATCTGGAGCTCCAACCGCTCGGGCAACTACGAGATCTGGATCGCCGACCGCGACGGGAGTGCCGCACGGAAGGTGACGGACGACGGAGGAAACGCCGAGAACCCGACGGCCACCCCCGACGGTGAGTGGATCGTCTACAGCTCGGGAAACCCGGAGAAGGCCGGCCTCTGGAAGATCCGCCCCGACGGCACCGAGGCCACACACCTGTTCGAGGGACGGGCCACGATCCCCGAAGTGTCGCCCGACGGCCGCCATGCCGTCTTCCGTAGCTTCACCGGCAAATACCCGGCACGGCTGCGCGTCGCCCGCCTCCGGGACGGCGAGCTCGAGGACTTCGAGATCCTCGTCGAGGCCCACCGGCGCACCACCATCTCCCTGGGCCGGGCCCGCTGGCTGCCGGGCGGGGACGCGATCGTCTTCGTGGGCCAGGACGAGAGCGGTGCGATCGGCCTCTACGCGCAGGATTTCGTCCCCGGTCGCGACACCCGCGCGACCCGCCGCAAGGTGGCGGGCTTCGACCCGGACGTGGCCGCAGAGTCCTTCGGCTTCGCCCCCGACGGCTCGCGCCTCGTCATCGCGGGCTGGGTGCAGCTGTTCAGCTTGATGGAAGCGGAGGGGCTGCCCGGCCTCCTCTCCCCGCCCCGCAGGCTGCCGGCCCGCTAGAGCCCCTGCTCATCGAGGAAGGCGAGGACCGTCTCCCAGTAGCCGGGGACGAGGCTTGCCCCGCTGTGCGGGGCACCGTCCGCCACCCACAGCTGCCGCGGACCCGGGTGGGCGTCGAAGACACGTCGAACGACGCTCTCGGGCACCCGCGGATCGTCGCCGTCGACGATCAGGAGCAACGGTGCCCGCACTCTCCGCACGGCGTCCACCGTGTCGACCTCGTCCGCGTCGAAGCCCGCTCGCCACTCGGCCAGCTGGATTGTCGCCGGGATCAGGGGGAACCACTCGGGCAGCCCGAAGAAGAGCCACGCGTGATGGACCACCGTGCCGCGGTAGCTGTCGAAGGGGGCTTCAGCGATCACCGCGCGGACGTCCGTTTCCTCGGCCGCGGCCCGGATGACGGCGACCGCGCCCATCGAGACGCCGAAGAGCACGAAGCCCTCGTCGCCGAGGCCTCGCTCGCGGAGGGCCCCGAGCGCGGCCCGCACGTCCTCGCGCTCGTGTCCGCCCAGTGTCGTCAGGCGTCCCTCGCTTCCGCCGTGGGCCCGGAGGTCGAGCAGGAGAACGGTGTGGCCGCGACGGCGCAGGACGACGCCGGTGTCGGCATAGGCCTCGAGGCTGTCGCCGAGGCCGTGAACGACCACCGCCGCAGCCCGCTGCGGCTCGCCCCTGGCGAGCCAGGCCCGCAGCCGCAGGTTCCCGCAGGAGACGGACATCTCCTCCCAGGGGGGGCGGGCCGGGTGCGTTGTCCAGCGGGTCGTGCCCACCAGAATCTGCGAGGCGGCCAGGGGCAGGCCGACGAGGATCGCTCCTCCATAGAGAGCGATGCGGGCGGCGAGTCGCCGGCGACGCGTGGAAAAGAGCGACCGCACGGGTTCATAATCGCCCAACTCCGGCGGCGAGAGCCATGGACTTCGTCCTCAACCGAAAAGGCGGCGTGCCCCTCCACGACCAGCTGCTCGCGCAGCTGGAGCTCAAGATCCTCGGGGGGGGCATCGCCCCCGGCGAGCGACTCCCCTCCGTCCGCGCCCTCGCCCGGCAGCTCGGCCTTCACGCCAACACGGTCTCCGCCGCCTACCGCGAGCTCGAGGCGGCGGGGCATGTCGAGCTCAAGCGGGGGGCCGGTGTCTTCGTGCGTGCGGGCAAGCCGGCCTCGCTCGAGGAGGCGCGGGGCCTCGACGAGATGATCCGACTCGCGGTCGGCACCGCGCTGCGCAAGGGCTATAGCGGCGCCGAGATCACCGCCACTGTCGAGCGCTGGCTGCGGGCCGCGCCTGCGGAGCGTGTGGTGGTGGTGGATCCGCGGGTGGAGACGATCGACCTCGTCGTCCACGAGGTGCGGGAGGCCCTGGGGGTGCCGGTCTCGGGCTGCACCCTCGAGAATCTCGCGGCGGAGCCGGCGCTGCTGTCGGGCGCGCTCGGTCTCGTCTTTCCCTACCACGCGGGCAAGGTGGCGCGACTCGTCCCGGGCGCCGCCCTCGTGGTGATCCACGTCGGTTTGACCCGCGAGGACCGCGAGAGGATCGTCGCCCTTCCTGCCGGCGCCACCGTTCTCCTGGTCTCGCGGTCGCCGCTGGTCCTGTCGTTCGCAGCGGCGGTGATCGGTGGCCTGCGCGGCGACGAGGTGCTCGTGGAGACGCGGCTGCTGGGGCGACGGGCCGAGTGGCGTCGGCTGCTGCCGGCGGCCGATCTTGTCCTCGTCGACGTGCTGGCCCGGGCCGCGGTGCAGGCGGCGCGCCCGAAGCGGCTCAGCGAGGTGCGCCTGCTGAACAAGACCACGCTCGGCCGAGTGCGTCGCGGGCTGTCGGCCGTCGTGCCGAGAGACTAGACCGTGCCCGCCCCGTGGTTGGCGCCGGCGCTGGTCCTGGCCCTGGCCGGTCCACCCGTCTCCTTCTCCCCCGAGTCCCTCTGGAGCGCGTGGCCGTCCGTCCGGTTCGTGACGATGTCGGCCCCGTGTCTTCGTCACGCCGAGCTCGTCGAGTGGATCCGGGAGCTCGAGGCGCGTCACCCCGGTCGCCTGTCCGTGGAGCAGGTGGGCCGGTCCGTTGAAGGGCGCGCGATCCATCTCTTGATCCTCGGCTCCGGGCCGCGCCGTGTGCTTCTGTGGTCGCAGATGCACGGCGACGAACCCTCGGCCACGCCGGCCCTCCTCGATATCGCCGATTTCGTCCTGTCCAGCCCCGATCCGCAGGCGGCGGCGATCCTTGAGGGGGCGACGCTCCTCCTCGTCCCGATGCTGAACCCCGACGGGGCCGACCGCTACGCCCGGCGCAACGCCCAGGCCATCGACCTCAACCGCGACGCCCTCCAGCTGACCACCCCGGAGGGACGGCTGCTCAAGGAGCTCCGCGACCGCTTCGAGCCGGAGCTCGGGTTCAACCTCCACGACCAGGACCGACGGACGACCGTTGGGAGCACCGGCCGGCTCGCCACCATCGCGCTGCTGGCGGTGGCGGGCGACGAGGAGGGAACGATGACCCCGGGCCGGGCCCGGGCCAAGCGCGCGTGCGCGGCCATCGCCCGCGCCCTCGAGCCCTTCATCCCGGGCGGCATCTCACGCTACGACGAAGACTGGAACCCGCGGGCGTTCGGCGACAACATCACCAGTTGGGGGACGCCGGTGGTGCTCGTCGAGAGCGGGGGCCTGCCGCCGGGCTGGACGTACCCGGAGCTCACGCGGCTCAACTTCGTGGCGCTGCTGAGTGTGCTCTCCGGTCTCGTCGGGAACGACCTTGCCGGCCAGGACCCACAGGTCTACAAGACGCTGGAGCGCAACCAGGACGACTCGTGGGTCGATGTGCTCGTGCACGACGGCGAGATCTGGCAGCCGCCGTCCGGTGCCCCCTACCGGGCCGATCTGGCCTTCGACCGGCTCGATCGTGACCCTCTCCTGGCCGCCTGCGACGCCGCCGGCCCCCCGGGGGCCTCGCGGGTGCGTGAGATCGGGGATGGCCGCTTTCTCGGTGCCGCCCACCGGATCGACGCCGCCGGCCGTCTCGTCGCACCCGCCTTCACCGCGTCGATGCGCGGGCTGGAAGCGCGGCAGTGGCTCGACGAGGAGGGGGTCGCCACCCTGGCCCGCCTCGGGGTGGCTCGGCTGCGCTGGCGGGTAGAGGCTGACGAGGACGCGGAGGCCCGCGCCGCGGCCGGGCTCCTGGAGGGTCCTGGCTGGCCGGTGATCGAGGTGACGGAGGCGGCGGCTGAGGGCTGCTTCCTCGAGGTGGCGGGCCGGCCGTCGGCGCCGTCTTCCATGCAACTCGACCACGTGCTCGACGCACTGACCCTCAACGGCTGGCGAACGCGGGCGGCCGGGCGTCCCCTGGCCGAGCTTCTCGGGCGCCTCTCCGCGTGCCCGCCCGCTGAGACCCCCACCCCTGCCCTGGCTCCCGACAGGCCGGCCTCGTTTCTCCTCCTTCGACCCGAGCCCCGAGCGGCGATCGGGCAAGCGCGGGAGGCCGAGGACCTGAGTCTGGAGGCCGTCTTCATCGACGGGCGGGAGCCCGCAGCGGCCAGGAGACGCCGATGACTCTCGGGAGCGGGTTCCGGGTCCCGGAGGTGGGAGAGGAGGTGCCGCGCACGCACGGCCCCCTCGCCGCCGCCCTCGGGCGGTTCATGATGGCCGTTCGGGGATGGAGGCTCGAAGGTGCGGTGCCGAGCGAGCCGAAGATGGTCCTGATCGTCGCCCCCCATACTTCCAACTGGGACTTCCTCACCGGGCTCTGGGCGAAGTTAGCCCTGCGTCTCAAGGCGAGCTTCCTCGGCAAGCACACCCTGTTCTGGTGGCCGCTCGGGGCCTTCCTGCGCTCGATCGGCGGGATCGCCATCGATCGCTCGAAGGCCGAGGGCATCGCCGAGGACGCGACCCGAGCCTTCAGGGAGAACGATCGCCTGCTGCTCGTGATCACCCCCGAGGGGACGCGGAGCCGGTCCGAGAAGTGGAAGTCCGGGTTCTACCGGATCGCGGTGGCGGCAGGGGT